>JBEGSA010000013.1:0-30876 GCA_041180145.1 Actinomycetota bacterium | reverse complement strand
CCAAGGTGCCGGTTTTGCCGGCTACTGGCAAGTAGGTCTCCATCTGAGCAAGTGTTGGGTTGCCATCTAGATTGCCTCTAGCCACCTTGGTCATCAACTGAGCGACCATCTTTGCTGTGACTCGATTTCCTTGAGCAAGGCCAGAACCGTCATACATTTTTAGACCGGTCGAATCGACGCCAAGTGTTGCCAGTGCCCTTTTTGCGAGTGGTTCAATCGAGGCAAAACTCGGTTCTAGGCCGGCAAATTTAGCGGCATGACGTGCGATGAACTCGGTTTCGGTGTTGTCTGAAACACTGATTGCGTGGCTTAGCCAGTTGGTTATCGGTTGGCTGTTCACTTTCGTAAGCAAAACCGCGCTAGTCGGGGTCTTTCCCTCTACCAGAGTTGCTGTTTCGGCCAAACCTTCTAGAGATTCTTTGAAGAACTTTCCAGTGGCCAGTACCGGGTTTGTGCTGCGATAGCCGCTGTATGCCTTAGAAGTTAGGTCTGGGTTGGCGCGGTCGCTATCGACCTGCAGTGCGGTGATGTGCGAGATGTAGCCGTTGGTTCTATCCGAAAGTTTCCAAGCAGTGTTGTAACTAGGGCCGGTAAAGAAGCCTGCGTCCAAGATGATTTTGGTGATTGGCGATTCAGATTTCCAGCCCAACAGCACCTGCGAAGCCAACGCTTCGAGTCGAGCGGGCTTCGAGTAAGTCGTGAAGCTCTCGCCGATCATTCTCGAAAGCGTGTGATCTCCGCCACCCTGCAAAACTATGGTTCCCGGCTGCCCTGGCACTGTGAAGACTTTGGTGGTTGCTTTGTAATCTGGGGGAAGAGTGACCATTGCCGCTGCCGCGGTGACCACCTTGAGCACCGATGCCGAAGGCGTTTCTTCAGCACCTCGAACGTTGAGCAAGACCTTGCCACTGGCAACATCAATCACATAACCATAGAGTTGCCCAAGATCTATTGAGCTAAGTGCGGTTTTTGCACTGCACGAGTTTGCCGCGAACGGGGTCGAGCTAGGCGTTGGTTTGGGCAAAACGGTTGGCTTGGGGCTTGCACTTGGCGAAGCCGAAACACTTGGGCTTGCTGATGGAGTTGGTGTTGCTGTTTGCGATGGCGACGGCGTAGGCGCGGCCGCAACCGGCGAGGCTACAAGCAAAACTGCTGTTGCCACCGATAGCAGGCTAACTACAAAGCCCCTTGAAGAAATTGACATCTTTTCAAGGCTAAGGGCAGAGGGTTTTAGAGCTGAACTGCCTCGCCGTCAAAAGGCGCGTGGCTGCGCCATCCCAGTTGCGACTTGATTCGATCTGCGAATGCGTCGGCAGCACCAGCCTCTCCGTGAACCACAAACACCTGACCCGGCGCTTCGGTGCCCGAATTCAACCAATCGATGAGTTCGTCAGAGTCAGCGTGCACCGAGAACGACTGGATCTGCTCGATTTGAGCTCGCACCGGCACCATGACGCCGTGCATCTTTACTTCTTCTTCGCCGTCAACCAGGCGTCGACCCCTGGTGCCCATGGCTTGAAAACCAACCAGCATTATGGTGTGCTGCTGCTTTGGCAGCATGTCGCGCAGGTGATGCACCACTCGCCCACCGGTCGCCATGCCAGAAGCCGAAATTATGATGCATGGCGTCTTAGGGTTATTGATTGTCTTCGAGTCTTCAACGGTGGGCAACTCGACCAAAGTGCCCGGATCAAATGGGTCACGCCCGCGCCAGGCTGTAACTATTTCGTCGCGAATTTCGGGAGAGTCCTCGTCAATGGCCTCGCGGTAAAAGGCTAGGGCTCGAAGTGCCATTGGCGAATCTGCATAAACCGGAACCCGACGAATCACACCGGTTTCCATCATTTCGCGAAGCTGAACCAAGATGATTTCGGTTCGGTCAACTGCAAAGGCTGGGATCAAAACAGAACCACCTCGGTCGATGGTTTGGTTGATTGCGTCTTCAAAGTTTGTTGTGCTCTGAACATGCTCGCGGTCGCCATAGGTTGACTCCGTCACGATTGCATCGAACTTGCCTGCCGGAAGACGATCCGGTGCGTTGAGGAGCGGGTGGTTTGGTCGACCCATGTCGCCGGTGAACAATATTCTCTTACCGAAAAATTCGACTTCGACAAATGCTGCACCAAGGATGTGCCCCGCCGGGTGAAAAGTGACAAAGGTTTCTTCGGCAACCTGCACACGTTCGTTGAATTGCTCTACGTGAAACTGCTCGAACGACTTGGCCGCGTCTTGCTCTTCATACAAAGCCTTGGGCGGATTGTGCTTAGAAAACTTCTCTTTGGCCGCGTATTTTGCATCTTCGGTTTGAATGCGGGCTGAGTCGCGCAAAATTACTTCGGCAAGCTTGGCCGTGTATTTGGTCATGTGAATCTTGCCCGCAAAACCGTCTTTGACCAACTTCGGAATGTAGCCGCAGTGATCAAGGTGCGCGTGGGTTAACACAACCGCGTTGATGCTCGAAGGGTCGACGCCCAGGGGATTCCAGTTTTTGAGGCGAAGCTCTTTTAGACCCTGAAACAAACCTGCGTCGACCATGACCTTGGTATTGCCGCAAGTTAGTAAAAAGCGACTGCCGGTTACAGTTCCGGCTGCGCCGAGAAATTGAATCTTCGGAGTGTTCATGGCTCGAGTCTAAGGTGGCAGACTGGAAAGCATGAACCGCCGGACGCTTCGAGAGTATTCATTCTTAGTTATTACTCTTGCCAGCCTGACCGTCGGACTTGGCACGCAAACTCTCGGTTTGCATCTCGCCTCAACGGGCGCTTTCGCGATCGGAGCCATCGTCGGCTTTGCCCTAGCGACTCGATGGTTGATAAATGCCATTCGACTCGGTGAATTCGGCAGCGACGTTTTGGCTGTTATCGCGATCGCGTCAACGGCGGTGACCAATGAGTGGCTTGCCGCGAGCGTAATCGCGGTGATGCTCGCGACCGGTCGAGCGTTGGAGCAGTGGGCGGCAGGCAAGGCTCGTAACCAACTCGAAGCACTGATTAGAAGAGCGCCGGCCCAAGCACATGTGGTTACTGAGAGCGGCGAAATAATCGATCGAGATTTATCTTTGGTCGCTCCCGGCAGCACCCTATTGGTGCGCTCTGGCGAGGTTGTGCCACTGGATGGAAAGTTGATCACCAGCGGAACTTTCGATGAGTCGGCGCTGACCGGCGAACCGCTTCCGGTTTGGCGAGAAGCCAACACCGAGGTGCGATCAGGAGTTTTAAATTCTGGTGGTTCAGCGGAACTTACCACCACTTGCGACGCAGAAGATTCGACCTATTCAGGGCTCATAAGGCTCGTTCAGAGCGCACAAGCGACAAGCGCACCCGGTGTTCGAATCGCTAATAAGTGGGCGGTGTGGTTTGTGCCTTTTGCCATCGGCTTGGCCCTTGCCACTTGGCTAGTCACGGGTGACTACAAAAATGCGGTTGCAGTGATCGTTGCAGCAACACCTTGCCCACTCATTCTGGCTGTTCCCGTTGCAGTAATCGCCGGCATGTCTCGGGCTGCCGGCCGAGGCTCAATAATCAAAGGCGGTGCCGCCCTAGAACAGTTGGCAAGAGCTAAGACTGTATTGCTAGATAAAACTGGCACGCTCACTCACGGCGGGCCAAGCATCAGTGAAATTTATGTCGCTCCCGGTGCCAGCGAATCAAGTGTGCTTCGCCTAGCGGCATCGCTCGAACAAGCAAGCCCCCATGTTGTGGCCATGGCAACCGTTGCGGCGGCAAAAATACGAGGTTTGCAACTTTCTAAAGCCACTAATGTGGTGGAATCTCACGGTCAAGGTCTTGAGGGAATCGTTGATGGACTGCGTGTGAATGTGGGTCAGCTCACTTCGGCGCTGCCAGCTTGGGCAAGCGATGAAAATTCGCTTCTGGTTGCCATTGAGATAGAGGGCGAGTTGAAGGGCATCATTGGCCTAGATGACCCGGTGCGCGAGGAGTCGATCGAAACCATCAGGCAACTTAGGGCCTTGGGCGTTGACCGGATTGCGATGATTTCAGGTGACCGCGCCAGCACAGCCAACCAAGTTGGCGAACAGGTTGGTGTTGACCAGGTTTTTGCTGAATGCATGCCAGAGCAGAAGCTTGAGATTGTGCATCGAGAGATGGCGGCTTCACGTGGCTCTGTGATCGCAGTTGGCGACGGCATCAACGATGCGCCTGCTCTTGCCGCCGCAACCGTTGGGGTTGCCATGGGTGCCCGAGGAGCAACGGCAGCAAGTGAAGCGGCCGATGTGGTTATTGTCGAAGACTCGCTGTCGCACCTTGCCATTGCCATTGATTTGGCGAAGGGAGCTAGGTCGAGGGCTCTTCAAGCTGCGGGCGTAGGCATGGGACTAGCGATGGCGGCCATGTTTGCGGCAGCACTAGGACTACTAAACTCGACAGCCGCTGCAATCAGACAAGAATTCATCGACATGGCGGCAATTCTTTGGGCGCTTGTGCCCGGATCAACTCTGCTTCGCGCTAAGCGCTAGTTAGTCGAGCTGACAGAACTCATCAAGTGGCTTCTTGCGACCTGCAACCACCAGGTGATCGCCCTTGTGTAAGACGGTCTCGGGGAATGCAGGAGTGTAGTTGCCGTCGCCGTGGCTGTAAGCGACGACGGTCACACCGTAAGTGCTTCGAATCTTTAGATCGGCAAGGTTTTGACCGTCGAATGACTCAGGGCACTGAACCTTAACCATCACGAAGTCTTCGTCGATATGCACGTAGTCAAGCGATTCACCAGAAACCTGGTGGGCAACTCGGCGGCCCATTTCGTATTCAGGGAAGATGACGTGGTGAACGCCTAGCTGGCGCAAAATCTTGCCGTGTGCTGTCGAGTTAGACTTGGCCCAGACCTGCTTGATGCCCAACTGCAAAAGAAGCGAAGCCGTCAGAATACTTGACTCGAGGTCGGCGCCGATGGCTACAACCGCTGAGTCCATGTCGGCAAGGCCCAACTCGCGAAGAGTCTCTTCATCGGTAGTGTCAGCAGAAACCACGTGGGTCAGGCTGCCGGCCAAAGACTGAACAACTTTCTCGTCACTGTCGATTCCAACTACTTGGTGGCCACTCGCTACAAGTTCGAGCGCGAGCGCTGAGCCGAAGCGACCAAGCCCGATGACTGCAACGTTTGCGGCATGAAAGCCGCGCTTGCGGGTTGGTTTGTTAGTCAAAGTTGTGACCCTTTCTGGATGACGAATAAAACAGTACTGCGATTAGCCGATTAGCGGACGTTCTTTTGGATACTCAAAGTGACGACGGGTGCGGCGCATAGCCAATGAGGTCGCAACAACAATCGGACCCAGACGCCCAAACAACATGAGCAGCGCCATCAAGAATTTTGCGTGATCAGGAAGACTTGCGGTAATTCCGGTCGAAAGCCCGACTGTTCCAGTAGCCGAGACCACTTCGAATAGAATCTGGTCGAGGGTAAAACTAGTAGTCAATCGCAGGAAAATAGTAGCCCCTATGATCACAAAAGCGGTCAAGGAAACAATTGTCAGCGCCTGTCGCTGCATCGACCTTGGCAACCGGCGGTTTCCGATGTTGACGGCTGCCTCGCCTCGAATCTCGGTGTAAATGACGTAGAACAAAACGACCGCAGTGCCAAGTTTGATACCGCCGGCAGTAGACGCGCTTGCGCCACCGACAAACATCAAAATTTCTGTACCAAGCCATGAAGAAGGGTTCATCGCGCTGATGTCCATTGCGTTAAACCCTGCTGTACGTGGCATTACCGAAGCAAATACAGAATCGAGCACTTTGCTCACAGGATCGAGTGGCCCGAGGGTACGAGGGTTGTCCCACTCGAGAATTCCGATGCCGATCGATCCGGCAGCTAGAAGAACGAAACTAGACCAAAGAATGATCCTGGAGTTTAGTGACCACTGCCGCGCCATCCAATACTGAGGTTGGCGCCCCATCAAAGACAGCGCCTTGAGCTTGAGACGATCTCTAATTTCTACGAGAACGGGAAAACCAAGACTGGCTAGGAACACTGTTACAAATACCGGAACGATTATCCAACCGTCTCTGGCAAAACCGATCAAGCTGTCACTGTAGAGGGCAAAACCAGCGTTATTGAATGAAGCAATCGCATGGAACACCCCGTGCCCAAGAGCGTCTTGCCAACTGTACTCATACTCGGTCAGGAATCGAAAGAAAAGAAAAATAAAAAGCGCAAACTGAAATCCCAACATCAACTTGGCGATGTTTTTTAAGAGCGTCTTCACGTCAGGTGCAATTGCGATGGAGGCCTCTGAGGCCGTGGTCATTTTGTTCTTAAGCGAAATTCGACCTTCGAGCAGGTAGCCGACCAGACTCGCAAATCCAACGATTCCAAACCCGCCAAGCTGAATTAGAAAAGCGATAATCCAGTGGCCGAACATGCTCCAGTGGGTTTCGGTGTCTAGAGTGCCCAAGCCTGTGACAGTGACGGCAGAGGTAGATGTAAAAAGAGCGTCAAAAAAACCGGTGGATTTGCCTGATTGCGCCGCTATGGGCAGCATTAGCAAAAAGGCGCCGACCAAAATAATGAGAGTGAACGCTCCCGCGATCACTTGAGTCGGTTGTAAGCCCTTGCGGCTAGACATTGTTGAACCCCTTTCAGAGCCACCCAAAAGCATACTCCTGTATGGATTAACCGCAATCGAGCCACCCAGGAGAATCGAACTCCTGACCTGCTCTTTACGAGGGAGCTGCTCTACCGACTGAGCTAGGGTGGCGGGCTGCCAAAAGACAACATGCCAAGTTTAGTGTTTTGACAAAACCCCGATGCGCTTCAAGCGTTCAATCGCGCCGTCTTCAATCGGGCTTTCGGGGCCAATCGCTAAACGAATGAATCTCAGCACACCGCGCGTGAGAGGCTGAATCAACCAGCGAGGCTTGGCCTTAAGGCCGAGCATCGATCTAAACTCAATCGGCAGCGACAGCACTGCAGCTTCAAAAAGCAACCTGTATGTTGGCCTTGCCAACCTGGGCAGCGGCGGGAAGCGAATGAACTTAACGACATCGAGGGTTTTCTCGTTTGCAATCAGCATTGGCTTTTGCCGCTCGATTTCGTCAATCAATTCAGCCTCGTTCATCGGGGCGCTCGTCAAACCCAACGGCTCAACCGACTTTGACCAAAGTGAGATGTAAGAATCTGCACCGCCTGGAATATCGCGCCAGGCATACATTTGATGGCACCTCAAAAATGAGTCCATGAAGGCGATGTGAACCCACAGCAAAAGGTCGGGGTCGGCAGCCCTGTAGTGCTTCTGTTCGCCGGAAGCAGTTTGATATTCACCCGTGACTCGAGTGTGCATTCGATTTACTCGACCAGACTCGTTGGCCACCGCAGTGTGCGAACCAAATGTTGTGACCGTCAGCCAACGAATTGTGCCGGCCAAACGTCCTAATGCGTCTTGCTCATAGCGCGAGTGATTGGCTACACCGGTTAGCGAACCCGGATGCAGTGCCTGCATCAAAAGTGCTCGGATGCCACCAACCAGAGTTCCGAAATCGGCATGCACCACCCAGGGTGCATCGGTTGGCAAAAAGAGGCCTGGTTCATCGCCAGCTGCAATTACCTCGAGCCAGGGCGGAACGCCATGGGGATCGCCAGAAAGTAACCTTCTGAAGCGCTTTGACAGCGCCTCTTGTAGTGCGTTATTTGGCAATGGTCCTCAATCAATTTCGTTTGCGAAGTTTGCAACCAAAAAGCAGTCTGGCATGTTCCGCAAAAAAGAAACCCCGGCCGCGAGCGACCGGGGTTTCTCTTGAATCGGTTTTAGTGCTGAACTGCCTTACCGATTGCAGCGCCGGTCATCGAACGCACTTCAAGCTCTGCGTATTTTGCAGTGTTGCTCTCGTTCGAAGTGATGGTTCCGAGCCAGCCGAAAATGAATCCGAGTGGAATCGAAACGATGCCTGGGTTTGCAAGTGGGAAGTAGTCGAAGCGCAAACCGCCCTCAACGTAAGGGATAAAGCTGGTAGCCAGACCCGATACGTTTGGTGAGAAGATGAGCAGAATGATGGCTGAGAACAGACCACCATAGATTGCCCAAACCGCACCGCGAGTGTTGAAGCGCTTCCAGAACAGCGAGTAAAGCACTGCTGGCAGGTTTCCAGACGCTGCAATCGCGAATGCGATGGCAACTAGGAAGGCCACGTTTAGACCCTGGGCACCGATGGCAAGCACGATCGAAATCGCACCGATCACGATGGCAGAGATCTTCGCAACGCGAACTTCTTGCTCTGGGGTTGCCTTGCCACGCTTGATGACGTTTGCATACAGGTCGTGTGCAAATGATGAAGAGCTAGCCAAGGTTAGACCAGCCACCACAGCCAAGATGGTTGCAAAGGCGATAGCGCCAATTACAGCCAGCATGATTGCGCCTCCGGTGGTGCCTTCGCCGCCACCAAGGAACTGGGCAAGCTGAGGAGCGGCAACGTTACCTGATGGGTCAACCGGAACCAAAAGCTTCTTTGCATCAGCAGATAGGTTGGCCAGGTTATCAAGGTTGGTACACGCCACATCGCCGTCGACGATTGGAGCACCTTTTGCGTCAACCAAACATCCGGTGGCATCAGCCTTGTAACCACGGAACAGGGTGGTGCGGCTAACTAGAGCAGCTGCACCAAAACCTAGAGCGATGGTCATTAGGTAGAAAGCACCGATGTTGCCGATCGCCCAGTTGACCGACTTGCGGGCAGCCTTTGCGGTTGGCACGGTGTAGAAGCGAATCAGAATGTGAGGCAAACCTGCAGTTCCTAGAACAAGCGCCATACCCAAAGAAATTAGGTCGAGCTTGCTCATCAGGGTCTTGGTTGCATCGACAGCGCCGTTGGCATCGAGAATCTCTTTACCGAACTTCAAACCTGGCTCAAGGAAGTGCTCTTTGCCAGAGGCGTCGCGAGCGGCGCCGAGAAGATCAGAAATGTTGAAGCCGAACTGCCAAAGAACCATGAAGGTTAGCAGGATGGCACCGGTCATGAGCAGGAACGCCTTGACGATCTGCACGTATGTGGTGCCCTTCATGCCTCCGACGGTTACATAAACAATCATCAAAACGCCAACACCGGCGATGATCCAGTTCTTGGCGCTCGGGTCGCTAATGCCTAACAGAAGTGAAACGAGGGCACCTGCACCCACCATCTGAGCCATCAGATAGAAGATCGACACTACGAGAGTCGAAGTGGCTGCCGCGCCGCGCACTGGGCGCTGCTTCATGCGGAATGCCAGAACGTCACCCATGGTGAATCGACCCGAGTTGCGAAGAGGCTCAGCGACTAGAAGAAGCGCCACCAGCCAAGCAACTAGGAAGCCGATTGAGTAAAGGAAGCCGTCATAGCCGAACAGTGCGATTGTTCCGGCGATTCCGAGGAATGACGCGGCCGACATGTAGTCGCCAGCAATCGCTAGACCGTTTTGAAAACCCGAGAAGCCTCCACCGCCGTCATAGAAGTCTGACGACTTCTTGTTTGAACGGCCGGCACGGAAAACCAAAACCAGTGTGAATACTACGAATGCGACAAACAGAATCGCGCTTAGCGTTGTTGAATCCATTACTTAGCCAACTCCTTGTCAACCTTTTCGCGCAGGGCGTCCGAAGGGCCATCTAGCGAGTGTGATGAGTGGCGTTCGTAGAGCCACATGATTAGGAAGGTGGTGACGAACTGCAACACGCCAAGAACAAAGGCGATGTTGATGTTTCCGATCACCGGGGTGCTGACCCAGTCACGCGCAAATGCCGTGAGGGCAACATATAGGAAATACCAAACCAAGAAGGCTGCAGTCAGCGGAAATGCAAATCCGCGAAACTTCTTCTTCAGGGCTTGAAACTCTGGTGAGGCTTGTGTTTCGGCCCACACCTTGTCTTGCTCTGTCGATCCCATTGAACTCCAATGTCCATAAGGTGGCACCGTTGGCGTCCTTGCCAGCGATGCAAAGCGCACTAGGCGCTCCATTGGTGAGCCTAGCGATAATTGGAATAATTTTTTAGGAAAACAGGTTGAAACGCCGATTCGTTATAAATCAGCAGTTTGAGTCTTCGGTTGGCACAACATTTCGAATCAAATAGTTATCAACCACATCGTTTACGCAGCGACTTTCTTTGCCGTAGGCGGTGTGTCCCTCACCGAAATAAGTCAGCAACTTTGCGTTACCCAAAACCTTGTTGGCTAGTGCAACCGCCTGCGAGTATGGCGTCGCAGGATCACCGGTAGTGCCCACCACGAGAATAGGGTTTGCAGTTGGCGCTGACCAGGTTTTGGGTTTATCTGACACCGGGTATGGCCACTGCTCACACCCCAAGGCGCCCCAAGCCCAATAGCGGCCTAATGTCGGGCTTGCCTTTAGCATGCGGGCATTCTGCTCAATCATCGACCTCTGGTCACTCGGCGCTCGCGAATCGGCACAGTTAATCGCAAAGTTTGCCTCCATCAAATTAGACAGGTATGCGCCCTTTTCATCGCGATCGTTGTAGGCATCAGCCAATTGAATCAGCGTCGAGCCATCACCAGCCAATGCCTCGGCAAACCCTTGGCTAAGAGCTGGCCAGTAGCTTTGGCTGTAAAGCGGCATGATTAGGCCGGTAATGGCACCCCAAATGGTGAGTTCGCGGCCATCAGAGGTTGGCAATGGATTTTTTTCGATGGCGAGCAGTAGCGCTTTGATTTTTGACAATGCCTTTTCGACCGTGCCGCTAAACGGACAGTCAGACGAACCCAGGCAATCGGCAAGGTAATTTCTAAGAGCTTGGTCAAAACCAGCCAGCTGAAAAACACTTTGCTGCTCGTCGCTGATGGTTGGGTCAATCGCACCATCGAGCACCATTCGACCAACTCGGTCGGCAAACAGGGCGGCGTAGGTCGCGCCTAGATAGGTTCCGTAGCTAAAGCCCAAATAGTTGAGCTTCGAGTCACCCATCAGAGCTCGCAGAACATCCATGTCTTTGGCGGCTGAAACGGTATCGATAAAACCAAGCCCCGGGCCGCTACCGGCAATACAGGAATCGATAAACGCCTTCATGCTGCGCCTTGTCTCTGAAATATCTGCTGGCGAACCAAGCTCAAGGCCGGTGTCACCGTAAAGCAGTTCATCGGTGCCCTTTGCATCGAGGCATTTGATTGAAGGTTGGCTGTCGCCGACACCCCTTGGGTCAAAGCCCACGAGGTTGAATTGCTTTCGCATTTCTGCGGTGCCAATTTGCTCGGCCGAATCGAGCAACCAGCTGGTTGCCGAAGACCCGGGGCCACCCGGATTGAAAATGAGTGAACCCAGGGGCTTGGCGTTGTCAGCAGCACGGTAGGCGACCGAAAGCTTGAGAGTTTGACCATCTGGTTTCGACCAATCGACAGGCACTTTGAACTCGCCACAAACCGCCTTGCCGCTCGCGCACGACAGCCAGGTGATGCTCTGCTCATAAAAAGGCTTTACCTCGGCCGAGATTGACGTGTCGATCACCGGCGTTGGACCTTTGACCGGCAAAGCCAAGGCGCATCCAGAGACCATCAATGTGGCAAGGCCTGCCGATACGGCTTTGGCTAACCTTTTGAAGTTCATTAGTTTGCCTTGTTGCGAAGGCTGACCGCCAGCGATTCGAGCACCATCAGGTCGCGCACGTTTGCGTCGATGCGCTTGCGCGCAAGCGCGATTGCCTCAAGTTTGTGAATCGACTCAGCAGCGGTGCTGTTTCCGGCTATTTTCTCGACGCTTGATCTAAGTTCTTCGTTAATCAGCGGTGAGGCCGATGAAATTTGCATCGTCAAAACATCTCGATAAAGCGAAAGCAAATCGACCAAAATTCGATCGAGACCATCTCGCACACTTCTCGTAGCTCGACGTTTTTGACCTTCCTCAAGATTCTTGAGATCAGACCTCAGATTTGGCGGAATGTTATCCCCGGGCGTAAGCCCAAGGGTTCGAAGCAAGGCCTCTTTTTCATCTTGGTCGCGCTCCGCGGTTAGGGCATCGGCATCTTTTTTGGCGATGTCGAGCCATCTTTCGGCGGTTTGCACAGCTGAGGTCACACCGACGATATTGGCTGCTGCCAAGAGCGTTTCGCGCCGGCGACTGCGAGCATCGTTGCTGGTTGCAAGTCGGCGGGCCATGCCAATGTGGCTCTGCGATTCGGCAGCCACCTGGAGCGCTAGCTTTTGATCGATGCCATCGCGCTCAACCAATAGTCTGGCTACCTCTTCAACGGCGGGCACTTTCAGCCCTATTCTGCGCACCCGAGAACGAATTGTCGGCAACATATCAGCCTCAGATGGGGCACAGAGCAACCAAATGGTTCCGGCTGGTGGCTCTTCGAGTGCCTTGAGCAACACGTTAGACGATCTCTCTTGCATGCGGTCAGCATCTTCGATGATCATGATCCGATACTTGCCCATCGAACTGCCGAGCTGTGAGTTTGCGACCATCTCGCGAACCTCGTCGATAGGAATCGATACGCGCTCTGTCGACAGCACCGAAATATCAGGGTGTGTGCCAGCCGCTGCCAAAACACAACTTCGGCATTCACCGCAACCGCCCTCAGGGCACAGCAGTGCAGTTGCGAACGCGTGAGCCAGATTTGAGCGGCCAGAACCAGGCGGACCGGTTATTAGCCAGGCATGGTGAACCCCGGTGTCGCGGTGTTCAACCGACATCGCCAACTGCGCAACAGCCTCGGGCTGACCAAGCTGGTCGGCCCACACCGATGATTGGGTTGAACTCAAAGACTTGCCAATACCTGATCGATTCGGGAGCGAATTTGCTGCTGCATCTGATCAACTGATTGCGACGCGTCGACGATCAACCAACGCTGAGGTTCGGCCTTGGCCATTGCCAGATAGGCCTGGCGCACTGCCTCAAAAAATTCGACTCTTTCGCGTTCGAGTCGATCGGGTTCTTCTCCGGTCTTTGACCTTCTTGCCATGGCTGCACCAGCCTCCAAATCAAGCAGAATAGTCAAATCCGGCAGCAGGTTTTCAACGGCAAACATTGAAATGGCTCGCACATCTTCGGCGTTCAGGTCGCGCCCAACACCCTGATAGGCGACAGATGAGTCGAGGTAACGATCGGTAATCACGGCTTCGCCGCGCTCGAGGGCTGGGCGAACTTTGGTGGCAACGTGGTGAGCGCGATCCGCCGCATAAAGCAGAGCTTCGCTCCTTGGGGCCACGTCACCCTTGCGGTGCAGAAGCAGGTGTCTAATCTCTTGCCCGAGCTCAGTGCCACCGGGCTCGAATGTCCTGACAACCGGCTGGCCGAGTTGGCGCAGATATTCCTCTAGCAGGTCAGACTGAGTCGACTTTCCGACGCCGTCAATTCCCTCTAGTGAAATGAACAATCCACGGCTCATTACTTAGCCTTTCGGGTTGCCCCACGCTTCACAACGCGAGTTGTGGTTGTTTTCTTTGCAGGTTTGCCTGCCTTAGCCGGCGCCTGACCTGGCTCTAGGCCTAACTTCTCACGGCGAATCGCCAGCAGCTCAAATGCCTGGTCAGGCGACATTTCCTCTAGGTTTTCATCCTTTGGAACGGTCGCGTTCACCGCACCATCGGTAACATACAAACCGAACTGGCCGGTCTTTGCAAACACTGGCAAACCAGAAGCTGGGTCTTCGCCGAACTCCTTCAACGGTGTAGCGGCTGTGCGTCGACCGCCGTACTTCGGTTGAGCAAAGATCTCTAGGGCGCCAGCCAGATCTAGGCTGAACAACTGGTCTTCGCTGGTTAGCGACCGTGAGTCTTTGCCCTTGGAAAGGTAGGGGCCGAACTTGCCATTTTGGGCCGTGATTTCAGTTCCAGACTCAGGGTCTACACCAACGACGCGAGGCAATGACAACAGCATGACGGCGTCATCGAGAGTCAAAGTCTCTGGGCTCATCGTCTTGAACAGCGAAGCGGTTCGAGGCTTCGCCGCCTTTGGGTCATCCAAAACCACGTATGGACCGTAGCGGCCATCCTTGAAAAGAATGTCGAGCCCGGTAGCCGGGTCTTGACCCATGACGCGATCGGTAATGATTGGGGCATCGATCAACTGCTGCGCCTTTTCGACGGTTAATTCGTCTGGCGCAAGACCCTCGGGAATATTGACAATTCGGCGACCGTTTTCGTCGGCGCCCTCAGACCCTGGCTCAACCATGATTTCAATGTATGGACCGTACTTACCGGTTCGAAGCGTGATGTCATCGCTCAATGAAATCGAGTTAATTGCTCGTGGGTCGCTGTCGCCAAGGTTCTCGACGGTGTTGCGCAGTCCCTCGTTTTTGTCGTTTCCGAAGTAGAAACCCTGAAGCCACTTACTGCGGTCGAGTTGCCCATCGGCGATCTGGTCTAGGTCTTCTTCCATCTGCGCGGTGAAGGCATAGTCAATCAGCTTGCCAAAGTTCTCTTCAAGAAAACGGGTGACCGTGAATGCGATCCATTCTGGCACCAGCGCCTGACCGCGTTTCGAGACATAACCCTTGTTTACGATGGTCGACAAAATTGCGGCGTATGTAGACGGGCGACCGATTCCATCTTCTTCAAGCGCCTTGACCAATGAAGCTTCGGTGTAGCGAGGTGGCGGCGAGGTTTGGTGACCTTTGGCCACAACATCAACGACCTTTAACGCCTGGCCAACAGAAAGATTCGGCAACTTCGACTCGCGCTCTTCTTGTTCGTCGTCACGCGATTCGTCTTGGCTTTCTTCGTAAGCGGCCATGAAGCCACGGAAGGTAACCACGGTTCCAGAAGCCGTGAATTCGGCAGCCCCACCGCCAGCAATCGGGCTAACCGAAATCTTGGCGGTCGTGGTCGAAACCTTGGCGTCTTCCATCTGTGAGGCTACGGTTCGCTTCCAGATGAGGTCATAAAGATCTAGAGCTCGGCCGCTCAAAACGCTGGCAAGCTCTGAAGGCTTCTTGAAGTTTTCACCAGCCGGGCGAATTGCCTCGTGCGCCTCTTGAGCGTTCTTGTTTTTGCCCTGGTAAATGCGAGGCTTGTCAGGCACAAAGTTGTCACCAAACATTTGCTTGGCCTGCGACCGGGCGGCATTGATTGCTTGCACCGACAGCGTTGGCGAGTCAGTTCTCATGTAAGTTATGTGACCGTCTTGGTAAAGCGATTGCGCAGTATCCATGGTTTGCTTTGCCGACATGCGCAGCTTGCGAGAGGCCTCTTGTTGCAAAGTCGAAGTAGTAAATGGGGCTGCCGGGCGTCGGGTGCTTGGCTTAGCCTCGACCGAGGTCACTGAAATCTTGGCACCAGAATCCCGCACAGCCTCGGCGAGCGCTTCAGCCGCTTGGCTGTCTAAAAGCAAAACATCGGCGGTTAGTTTTCCGCTGTCGTCAAAACTCTGCCCGGTTGCGATTCGCTGTGCGTTTACGCTCTGAAGTTTCGCTACGAACTGTGGTTCGCCCGCAGTTTGCGGGTCAAAGGTAACTTCGACGTCGTTGTAGTTTGCCGAAACGAACGCCATGCGCTCGCGCTCGCGCTCGACGACCAAACGCATTGCCGGAGATTGAACACGCCCCGCGCTTAGTCCGCGGTTGATTTTGCGCCAAAGCACCGGTGAAACTTCGTAGCCATAAAGGCGATCGACAACTCGGCGGGTTTCTTGAGCCTGAACCAGGTTTTCGTCAACGGCACGAGTGTGGTCTAGAGCAGACTGAATGGCCTCTTTGGTAATTTCGTGAAACACCATTCGCTTCACAGGAACTTTTGGTTTCAAGACCTGAAGCAAATGCCAGGCGATTGCCTCACCCTCGCGGTCTTCATCTGTCGCAAGATAGAGCTCCTCAGCGCCCGAAAGAGCCTTCTTAAGGTCACTAACAGTCTTGCTCTTGCCCGGAGAGATGGCGTAATAGGGTTCGAAGTCATTTTCGATGTCAATCGAGAATTTGCCGAGCGATCCCTTTTTCTTTTCGGCTGGCAGGTCTTTAGGGTCAACCAAGTCACGAATGTGGCCTACCGATGCCAACACCGTGTAGTCCTCGCCTAAGTACTTAGAAATCGTCTTCGCCTTGGCGGGCGACTCAACGATTACCAGTTTCTGGCTTGTTGCCAAGGTTTACTCCTTATATAGATGCGCATTCGAGCCTAACTTGGCCCTGCTCTCGCGTTCGCGATTAGAACTATACCCACAACATCTGACCGAAGAGATATGAATGCCTCGAAACCGACAATACGACACTCGTCAAGTTTCACCATATTTTCTTGCGCAATTTGCCCAGCCAACTCACACGGATACCCGATGGTCAGGCCCCTAAGTGCGTCTGCCGCCGTAAGGGCAATTTCATCGGCCAGCACATGCAACTGCTCACCTAGATAAATTTGCTGCGCAATAATTTGACTGGCCCCAAAGAATCCGGCCGAGGTCAGAATCATCGCAAGTGACATTACTGTTCCAGCGCCGCGCTGGCTGCGCAACCAACGCGTCACAAACCCAAAGACCGTGCACATTGGCTGTCAGCCACCTGGATTGATTGGCCCCCGAGAGCGGAAAAATTGATTTTGAAAAATGCCTTTGCGCAAACACTGTTGGGCTCGAATCTGAGCTCAATCGAGGTGCCAGGTCGCATCTCTTGAACCAGTTCACGCATTTCGATTTCGGTCTCACCGCGTGCTATTCCCCTGGCGACCGTGCCGGCAATCGAGACGAGCTTTAGCTTCTCAAGCTGCAGACTAAAAGCCCCGAGAGTAACAAAAACCACGAGAGCGACCGATGGCAATGCCAAAGCCAGCTCGGCGGTTACCGACCCAGAATCACTGTTCGGTCGCTGCATCGCCGTTGGGGTTGGCAAAGGTGAGTGCACTCTTTACCAGGTCGAACAAAATTGTTCTGACTTCATCGCTGCGCATAATCACGACCAATAGTCCGGCGAAGCCAACTGCCGCCATTGTCGCGATCGCATACTCGGCTGTTGCTGCACCTGTCTCGACTCGAAGGTTTCTAATCAGTTTCATGGTTTCCTCTTTTATTTGACCAATAGCCCGATTGCTATCGGAACGACTGTCAGCAATGCAAAAGCCGGCAATACGGCAAGCCCGAGGGGAATCATCAGATTCACTGCAAGCTTGGCGACCCGTTTGGATTGCTCATGAAAAAACTCTTCGCGCAGACCATCGGCGGCCGCCGACAAAATGCCAGTTAATTCGGCACCTGTGGAATCAGAGAGAATCAGCGCTTGCTCGAGTCTTTTGAGTGCCTGGCTATCGTGTGCCTCACCTACTCGAACAATTGAGTTTTCTGCCGCTGTACTGACTGGAAGCCCGGCTTGAAGCCCAATAACCACACAATCTAAGAAGAGCCCGGGATCGCTAAAGGCTGGGCACGCACGTCTGAGCATTCGGCGACTGGATATGGTTGCAACGAGCATCAGAATCAGGCCCAAACAAAGCGCTAAAAAGCCAGGCAACGAAGTGACCATAGCTGAGATCGGTGCTAGACCCGAGAGTTGGGCAAGCACGAGACCAACAATCGGCAGCCCAAAAATCAGCTTTGAAGTTGCTTTCGGAGAGGCAAAAGTTAGCTGCAATTGGGCTTGCTGTGCATCAAGTTTGCCCAAAACCTCGGCGAATCTGTTTATTGCTGGCACCAAAGGTCCACCGGACTCCAGCGCGACTGACCAAAGCAACTCAAACTGTTCGCGGCGCTCTGGCAACAAAGTTTGCAATTCGGGTTGAACAAGCTCGAAAGACTGGCTTGCGCCGACTCCCGCACGCAACAGCGATGCCAACTGCCGGGCAACGTCGGATGGCCTTGCCGAATCGTTAGGTTTCGCCGATGTCGGAACCTCCCGAGATCGTGCTTCAAACATCGCGTGGCACCACGCCTAACTTAGAACCAGCCGAGATGACTAATTGGCCAGCGGCCTGCATACGATGATTTTTCATGTGAATGACCCAGCGAAACGCTGAATAGGCAGCCTCAGCGATGTCGGATGAAGACCAACCGCCCGCACGACCTATTGACTGCATTCGAGCCGGAACATCGAGAATTGAATTCGCATGAATTGTTACGCCACCGGAATGGCCGGTATTCAGAGCCTGAAGCATGACCAGAAATTCTGGGCCGCGAACCTCGCCAATTGCGATTCGATCTGGTCGCATTCGCAAACTTTCGCGCACCAAGCGATCTAGGCCAATTTCGCCTCGACCCTCTATGTTGGCCTGTCTGGTTTGCAGCGCTACAAAGTGACCGGAGTCCAGGTTGATTTCAGACACATCTTCTATAGCGATGATTCGTTCGCTAGGGCACTCAGCCAAAATTGCTCGAAGCAGCGTGGTCTTGCCACTCCCGGTAGCTCCCGAGATGATGAAACTCTCCCTCGCGTCGATAACATCGCGCAGAAAATCCAATTGCGTTTCGCTGATTGCCCCTGTGTCGCAAAGTTGAGCCAGACCGAACGACCTTTTCGCATGCACTCTCAACGAAAGAGTGGTTTTAGGTGTGCAGGCCGATGCCAATGCCGCATGCAAGCGAATTCCATCGATTGAAACGTCGGCGAACGGGTTTGCTTGGTCTAAGTGCCTCCCTGCTTGTGCAATCGAGTCTCGAGCTATTTTTGCCAGCTCTTGCTCCGAGTCGAATGGCGACTCAACCGACCGCATTTCCCCGTTTGATTTTTGTACCCATACCTCGGTGTGGCCGTTCACCAGTAAATCTGTGGTGCCCTCCTGCGACAGCAGACTGGCAAGTTTTGGGTCTAGAGATACTGGCAGCATGGCACTAGGTTGAATCAAATCCGAAACGGATGCCATCGCGGCTGCCCGATTTGTGGAGAAACCCCAGGGAACTGCTGGTGTGTAAAGGTTTTGGATTTGCCGGCATCTCGGCGAAGAGCAAAGTTCGACCGGTGCAGCTTAGATTAGGGGGCCCCAGCCTCTGGGGGGAGAGACTGGGGCCAGGCGATACCAGATTGGGGGAATCGGTATCGCGGGTCGACTGCAAGAGCCGACAGTTAATAATAAGCAGCCGATCGCTGAAAACATTCCATTCTTTTTCAATTAAAGGAAATTCCCACTAAATTGAAAGATTTTTCTATTTGTTATAAACCGAGGCCCCTTATCGAAGAAACGATAGCCATTTATCTGGCAGGATTACCGAAGGTTCGCTTTACCAATGGAGGACAATGATGTCTGCCGATCACGAGATCGAAAACCTGCTTCAAGAAACCCGACACTTCGCGCCAACTGCCGAATTTACGTCTAATGCGATTGCCAAACCAGGCATCTATGAAAAGGCTAAGGAAGACCGCCTGGGCTTCTGGGCCGAACAGGCCAATCACCTTCACTGGCACAAGCCATTCACCCAAACCCTCGATTGGTCAAATGCACCGTTCGCAAAGTGGTTCTATGACGGTGAGCTAAACATCTCGTATAACTGCCTCGATCGTCATGTCGAAGCTGGCAACGGCGACCGAGTGGCTCTTTACTTCGAAGGCGAGCCGGGCGACTCGAGAGAAATCACCTACGCAGAACTAACCGCAGAGGTAAAAAAGGCCGCGAACGTTTTGCTCAATCTCGGCATCAAAGCTGGCGACCGTGTGGCAATTTATATGCCTATGATTCCAGAGGCCATAGTTGCGATGCAGGCAGTCGCTCGCATCGGTGCAGTGCACTCTGTCATTTTCGGTGGCTTCTCGGCCGAATCTTTGCACACCCGAATCGATGATGCCCAGGCCAAGCTTGTTATCACTGCCGATGGCGGTTACCGCAAAGGCAAGGCCAGTGCCCTAAAGCCCGCAGTCGACGAAGCTCTTTCGGGCGGCAAGTGCCCCTCAGTCAAAAATGTTTTGGTCGTCAAACGCACTAACCAGGATGTCGGCTGGGTTGATGGCCGCGACATCGACTGGAGTAGTGCTTTGGCCGGCGCCGCAACCGAACATGAAGCGCAGGGCTTCAACTCTGAGCACCCATTGTTCATTCTCTACACCTCTGGAACCACCGGCAAACCAAAGGGCATTCTTCACTCGACCGGAGGCTATCTAACCCAGGCCGCCTACACCCACAAGAATGTTTTCGACCTTCACGCCGAAACCGACATTTACTGGTGCACCGCCGACATCGGCTGGATCACCGGTCACAGCTATGTCGCTTACGGGCCACTGGCAAATGGTGCATCACAGGTAATTTATGAAGGCACCCCCGAAACCCCGGACTGGGGTCGCTGGTGGGCCATTGCCGAGAAATACAAAGTCTCAATTCTCTACACCGCACCGACCGCGATTCGCTCGTTCATGAAGCTGGGCAGCCAGATTCCAAAGCAATATGACTTGTCGAAGATTCGTGTGCTTGGCTCGGTTGGCGAACCAATTAACCCTGAAGCTTGGATGTGGTACCGCAACATCATTGGTGCCGGTAGTGCGCCAATTGTTGACACCTGGTGGCAGACCGAGACGGGTGCGATCATGATTTCACCATTGCCTGGAATCACAACATTGAAGCCAGGCTCGGCGCAGCATGCGCTGCCAGGCATCGAAATTGCGATTCTTGACGACGAGGGCAAAGAGTTGGGTAACGGCCACGCTGGCTTGCTCACCATAACCGAGCCGTGGCCTTCGATGCTGCGCGGCATCTGGGGCGACCCAGACCGATTCAAAGAGACCTACTGGTCAAAGTTTGACGGCATCTACTTTGCCGGCGATGGCGCAAAGTTCGATGAAGAAGGCGACCTGTGGCTGCTTGGCCGAGTTGACGACGTGATGAACGTCTCGGGTCACCGCCTTTCGACTGCCGAGATCGAATCGGCATTGGTTTCACACCCGTTCGTTGCCGAAGCCGCTGTGGTTGGCGCCAAAGACGAAACAACCGGCCAAGCCGTAGTTGCGTTCGTCATTTTGCGCCAGAACCAGCTTGATAACGCAGGTTCAGATGCCGACGTGAGCAAGATTCTGCGCGATCACGTGACCAAAGAGATTGGCCCCATCGCCAGACCTCGAACCATCATGGTTGTCGCCGAGCTGCCAAAGACTCGGTCGGGCAAGATCATGCGTCGATTGCTGCGAGATGTTGCCGAAGACCGCCCGGTTGGCGACGTAACCACCCTTGCCGACACTTCGGTAATGGACATCATCAGCGGCAAGATCGCTGGCGGGGCATCAGACTAAAGCTTCCCGCGTTTCGCTAGTTCAAAAAAGAAACCCCGACCAATTGGCCGGGGTTTCTCTTTTAATTTTGATCAGGCAAATTCGGCGATTAGCTCGACTTCGACAGCCGAATCCAGTGGCAAAGCCGGAACCCCTACAGCGCTGCGTGCGTGAACGCCAACCTCACCAAAAACCTCACCCAGAAACTCGCTGGCGCCGTTGATCACGCCTGGAATCGCAGTGAATTCAGGCACTACTGATACGAAACCGACTACCTTCACGATTCGGGTGACTCTATCAAGGTCACCTATGGCCAACTTCAGAGCGGCTAGAGCATTTAACGCACAGAGTCGAGCAAGGTCCTTGGCCTCGTCGGCCGTGAGGTCGCGACCGACCTTTCCTGCTGCTGGCAAAGCGCCATTTACGAAAGGCAACTGCCCCGAAGTAAAGCAAAGGTTTCCGGTGACAACCGAAGGCACGTATGCAGCAACCGGCTTGGCAACCTCGGGCAGCGGGAATCCTAGTTCGACGAGTCTCTGTTCAATTCTTGACATGAAAGTTCCTTATTGATTTATGCGCTGATTGGACGCTTGAAAAAGGCTACGTTGCCGCCTTCTGGGCCGGCGATAATCTGAACGAGCTCCCAGCCTTCAGACCCCCAATTGTTCAAAATTGCGGTCTCGCGGTGCAATAGCAAAGGCGTTGTGATGTACTCCCACTTCAACATTTACAGAATCCTCTCAGGTGATGTCGGGTAACCTAGAGTCTATGTCTGGTTCGCAGAAGAAGTCTGGAAGTACTCTTTCCGGCATTCTAAAATTCGGTGGTTTGTCGGCGATCGCGGGCATCCTGGGCGTTGCACTGCTCGCACCGGTTGCAATCGTGGGTGGCTTTTTGGCCTCAACAGGCATCACGGTGTTTGAAAACCTACCCGACTACATTAAGCCGGTTAACGCATCACAGGCATCCACGCTTTATGCCACCAAAGATGGCCAACCCGTGCCGGTAGCAAAGTTTTACCACGAGAACCGAATCTCGATTGATTACAACGATATGTCGCCAAACATTCGCAACGCTGTGGTGGCAACCGAAGACCCAAGATTCTTTCAACACAACGGCATCGACCTAGTTTCGCTAGTGCGAGCGGCAGCAACCAGCGCGGCTCGAGGGGGCAACGGCCCGGGTGGTTCAACGATCACCATGCAATATGTGAAGAACTCGCTCGTTGAAGCAGCCAATCTAACCGGCGACGAAGATGCGATTGCCGCTGCCACTGAGGTTTCGATTGATCGCAAGCTTCGTGAGATGCGCCTGGCTGTAGCCCTAGAGCAGTCGGCAACCAAACAAGAGATTTTGGCCGGTTACCTCAACCTTTCGTTCTTTGGCAACCAGATCAACGGCATCGAAGCGGCATCAAACTACTACTTTGGGGTCAAGTCAAAAGACCTGAGCATTCCTCAGGCAGCCCTTTTGGCTGGAATGTTGAAGTCGCCTAACGACTACAAGCCAGACGAAGAAGAGAACCTCGAACGGGCTCTTGGTCGCCGAAACTATGTGATCGACAACATGGAGGCCGAGGGCTACATCACCGGGCAGCAAGCTAGTGATGCTAAGAGAACCCCAATCGAGGTAAACCTGACTCACACACCGAGCGGATGTGAGGCAAACCAAACCACCGCATTCTTCTGTGACTATGTGGTCTGGACAATTCGAAACGGTTCAGAATTCGGAGCAAACCCCGAAGATCGCGAAATGCTTCTTCGTCGCGGTGGTCTCGAGATTTACAGCACGCTCGACTTGACCGCCCAAACCGCGGCTCACAACGCCACAATGACCTGGGCGCCAGCTACCGATCCGAGCCAAATTGGATCGGCTTCTGTTTCTGTGCAGGTTGGCACCGGGCGCATTTTGACCATGGCCGAAAACCGCATCTTCGACCAAACTCAAAGCGACAAACTCGGCCACACCTCGGTGAACTACGCAACAGACCGCAACTTCGGTGGCTCGTCGGGTTTTCAGACTGGTTCGACTTATAAGGTTTTCACTCTCGCGGCCTGGCTAAACGCAGGCTTTAGACTCAACGACCACGTCGACGGCCGAGTCAAAGAGTGGAACGCGGCAACTGACTTTTCGGCTCGGTGTGGCTCAATTGGTGGCACCTGGAAACCAAACAACATCACCAAAGAACCAGAAGACTTGACCGTGGTTCAGGCAACCGCGCTGTCTGTAAACACAGCATTCGCATCGATGGCCTCGCAGCTCGATCTTTGCGACATTCGAGATGTGGCTAGCGCATTTGGCGTTCACCGAGCCGATGGAAACGAACTGGTTTACTACCCATCATCGATTCTAGGAATTAACGAAATCGCGCCACTTGCTATGGCCGCCGCCATGGCGGGAATCGCTAACAAGGGCGTGTATTGCACCCCGGTTGCAATCGACAAAATCACCATTCGCTCAACTGGAGCAGACCTCAAGGTGCCGGCAACTACCTGCACGCCCGCCGTCACACCAGAGGTGGCTGCCGGCATGACCTACGCAATGCAACGTGTTATCTCGGGCGGAACCGGTGGCGCATCGAGCACTGGCGACAGCACGCCACTTGCCGGAAAGACCGGTACTACCGACTCTGGCGTTCACACCTGGATGACCGGTTTCTCAAGCGCAGTTGGAACCGCAACCTGGGTTGGAAACGTCTCTGGCAATAAATCGCTTTCGGCTTACAAGCTGAATAAAAAGGCAGCCAATACCGTGCGTCACGACATTTGGCGCACCACAATGCAGGCAATCAACAAGCTTTACCCCGGAACCAGCTTCACGCCTCCGCCGGCAGACATGTTGGGCTCGACGGTCGTGCGCGTTCCGAACGTAACTGGTCAAACCCCTGATGCGGCAGTTGAGGTCATTAAGACCAATGACCTGAACGCACAGATCGTAGTAACCCAGGTTCGCTCTAACCAGCCAGCAGGAACCGTTGCCTATACCCGTCCTGCCGCGGGCGCAGCAAGCCCTCGCGGTGCACAGGTAAAGATCTACGTTTCAAAGGGTGGCGCGGCAGCAAGTGTTGTGGTGCCTAATGTTGGTGGCATGACCGTTGCCAATGCCAAGGCCACTCTTTTGGCCGCCGGCTATGCGGCTGTGAGCGAACCACAAAGTTCGCAAACTCAGTTCTTCCAGAAATCGGCAACCGTGCCCAAGGGCAACGTAATTGGAACCGACCCTGCAGCAGGAACCGCGGCACCAACGGCCGGGGCAATTCTGCTGATCATCAGCACAGGCCCGTAGCTTTGAACCCTATTGGTTGGCTCTGGGCGTTGCTGGCTGTGGCAGCCGCAGCCGCTATTTGGGGCATCGGCATAGAACGCTTTCTTTTTGTGATTCGTCGCGAATCCATAAAGGTTTTGCCGACTGGCAGCGCATCAATCAAAGTGCTCCATATCGGCGACATCCATCTTGCCCCTTGGCAAAAGCGCAAGGCGAAGTTCGTGCACTCGCTTGGCGAGCTAGATATCGACTTAGTCGTTAATACCGGAGATAACCTGGGCCACAAAAACGCCATTGGGCCTGCCCTAACAGCGCTCGCACCCCTACTCGAAAAACCAGGCGTCTTTGTTAACGGTTCGAACGACTACTACGCCCCCGTTTTGCGAAACCCCCTGGCCTACTTGCGCAAGCCATCCGAGCGCGGGGATGGCGAAAAACTAGACACGGCGAGATTGGTTGGTGGCTTTCGATCGGCCGGTTGGCTGAACCTGAACAATCGCGATGGGCAGGTGGTAATCAATGGCACAGCAATTGGTTTAATAGGGGTTGATGACGCCCACGATGATCTTGACGACGTTGAGTCACTCAAGAATCAGGCTAGCCGGCTAGCTAACTGCAGTTTGATCATTGGTGTGACCCACGCGCCTTATCTGCGAGTTTTAGAGGCTATGACCAACGCCTCAGCATCTGTGGTGTTTGCCGGGCACACCCACGGTGGTCAGGTATGCCTGCCGGGCTATGGGGCGCTCACGACAAACTGTGACCTACCAACTAAAAACGCCAAGGGCCTCAGCGAATGGGTATTTGGCTCTAGAAAAATGATTTTGAACGTTGTGGCCGGCCTTGGGCACTCGATTTTTGCCCCGGTTAGATTTGCGTGCCGACCAGAGGTGCGTCTAATCACGCTCGAGGCTAAAGACTAGTTTCCGAGAGACCAAACTTTTGGCCCGAGCGCGATGTATTGACCACCCTCGTTTTCGCAGCGAACATTTACATCTTCAACAAAGCACCTAAATGGCGCGACCGTGATTTGCTGGCCAGAGGCCAAAACCGGAGCATCGCTCGGATCAGCGTAGAAGCCACTGGCACAGGTGAAGTCGGCAGTTTTTGAACCCTCGACCGCACCTTCAACACCCATAAGGCGAATCTGGTAGCCGAAACTGTAATCACAATCGGCCGGAATAGGAATGGGCTTGTAAAGTGCGGCCGCTTCGTTCTGCTCGCAAATAACATTACCGCCAGCTGAGCTGGTGTCGCCTTCAACCGCTGGACTAATTGTGCACCAAGCAGGGCCATCGCCCACTTTGAATATGTATTCGCCAAACTGATCGCTAAAACTTGCTGCGTCGACATCTACCAAGCCTGCAGGGGGAGCTTTTGGAACCAAAGATTGGTCAGGCGTTGGGTAAGCGGTTGGTGCAGCGCTGTCATCAACGCCAGGTGTCGATGCGCAGGCCCCCAGGGTGACGATGAGCGTTGCTGCAACAATGGCAGTCAAAACTCTCTTCATATCCAAAGGCTATCGCCTGACAATGCTCGAAGCCGATAAGGCAACGCCGCGAGTATTTAGGTTTTTGTTAAAACTCTTTGGCAACTAATTCAGCGATTTCGTAGGTGTTCAAAGCTGCACCCTTGCGCAAGTTGTCGCCAACTACGAACAGCTCAATGCTGTTTGGAAAATCTAGCGACTGGCGAATTCGACCAACAAAAGTTGGGTCTTGTCCGACAACCATTTGAGGGGTTGGGTAAAGGTTCTTCTCTGGCTCGTCAACAACACGGATGGTTGGCTGCTGGCCAAGAACCTCGCGCACCTCATCAGGGGTTAGCGGGTTTGCGAAGGTAGCGTGAACGGTTAGCGAGTGAGCGACCTGAACCGGAACGCGAACACAGCTTGCGGCAACTTTCAGATCGCTGATGCCAAGAATCTTTCGAGACTCATCGCGAACCTTAAGTTCTTCTGACGAGTGTCCGCCGGCTTTTAGTGAACCCGCAAATGGAATCACATTCAAAGCAATCGGGTGTGCCCATGGCGAGTTTGAAAGGTCGTTGCCTGACGCAGCCAGTGAAGCGCGAACATCTTCGGTGTTCAAACCAAGCGATGTATCTTTGCCGACTACTGAGAGCTCTGAGGCAAGCTCATCGATACCTGCAGCACCCGCACCTGAAACAGCCTGGTAGCTAGAAACAACCAGTTCTTTGAGAGTCCACTTGTCGTGAAGAGCACCCATGGCAGCCATCATGGTCAAAGTGGTGCAGTTTGGGTTAGAGATGATTCCACGTGGGCGGTTCTTGGCCTGCTCCGGGTTCACCTCAGGAACAACCAGTGGAACATCGGCATCCATGCGGAAAGCTCCCGAGTTGTCGACGGCTACAGCGCCACGTTCGGCAGCGATTGGCGCCCAAACCTCAGAGACCTCATCTGGAACATCGAACATGGCGATGTCGATTCCGTCGAATGCTTCAGGAGAGAGCGCAACAACGGTTAGCTCTTGACCGTGCACGGTAATCTTCTTGCCGGCAGAGCGAGGGCTAGCAATCAAGCGAATTTCGCCCCAGATGTTTTCACGGCTGTTGATGATGCCGATCATGACGGTACCAACTGCACCGGTTGCTCCTACGAGGGCGAGATTTGGCTTGCTCATTGCTACTCCTTGCTGGGGTGTTGTTTAAAGTTTGGCTCGGGTTGCCCAAAACGGCAACCTAAAAAAATTGGTTTTAGCGACCGGTGCCGGCGTAAACGACGGCTTCGATTTCGCTGTCTAGGCCGAAGGCGGTGTGAACTGCGCGGGCAGCCGCGTCAACCTGGTCATCGCTGGTGATTACCGAAATGCGGATCTCAGAGGTTGAAATCATTTCGATGTTGATGCCAGCCTTAGCCAGTGCTGAGAACAGAGTTGCAGAAACACCCGAGTGAGTGCGCATGCCAGCGCCCACCACTGAAAGCTTGCCAATCTCTTCATCTACCTCGACCACACGGAAACCGAGCTTCTCTTTGTTAGCTTCTAGAGCTGCTGCAACCTTTTTGGTGTCGGCTTTTGGCAGTGTAAAACCAATGTCGCTAACTGCATCTTCAACGTCTGAACCGGTCGGTGTGTTCTGAACGATCATGTCAATGTTGGCACCAGCATCGGCAACGATTGTGAAAAGCTCGGCTGCCTTGCCCGGCACGTCAGGAATGCCGATAACCATGATCTTGGTCTGGCCCTTGTCGATTGCTACACCTGATACGACTGACTCTTCCATGCCTGCTCCTGCTTTTCCTGAATAAACGATGGTTCCTGGGTCGGTGCTAAATGTGCTGCGAACTCGAAGGTCAACATTGTGACGACGAGCAAACTCAACTGCGCGAATGTGCAAAATCTTGGCGCCTGCTGCAGCAAGTTCGAGCATCGAATCGATGTCAATTGCATCCAACTTTCGAGCGCCTTTGATGACTCGAGGGTCTGAGGTGTAAACCCCATCGACATCCGAGTAAATTTCGCAGAGGTCGGCTTTTAGGCCGGCGGCTAAGGCAACCGCGGTGGTGTCTGAACCGCCACGACCGAGTGTGGTGATGTCGCGGGTCTCGCGGTTGAAACCCTGAAAACCAGCAACGATAGCGATGTTTCCGGCGTCAACAGATTCACGGATGCGCTCTGGGGTTACCTCTGCAATACGGGCATTGCCGTGCACGCTATCGGTCACGATACCTGCCTGTGAACCGGTGAATGACTGAGACCTGCCGCCTAGAGCGTTGATGGCGATCGCCAAAAGCGACATTGAAATGCGTTCACCCGAAGTAAGCAGCATGTCGAGCTCGCGAGGGCTCTGATTTGGGTCTTCTGCCACTGAGTTGGCTAGGTCGAGAAGCTCATCGGTGGTGTCACCCATGGCCGAAACTACGACGACAACCTGGTTGCCGGCCTTCTGAGTTTCGATCACGCGACGGGCTACGTGCTTGATCTTGTCTGCATCGCCAACGGAGGATCCGCCAAACTTCTGCACGATAAGGGCCAAGGGTGCTCTCCTGAGAATTAGTGTGGGTGTGAGTCGGCGACGATGCCAAGAAGTTAAAAGTCTAGTGCCTATTTCGATTTGGTAACGGACGCATTTCGGTCCGATAGCCCAATAGGCATAAGGGTTTGGCTAAGAAACCGTTCGACGGCCTTCGAAGGCTCGCCCAAGAGTTACTTCGTCGGCATATTCGAGGTCTCCGCCGACCGGCAAACCCGAAGCTAGTCGTGAAATTGTGATTCCCAGCGGGCTGAGCATGCGGGTTAGGTAAGTTGCCGTTGCTTCGCCCTCAAGGTTTGGGTCGGTCGCAATGATGATCTCTTGAATTTCGGTGTTACCAAGGCGTTGCATGAGCTCTTTGATGCGCAATTGGTCAGGGCCAATGCCTTCAATCGGGCTGATTGCCCCGCCGAGCACGTGATACAGCCCCCGAAACTCTCGTGTGCGTTCGATTGCCTGAACGTCTTTAGATTCCTCGACCACACAAATTGTGGTTCGGTTGCGACGGGCATCACGGCAAATGTTGCACTGCGTTTCTTCGGTCACGTTTCCGCAGATTTCACAGAAGCGAACTCGTTCTTTTACCTCGTTGAGCACCTGAGCAAGTTTGATTGCGTGATCATCCTCGGTCTGAAGCAAATAGAAGGCGATTCGCTGAGCCGACTTTGGTCCGATTCCTGGCAATCGACCTAGTTCATCGATGAGCTCTTGAACTACACCTTCATACATTTAGCGGCCACCGTTTTTGTCGGGCATCGGTTCGGCGCCAAGCATCTCGCGCAACAACGATTCTCCATATCGAGCTGATTCATCGGCCATGCCAGAGTTGCGCGACTTTGTCGGTTTTTTGGCAGCCGGTTCTTCAAGTGCTGGTTCTTCGACTGCTGGTTCAGCAGCTTGAGGCACATCGATTGGCTCAATTTCGAATGGGGCAGCGTCGATTGGCGCATCATCAATCGGGGCTTTTTCAACCGCAGGGGCTGGCACTTCGACCACAGCAATTGGCTTAGTGGCCGGCGCTGGCTCGGCTTCACTGACCAATGGCTTGAATTTAACCTGCACGCCGAGAACGTCAAAAATCGCCTTGCGAAGCACATCGCTCGCGCCGGCTGAATTCTTGAGTGACTCGAGGTCTTTTTGGCTCATGAACTTTAGAGTCAAAACATCATCGGTGAAGTCGATGACGGTGAGCGAGAAAGCGACCATCCATGCTGCTTTGGATGCCTTATTTACCAGGGTAAGAATTTCGGCCCAAGAGTCTTTGAACTGCTGAGTAGTAACTGCACCCAGTTGCCCTGCTGATGCCGGAGCTTGGACCACCTCAATTGCCTCGGTTGACGGCACCACCTCGGGAATTGGCTTTTGCGCCGAAGTGGCTGTAGGTGTTGCTGCCGCCGGCGCTGCTGCAACTGGCGCTGCGCCGCCCATGCCAATGCGACGCTCTAGGCGTTCGATTCTTGCCAGTGAGCCAACTTCGGTTTGATCGCTCGATGGCACCAATACCTTGGCACACATCAATTCGAGGTGAAGCTTTGGGCTAGTGGCACCTGACATTTCGGTGAGTGCGTGATTAACCGTTTCGGCTGCGTGAGTGAGTTCGGCGAGACCGAAACTCAATGCCTGAGTGGTCATCTTTTCGAGTTCGTCTTCTGGAACCCCGCGCAATACGGCCTTAGCCCCTTCGCCCACCGAAGTGACAACGATTAAGTCACGCAAATATTCGAGCAAGTCTTCGACAAAACGGCGCGGGTCTTGGCCGGTTTGAATCACTTTGTCGACCGCAGAGAAAACTGCGGCGGCGTCGCGAACCGCGAAGGCGTCGACAACTTCGTCGAGGAGTGTGGCGTGTGTGAAGCCAAGCAAGGCTGCTGCTCGTTCATATTCGACTGTGAAACCAGAACCGTCGGCACCCTCGGAACCCGCAATCAGCTGATCAAGTAGAGACAGCGAGTCTCGAACTGAACCTCCGCCGGAACGAACCACGAGCGATAAAACTCCTGGCGCAACCTTTACGCCTTCACTGGCGCATAGCGACTCGAGATATTCGAGCATCTGCGCCGGCGGAACCAGGCGGAACGGGTAGTGATGGGTTCGCGAACGAATAGTGCCAATAACCTTTTCGGGTTCAGTGGTAGCAAAGATGAACTTGACGTGGGCAGGCGGCTCTTCAACAATTTTGAGGAGCGCGTTAAAGCCCTGCGGGGTGACCATGTGTGCTTCATCCAAGATAAAAATTTTGAATCTATCGCGAGCGGGCGCAAAGATTGCTCGCTCTCGAAGATCGCGAGCATCGTCAACACCGTTGTGGCTAGCAGCATCGATTTCAACAACATCAAGTGAGCCACCACCATCGCGAGAAAGCTCTATGCAACTTGGGCATTTGCCACAAGGTGTATCGGTTGGACCTTCGGCGCAGTTTAGGCAACGGGCCAAGATGCGCGCCGAGGTGGTCTTGCCACAGCCACGAGGGCCAGAGAACAAATATGCGTGGTTGACGCGGTCGGTTCGAAGCGCAGTCATGAGCGGCGCAGTCACCTGAGCTTGGCCAATTAATTCGGCGAATGTCTCAGGGCGATAGCGACGATACA
>JBEGSA010000012.1:0-36143 GCA_041180145.1 Actinomycetota bacterium | reverse complement strand
CGGTGTTTACCTTGACGGCGGTTTCGGCGTCGGTAAGACTCACTTACTTGCAGCCATTTGGCACAGTTTCCACGGGCGAAAGGCGTTCGGTAGCTTCATCGCTTACACAAGTCTGATTGGCGCCCTGGGATTTGCTGAAGCCGTTAAGGCCTTGAGTAGATTCGAGCTGGTTTGCATCGATGAGTTTGAGTTGGATGACCCAGGAGACACCATGATGATGTCTCGATTGCTCAATGAGCTCGAGAAGCACGGCGTGAGATTTGCGGCAACTAGCAACACTCCACCAAACGCTCTCGGGGAGGGGCGCTTTGCCGCGGCAGATTTTGCTCGCGAAATACATGGCATCGCAGATCGCTTTGATATTTTGCGAATCGATGGCGAAGATCACCGTCACCGACCCGTTGACATAACACCCTCTGAAATGACTCCAGAGCAACTTTCGTCTTGGTTGTCATCGCGCGGCGAATCCGACACGTCTGTCGATAATTTTGATGATTTGCTAGCGTCGTTAAGCAAAATTCACCCTTCGAGATATGGCCGTTTGCTGCGGGGCATAAGTGGAGTTGCTCTCGAAGATGTTCATGTACTGACCGATCAGGTTGACGCACTCAGATTTGTTGCATTTGTTGACCGAGCCTATGAAGCTCAAGTAACTCTCCGTGGCTCAGGCCATCCACTTACCCAGGTCTTTTCGCCCGAGTATTTATCAGGTGGCTATCGAAAGAAATACCTGCGAGCTGTATCTCGCATTGGCGCCATGACAACACGCGACTAATTTTTTACAAGCCTGAAACATAACAAGTCATCCTCTGAAATCTAAGTGCCCGACACTTATCGGGTAGCCACGCAAACGTTGGCCGCAATTTTGTTTACTTAGAGAGAGGCAAACAAATGGATCAGGGCAACACGGCCTTTGTATTAATTTCAGCAGCCCTTGTGCTGCTTATGACACCGGGACTAGCGTTCTTCTACGGCGGAATGGTTAAGGCCAAGAGCGTTGTGAGCATGATGATGCTGAGCTTTGGATCACTTGGACTAATCGCAGTCCTTTGGGTTCTATACGGTTATGCGATTTCATTCTCAAACGGCGGCTCAGACACCTTCTTTGGAATCGATGGTTGGTTCGGTATCGACACATCATTCTTAGGCCTCACCGCTCAGGTGGCGGACGCTGCGGCGCCGACTGGTGCGTTTCCTCAGCTTGCTTTCGTTGCATTCCAGGCAACCTTCGCGATTATTACTGTTGCGTTGATCTCTGGAGCAATCGCGGACCGTGCCAAGTTTGGTGCTTGGATGGTTTTCGCAGGCCTCTGGGCTACCATCGTCTACTTCCCGGTAGCGAACTGGGTCTTCAACTTCACTCTAGAAGACGGCAAAGTCGTCGACGGTGGTTGGATCGTTTACGGACTTGGTGTCATTGACTTCGCAGGAGGAACAGCCGTTCACATCAACGCAGGTGCAGCAGGCTTAGCCCTGGCAATCGTTCTCGGCAAGCGCTTCGGATTCAGCAAGGGAATTACCCAGCCTCACAACGTTCCACTAACCCTTCTAGGTGTTGCACTTCTTTGGTTCGGTTGGTTCGGTTTCAACGCAGGCTCTGAGCTTGCAGCCGACGGCCTTGCAGCAATCGCATTCATCAACACACTTGCGGCTCCGGCAGCAGCAATGCTTGGTTGGATCATCATCGAAAAGATCAAGCACGGCAAGGCAACTTCAATTGGAGCCGGATCAGGTGCAATTGCGGGTCTTGTAGCAGTAACACCTGCGTGCGCCTCACTTGACCCAATCTGGGCGATGGCTCTAGGTCTAGTTGCGGGTATGCTCTGTGCACTAGCCATCGACTTGAAGTTCTCACTCGGTTTCGACGACTCACTAGACGTAGTTGGTATCCACCTAGTCGGCGGTATCGTTGGAACCCTCTGGATCGGACTGTTCGGAAACGGCGTCGGCGCAGCATTTGGCTTCGGTTTCCACCAGCTCGCCATGCAGGCGCTTGGTGCAGCTGCCGTCCTCGTCTACAGCTTTGTCCTCGCACTTGTCATCGGATTCGCGGTTGAAAAGACTATTGGTTTCCGTGTGAAGGCAGAAGATGAAATTGCAGGAATCGACACCGTAGTTCACGGTGAAGAGGCCTACGCATTTGGTGCAGACAGAGGCTAGCCTCTAACAACACCAAAAGGAGGGTCCCGCAAGGGGCTCTCCTTTTGGTGCGTTTATTGAAAGGAAATAAATGAACCACCAGAACACCACAATGTTCCTAATTCTCTGTTCGGCAATGGTGCTATTCATGACACCGGGGCTAGCCTTCTTCTATGGCGGATTAGTACGCGCATCTAGCGTGGTGAGCATGATGATGATGTCGTTTGGATCACTAGGTCTTATCGGCGTTCTCTGGGTGGTCTATGGCTACGCTATGTCGTTTGGGGCTGCAGGGTCTGGACAATTCGTTGGCTTGGATGGCTTCTTCGGAATCGATCTACAAAAGTTGCTCCTTGGCGATGTGATCGAGCAGGCCAAGGACGGGGATGGATTCAACCTTGCTTTTGCCGGTTTTCAAGGGACTTTCGCGGTAATCACGGTTGCGCTAATTTCGGGAGCGATCGCCGATAGGGCTCGCTTTGGCTCCTGGATGGTTTTCGCTGGGCTTTGGGCAACGCTGGTGTACTTTCCGGTAGCTGGGTGGGTATTCAACTTCTCTAGCGAGGATGGCAAAGTCGTCGACGGTGGCTGGCTCGTTTACAACATCGGTTTGATGGATTTTGCTGGCGGAACAGTGGTTGAAGTCGCCTCAGGTGCATCAGCACTGGCGCTGGCGCTGGTTCTTGGCAAACGTTTTGGATTCACAAAAGGAATGCACGCACCACACAACGTGCCTCTAGTGCTTATCGGTACAGCAATTCTTTGGTTCGGTTGGTTTGGCTTCAACGCGGGATCTCAACTAGCCGCCGATGGTATAGCCGCTCTTGCCTTCGTAAACACCTTGGCAGCTCCCGTAGGCGCTCTCGTGAGTTGGGTCACCTACGAAAAAATTGCCCACGGCAAGCCAACTTCGATAGGTGCCGGGTCGGGAGCAGTGGCCGGACTTGTGGCAATCACTCCATCCTGTGCGTATTTGGACCCAATTTGGGCTCTTGCGCTCGGAGCAGTCGTAGGAGTCGTATGCGCATACGCTATCGAACTCAAATTCATTTTAGGTTTTGACGACTCTCTAGACGTAGTTGGTATTCACCTGGTTGGCGGCATCGTGGGAACCCTTTGGATCGGACTATTCGGTCAAAACGTTGGCCTGATGTTTGGACACGGAGCTGACCAGCTAGGAAAACAAGCAGTCGGTGTCGCAGTTGTGATGGTCTACGCATTCGTGCTCTCTTACGCAATTGGCTGGGCTATTCAGAAAACCATAGGCTTCCGTGTTAAAAGCACCGATGAGATCGCTGGCGTAGATCAGGTCATGCACGGTGAAGTTGGCTATGCGGGAACTGACCCTCGCTGGACTTGGAAAAACTAAGCGCAAAACACCTATCCTGAGTTTGCGATGAAGTTGAAGTTGGGTTAGAGTATCTAAGTCTTCGAAAGAAGGCACGCGGATGTGGCTCAGTTGGTAGAGCACAACCTTGCCAAGGTTGGGGTCGCGAGTTCGAATCTCGTCATCCGCTCGCATAGGGCATTAGCCTCGTTAAGCATGGTGGAGTGGCTGAGCGGCCCAAAGCAACAGCCTGCAAAGCTGTAAACCCACGGGTTCAAATCCCGTCTCCACCTCGAAATAAAGTAAATGGTCGATTGGCGCAGCGGTAGCGCACTTCCTTGACATGGAAGGGGTCACTGGTTCGATCCCAGTATCGACCACCAATAAAAAAGCCCCTCGTTTGAGGGGCTTTTTTACATTTTGTTGACGCCTATCTCAGCTTGAGAGTCTTTGCGGTCTCAGCCAATGATTCTTTAGCCTTTTTTGGATCTGCGTTCAGCGAAGATCCAAGGGATGGAACAATATGGCTCAACGGTTTCTTCCACGAGGCAAACTCATCTGGAAAGCAGCGTTCAATAACCTGTAGCATCACGTATACCGCCGTAGAAGCGCCCGGCGAAGCTCCAAGGAGACCAGAAATTGATCCATCGGCGCTCGTGATTACTTCGGTTCCAAACTGAAGTACTCCACCCTTTTTTGCGTCTTTCTTGATCACCTGAGCACGTTGGCCGGCATTCAGCAAACGCCAATCGGCAGGGTTAGCATCTGGCATGAAGTCTTTTAGAGACTCGAACTTCTTTGCTTTCGTTTTCAAAAGTTCGCCGACCAAATACTTGATTAGAGATAGGTTTGAGGCCCCTACTGCGATGTAAGGAATCAGATTTGCCAGGCGAAGAGAGGCGGGCAAATCAAGTATCGAACCGTTTTTCAAGAACTTTGGATTAGCTGTGGCGTAAGGCCCGAACAGTAGTGAGGCCTTGCCGTCGACAACGCGAGTATCGAGGTGAGGGACAGACATCGGGGGAGCGCCAACGCTCGCCTGGCTGTAAACCTTTGCTTTGTGCTGCGCCACAAGCTTCGGGTTGTCGGTGCGCAACCACTGGCCACCAACCGGAAATGTGCCGTATCCCTTTGCCTCGGGGATGCCGGATTTTTGGAGCAGTTTAAGAGCCCAACCGCCGGCACCAACGAACACAAAAGCTGCTTTGTCGAAGCTGACTGCGCCCGACACCGTGTCTCGCGAGGTTACCTGCCAGCCCCCGTCTGGAAGTTTGTGCAGTCCCTCCACCTCTGAATTGAACACAGTTGCTACACCTTGAGCTTCTAGGCTGGCGAACAACTGCTTGGTGATTGCACCAAAATCAACATCTGTGCCGTCTGAAATGAAAGTCGCTGCAATTGGCTCTTTCGATGTTCTGCCCTTGATAAGTAAGGGGGCCCAACCGGCAATTACCTTTGGATCAGTTGAAAACTCCATACCAGCAAACAGCGGCTGATCCTTGAGCGCTTCAAATCTGCGCTTTAGATAGTCCACATCCTTGTCACCCTTGACGAATGTCATGTGAGGGGTTGAATGGATGAAGGTGTCGGGATCTTGAAGTAAGCCTTTGGTGACTAAATATGACCAAAACTGTCGGGACAGTTGGAACTGTTCATTTATTGCAATTGCCTTGGCGGGGTCTGGAAGTGACCCGTCTTTTGAGTCGGGCATGTAGTTCAGCTCGCAAAGTGCTGCATGTCCAGTTCCGGCGTTATTCCAGGGGTTTGTGCTCTCCAAGGCTGCAGATGGCAGACGCTCTAGCACCTTGATGCTAATTTCGGGTTTCAGAAGCTTTAGAAAAGTGCCAAGAGTTGCGCTCATCACGCCTGCACCAATGAGAATGACGTCCGTTGTCTTTGCTTTGCTCACTATGAAATCCTAACCCGAAGACCGAGTCAAGCCGTGACTGACTAGGCCATCGAGGTGCCGACAAGCCCGCCGATTGCATAGGTGATTCCCATGGTCAAGAGGCTCACCACAACATTGCGAATGATTGCTCGAGCTGATTTGGCGCCGCCGATTTTTGCACCAACAAAGCCGGTAATAGCGAGCGACAAAATTACCGCCCCTACTGTTACTGGAATCCTTGCATCAACCCACGGTCCAGAGACAGCCACCAGGGGTAGTAGTGAACCACCGGCGAAGGCCACGAAAGATGCCGCCGCCGCCTGAGTTGGACTCGCATGTTGCTCTGAATCTATGCCTAGTTCAGCTTCGGCGTGGGCTTTGAGTGCATCGTTTGCGGTCAATTCTTCAGCAACCCTAGTTGCAAGCTCGATGCTCAGGCCTTTTTGCTCATAAAACCAAGCCAGCTCGCGCAGCTCGAGTTCAGGCTGTTGAATTAACTCTTGGCGCTCTTTAGCTAGGGCAGCTTTTTCACTGTCTTTCTGCGCAGATACGGAAGTGTATTCTCCACCCGCCATAGAGATAGAGCCAGCCACAAGCCCAGCGACGCCAGCAATCAAAATGGCCCCAGAATCTGAGGTAGCTCCGGCGACGCCCATTACCAAACCTGCGGTTGATACGATTCCATCATTGGCGCCTAGAACGCCAGCACGAAGCCAGTTGAGCTTTGCGGCCATCGATTGGCGCTGAAACTCCTGACTAGCAAGCAAGGCTTCGTCGAGTTTGGTCAAATCCGGTTGTTCCATAACTACATACAACCCCAAACAGCGATGTCTAGCCAGCAAGGCTCGCCTAACTTCAATCGCTAGGATTGGAGAGTTCAGTCAGCAGATGGAGTACTCGTGTCGTCAATCCAGATAACCGTAAACGGTGAAGAGAGATCAATCGATCTTGGAGCCGATGGTTTTGGTCTGTTCACAGAGAAATCAATCGTTGCCCTTCGCGTGAACGGAGAACTGAGAGATTTAGCCCATAAGCTCACTGCAGGGGACGTGGTTGAGGGTGTGGACATCAACTCGCCCGATGGTCTAAATATTCTTCGTCACTCAACTGCCCACGTGCTTGCTCAGGCCGTTCAAAACATAAACCCAGAGGCCAAACTCGGCATTGGTCCGCCTATCACAGATGGTTTCTATTACGACTTCGACGTCGAGAATCCGTTCACTCCTGAGGACCTGAAGTCTTTAGAGAAACAAATGGACCGCATAATTCGCTCCGGTCAACGCTTTATTCGCCGCATAACCACCGATGGTGAGGCAACTGTCGAACTAAAGAGCGAGCCATACAAGATTGAGCTAATCGGCCTAAAAGGCAACCAGGATGCGGTTGGCGATGGCTCAGCCGAGGTCGGAGCCGGCGAGCTAACTATTTACGACAACGTGGACCCTCAGTCTGGCAATGTTGTTTGGAAGGATCTGTGCAGGGGGCCACACCTGCCGAACACCAGGATGATCGGCAATGGATACGCGCTTACGCGATCTGCAGCTGCCTACTGGCGCGGAAACGAGAACAACAAGCAACTTCAGCGCATCTACGGAACCGCATGGCCTACAAAGGATGAACTTAGGGCTCATCAAGAGCGTCTAGAAGAGGCAGCTAAGCGAGACCATCGTCGTCTCGGGCAAGAACTTGACCTATTTTCCTTCCCAGATGAGATCGGCTCAGGACTTGCAGTGTTTCATCCCAAGGGCGGAATCATGCGCCGGGTGATGGAGGATTACAGCCGAAGCCGTCACGAGGAGTCGGGTTACGAATTCGTTTACTCGCCGCACATCACTAAGTCGAATCTCTTTGAACAGTCCGGTCACCTAGCGTGGTATGCAGATGGAATGTTCCCACCGATGAAGATGGATGAAGAAATCGATGAGAACGGCGTAGTTCGCAAACAGGGGCAAAACTATTACCTGAAGCCAATGAACTGCCCATTCCACATTCTTATTTTTAAGTCGCAAGCTCGTTCTTATCGAGACTTGCCTCTTCGAATGTTCGAATTTGGTTCTGTCTATCGCTACGAAAAGTCGGGAGTTCTGCACGGTCTGACTCGCGTTCGCGGAATGACTCAAGATGACGCCCACCTGTTCTGCACCGCAGACAACATGGAAGAGGAGCTAACCAAGGTTCTCGGATTTGTTCTAGGGCTGCTGCGTGACTATGGCCTTGATGACTTCTACCTCGAGCTGTCGACCAAGGAAGAGGGGAACCCTAAGTTCGTGGGTGACCCGGCAATCTGGGATAAGGCAACAGAAACTCTTCAGCGCGTTGCTAACGCATCCGGTTTGGAGCTGGTACCGGATCCAGGTGGCGCGGCATTCTACGGACCCAAGATTTCTGTTCAGGCACGCGATGCTATTGGTCGTACCTGGCAAATGTCGACAATCCAACTCGACTTCAACCTGCCAGAGCGTTTCGACCTTGAATACACCGCGCCTGATGGCACGAAGCAGCGTCCCGTTATGATTCACCGAGCATTGTTTGGGTCCATTGAGCGCTTCTTTGGTGTTCTTACCGAACACTACGCTGGTCATTTCCCGCCTTGGTTGGCGCCGGTTCAGGTCGTTGGGGTGCCAATCGCTGAGGCGTTTTCACCTTATCTTCACGAAATTGCAACTCAATTGCGTGCACACGGAGTGCGCATCACAATCGATGACTCCGACGATCGCATGCAAAAGAAGATTCGCAACCACACGTTGGCGAAAGTTCCGTTTATCTTGCTTGCCGGAGGCGAGGACCAAGAGGCCGGAGCAGTGAGTTTTAGATTCCGGGATGGTCACCAAGAGAACGGAATACCTATCTCTGAGGCAATTGCACGAATTCTCAAGGCAATCGAAACTAAAGCGCAGGTTTAGGTCATGTCTGAGCAGCGCATGGAGTTTTCGAGCGAATTGCCTGGAGTACCAAACGCGTTCCAACATCTCTGGACCCCACATCGAATGGTTTACATTCAGCATGGTCAGCAGCCACCAGAACACGAATGCCCATTCTGCCTTGCTCCAGGCAAATCTGACGAGGAAACCCTAATAGTTCACCGAGGCCAACACGCCTATGCGCTTCTAAATCTTTTTCCGTATAACTCGGGTCACATGCTGGTTTGCCCTTATCGCCATATTGCAACCTATGACGAGGCAACGCCCGAAGAAATTGCAGAGATCGGCTCGATCACTCAGCAGGCCATGCGAGTCCTAAAAAAAGTATCCCGAGCTCAAGGTTTCAACATCGGTATGAACCAGGGAGAGTTGGCTGGCGCTGGCATCGCCGGGCACCTTCACCAGCACATCGTTCCGCGCTGGCTACACGACGCCAACTTCTTTCCCATCATCGCCGAAACAAAAGCTTTACCTCGACTATTGGGCGAAGTTCGCGATGACATCGCTGCAGGTTGGAACACCGTTTAGACTTGAGACATGACTAGCTCATCGATTCCAACTTCAACCACCGGCACCCCACTTGTTAAGCGTGGCTTAGCAGAGATGATGAAGGGTGGCGTCATCATGGATGTCGTCACAGCGGAGCAGGCGAAAATCGCCGAGGACGCCGGCGCCGTAGCCGTTATGGCGCTAGAGCGCGTGCCCGCAGACATTCGTGCGCAGGGTGGCGTATCTCGTATGAGCGACCCAGACATGATTGACAGCATCATCAACTCGGTTTCGATTCCAGTAATGGCCAAGGCGCGCATTGGCCACTTTGTCGAGGCTCAAATCCTTGAATCACTTGGCGTCGACTACATCGATGAGTCAGAGGTTCTTAGCCCTGCGGACTATGTCAACCACATCAACAAATGGAACTTCAAAGTTCCTTTTGTTTGCGGTGCAACAAACCTGGGCGAAGCCCTTAGACGCATCACAGAAGGCGCTGCAATGATCCGCTCGAAGGGCGAGGCAGGCACTGGCGACGTTTCAGAAGCTATGAAGCACATTCGCACTATCTCAGGCGAGATTCGCGCATTGGCCGCAAAGTCAGAGGACGAACTGTTCGTGGCCGCCAAGGAACTTCAGGCTCCCTTTGAACTCGTACGTGAAATCGCAACCACCGGCAAGCTTCCGGTAACCATGTTCGTTGCCGGTGGCGTTGCCACTCCAGCAGACGCTGCGCTAATGATGCAGCTTGGTGCCGACGGAGTGTTCGTTGGTTCAGGCATCTTCAAATCTGGAAACCCTGTTGAGCGCGCTAAAGCGATTGTTAAGGCGACTACTTACTTCAACGATCCAGCTGTACTAGCTCAGGTGAGCCGCGGTTTGGGCGAAGCTATGGTTGGCATCAACGTGTCAGACCTACCAGCACCACACCGCTTGGCCGAGCGCGGCTGGTAGTTTGCCAGCACCGATTGGCGTTCTAGCTCTTCAAGGTGACTTCAGAGAGCATCGCCAAACACTCGCTGCCATCGACCAAGATTCGATCGAGGTAAGAACGCTTGCCGAGTTGGCAAGGTGCCGGGGGCTCATAATCCCCGGCGGCGAATCTACCGTCATGCAAAAGCTCGCTGTTGCCTACGACCTTTTCAATCCACTCAGAGACGCCATCGCGTCTGGACTACCGACCTTTGGCACCTGCGCTGGTCTGATCATGCTTGCCGACCAAATTGCGGATGGCATTGAAGGGCAAGCTGGCTTCGGTGGTCTCGATGTGACCGTTAGACGAAATGCTTTTGGAAACCAACTTGATTCGTTCGAAGTGGACCTGACCTTCACCGGTATCGAGGATCTAGTACACGCAGCCTTCATCCGAGCACCGATAGTCGAACGCGTAGGTGAAGATGTAGAAATAATGTCCAAGTTAGCCGACGGCCGAGTAGTCGGAGTTCGAAATCATTCGATGCTGGGAATATCGTTTCATCCAGAGGTCACTGGTGAAACTAGGGTCCATGAGCTGTTCGTTCGCATGGTCAACGCTTAGCCTCATCTAGACTTAGACCAATCCAAGTTTTCGTTATAGGAGCAGTATGTCTGGCCACTCCAAATGGGCAACCACCAAACACAAAAAAGCCGTAATTGACGGTCGTCGCGCAAAGCTATTTGCCAAACTCATCAAGAACATTGAAGTGGCGGCTCGCCTTGGTGGTCCTGACCTCGACGGCAACCCGACCCTTTATGACGCAGTCCAAAAGGGTCGCAAGAGCTCGTTGCCTAACGACAACATTGAGCGCGCGATCAAGCGTGGTTCTGGCGTCGGCGCAGATGCAGTCGAGTACCAGAACATCATGTATGAGGCCTACGGTCCTAATGGAGTAGCCGTGTTGGTCGAATGTCTGACCGACAACAAAAACCGCGCAGCAGCCGAAGTGCGTCTTGCAATCTCCCGCAACTCAGGAACCATGGCTGATCCTGGCTCGGTCTCCTTCCAATTCAGCCGCAAGGGCGTAATCGTTGTTGCAAAGAACGAGGCCACCACCGAAGACGCAATTCTCGAAGCTGTGCTCGAGGTTGGCATCGATGACCTCGAGGACCGTGGAGAGCAGTTCGTGCTGACCACCGATCCAAGCGCGATGGTTTCTGTTCGTACCGCACTTCAGAACAACAGCATCGACTACGAAAGCGCTGACGTCGAATTCGTGTCGAGCATGCCCATCCAGGTTGACGCTGAGACCGCGAGAAAAGTAATCAAGTTAATTGACGCCCTCGAGGACTCTGACGAAGTTCAAAACGTATATTCAAACTTCGACATGTCCGCCGAAGTTATGGCCGAACTCGAGAACGACTAACTGTGAGCCGCATCCTAGGGATCGACCCTGGTCTCACCAGATGCGGCGTTGGCGTTATAGACCTTCAATCAAGCCGCAAAGTTTCGCTTGTTCTCGTCGACACCTTCAGATCTGAACCATCGTTAGACATATCGGCGCGGGTTGGTTCGATTGGTGCCAAAATCGAGCAACTCATCATTGATTTGAAGCCCGAAGGCATTGCCATCGAGCGAGTCTTTTCACAGGCGAACGTTTCCACGGTTATGGGTACTGCGCAAATTTCCGGCGTGGTTCTATACCTCGCCAACAAATACGGCTTGCCCGTAGCGATGCACACGCCGACAGAGGTGAAAGCCGCGGTAACTGGTTCGGGTAGGGCTGGCAAAGCGCAGGTAGGCAACATGGTTGCCCAGATTCTTGGCCTAGACGAGGTGCCAAAGCCGGCTGATGCCGCTGACAGCTTGGCAATTGCCATTTGTCACGCCTGGAAGTCATACACGCCTTCAGCTGCAGGCTCAGCTGGAATAACCTCCGCACAAAAGGCATGGCTCGCCGCAGAACGTGCTGCCGCCGCCAGGCCAAAGCGTTAGTTAGTCTTATCGAGTGATAGCGCAGCTCACCGGCAAAATAGCCTTCCTCGACCTTTCATCGGCGATTGTCGATGTGGCCGGTGTTGGCTATTCGCTTCAGATCACGGCAACGACTTCAAGGTCACTTTCACTTGGGCAAGAGGTCACACTAGCCACAGCACTCATCGTGCGCGAAGACGACATGTCGCTTTACGGATTTATTTCGCAGGATGAAAAACGGGTGTTCGATCTGCTGCGCTCTGTGACCGGTGTCGGCCCTAAGTCCGCTTTGGCCGTATTGGGTGCTTTGGGTCTCGAAGAAATTGCAGCGGCGGTAATGAACGATGATGACGTCGCATTCAAGAAGGTCTCCGGAATAGGTCCAAAGACTGCCAAGCTAATCACCGTCACACTCTCGGGCAAACTTACCTCCACCCAAATGCAAGTCCAGAAAGGCTCAATGCCCTCAAGAAATTCGGTCGTTCTTGCACTGGTTGGCCTTGGGTGGTCAGAAAAGAGTGCGAGCTTGGCCGTAGAAGAGTCGTTGCAAGCCATTGGAGCGGATGCCGCCAATGATCTGCTCTTGCGCACCTGCCTCGCAAGGCTCAGCGGAGGTCAACAATGACCGAAATCGTTAGCGCCGAAATGGGGGACAACGAACTAGCATTCGAAAGTGCTCTTCGGCCAAAGTCTCTTTCGGAATTTGTTGGACAGCCGAAGGTCAGACAACAACTGAGTTTGCTGATTGAAGCAGCGTCGATTCAAAATCGCACGGCAGACCACATTCTTTTGGCAGGCCCACCAGGACTCGGTAAGACCACGTTGGCAATGATAGTGGCCGAGGAATGCGGCAGGCCGTTGCGCCTAACGAGTGGGCCAACAATCCAACACGCTGGCGATCTCGCCGCGGTTCTTTCATCACTGGTTCCGGGCGAAGTGCTGTTTATCGATGAGATTCATCGCATGGCGCGAGCTGCCGAAGAGATGCTTTATCTGGCCATGGAGGATTTCCGTGTTGACGTGATGGTAGGTAAAGGTGCAGGAGCCACTTCGATTCCGTTAGAGCTTTCACCATTCACCCTGGTCGGTGCTACCACACGCTCGGGAATGTTGCCGAACCCTCTCCGAGACAGGTTCGGATTTACAGCTCACCTCGAGTTTTACGAAAACGCGGAGCTTGAGGAAGTGCTTGCCAGAGCGGCACTAAAACTAGGGCTGACCGTCGATCGAGAGGCCCTTGCAGAAGTAGCTTCGCGAAGTCGGGGCACACCTCGAATCGCAAACCGCCTTCTTCGTCGCGTTCGTGATTTCTCGCTGGTTGCTGGCCATAGAAAAGTTTCACTCGGAGACGCCCAGCAGGCCCTGGCTCTGTACGAAGTCGACGCGCTTGGCCTAGATCGCCTAGACCGTTCGATTCTCGAGATGCTGACGACCCGATTTGACGGCAAGCCTGTTGGGCTTTCAACTCTTGCTGTAGCAGTTGGCGAAGAGCAGGACACCATCGAGGCTGTAGTTGAGCCGTTTCTGGTTCGCATGGGTCTAATTCTTAGAACACCCAGGGGGCGTCAAGCCACCGCGGCCGCCTACCGACACCTGGGTCTCGTTTAGCCAATTCAAAGCCACCTAAGCCTTATAATCGTAAGGTTGCCAAAGGCACTAGTAACCAAGCACCCAACCAAAGATTGGCCCAAATGAACCAGGACATTTTTCTAGTCGTAGCGCTAGGTTTCCTCATCGTGATGATGTTCCTAAGCAGCCGCAAGCGCAAGAAGGCCGCGGAACAACTTCAGTCAAACCTGGTTGTTGGTTCGACCGTGCTTCTTCACAGTGGCATTGTTGGTGTTGTTACTGACATCAAAGACGACAAGATCACTCTTGAGTCAACTCCTGGGGTCAAGCTTCTTGTTGTAAAGGGTGCTGTTCGGTCGGTTGAGGCCGCTCCTGTAAAGCCAGCGGCTAAGAAGCCAGCTGCAAGCAAGTCTGCAACTGCAGCAAAGAAGTCTGCTCCTAAGAAGCCAGCTGCAAGCACTGCAGCCAAGAAGTAAGTAAAGAGTTTTCATGTCTGAATCAGCTGTTACCAAAGCCGCTAAAAAGCGCCTTACTTGGCTCGGAGTGCTTGTAGCACTTTTGGCTGCAATCATCGCCCTGGGCTCAGCAACTGGAAACGGTGCTTCCTTTGCACCGAAGCTTGCTCTAGACCTACAGGGTGGAACCTCAATCATCTTGGCCCCTCTAGTTCAGGATGGCGAGAAGGTTACCGAGGAGCAGCTGTCTCAGGCGGTTGAAATCATCCGTCAACGCGTTGACGCAACCGGTGTCAGCGAAGCAACAATCAAGACTCAGGGTGCAAACAACATCGTTGTTGAAATCCCTGGCAAGCCAGACGAGAACACTCTCAAGCTCATCCGCAGCAGTGCAAAGCTTCAGTTCCGTCCGGTGATTCTTACATCGCAGGGAACTTCGACCTCTGTTGGTACAGACACCGGCGCGTCTGCCTCACCGACCCCAAAGGCATCGGCTTCAGCAACTACCCCGAAGGCAGCTCCAACTGACGCTTCTGACCCGAATTGGATCAGCACTGCACTACAGGCAGAATTCGACGCACTTGACTGTGCAACAACCTTCCGCGAGGCAGGCCAAGTCGATGACCCAACTAAGCCTCTGATCACTTGTGATGTTGATGGATACGGCAAGTTCATTCTTGGCCCGGTCGAAGTTGAAGGCGCCAACATTTCTGATGCAAACGCTGGAACAATCACAACCTCAACCGGCGCAGCTACCAACACCTGGGCCGTGAACCTAGAATTTGACGCAGTCGGAACAAAGCAGTTTGCCGATGTGACCGGAAGACTTTTCCCGCTCGAAGCACCGCGCAACCAATTCGCTATCACACTTGATGGCTATGTGATTACTGCCCCTTCAACCAACGCGGTTATTTCGAATGGTTCGGCCCAGATCACGGGATCGTTCACCAAGGAAACCTCAAAGGTGCTTGCTGACCAACTAAAGTACGGTTCGCTGCCCATCGCTTTCGAAGTTCAAAGCCAAGAGAACATTTCGGCGACCCTAGGTTCAGAGCAACTTGCCAGCGGTCTTCTTGCCGGTGGAATTGGTCTACTTCTTGTAATCATTTACTCGATCTTCCAGTACCGAGGCCTCGCAATTGTCACGATTGGCTCGCTAATGGCGGCAGCGGTAGTGGTCTACCTCATCATCGCCCTGCTTTCTTGGCGTCAGGGTTACAGGCTCTCGCTTGCCGGTGTAGCTGGTTTGATCGTCGCCATCGGTATTACCGCTGACTCGTTCATTGTTTATTTTGAGCGTGTTCGAGATGAACTTCGCGACGGCAAGACTCTCGGTCAGGCCGTCGAGCAGGGCTGGAAGCGCGCAATCAGAACCATCTTGGTTTCTGGCGGCGTAAGCCTTTTGGCGGCGGTCGTCCTCTACGCTCTTACAGTCGGAAACGTACGAGGCTTTGCTTTCACTCTCGGTATGACCACCCTGGTCGACCTCGGTATCGCAATTATGTTCACTCACCCGATCCTTCAGCTTTTGGCCAAGGTTAACTTCTTCAGTTCTGGCCACCCTTGGTCGGGCTTCGATTCAAAGGCTCTCGGCGCAACAAGTTACGTCGGCCGCGGTCAGTTCCGCACCTCAGAAAAGGTTTCAGCCGGTCGAGTAGCACGCGCATCTAAGGAAGCAACCAAGCGTCAGACGCTTGCCGAGCGCAAGTCAGCTGGCACAGCTTCGAACTCAGGAGAAAAGAACTAATGTCAAAGTTCAGTGAATTTGGTAACGACCTTTACACCGGAAAGCGATCGTTCGACTTTGTCGGCCGCCGTAAGGTTTGGTACTCAGTAGCTGCCGTAATGGTCTTGCTGGCAATTGTTCTTCCTATCGCGCGCGGTGGTTTCAACTTTGGCATCGAATTCCGCGGTGGCTCAGAGTTTCGCGTAGCTGGCGCTTCAAGCAGCTCTCAGCAGCTTGCGGTTGACGCCGTTAAATCAGTGGAGCCAAACTCTGTTCCTCTAGTGAGCACTGTTGGAACTGACTCAATTAGAATCCAGACCGAACAACTCACCGACGACAAGTCTGAAGAAGTTCGCGTTGCACTCGCCAAGGCCTACAACGTTGACAGCGCAGACGTCGCCAGCTCATTCGTAGGTGCCAACTGGGGAGCAGACGTAACCGGCAAGGCTATCAACGGTCTCCTGGTATTCGTTGCCCTAGCAGCGGTTCTAATGGCGTTGTATTTCCGAACTCTAAAGATGTCGCTTGCAGCTGTTCTAGCCCTGGTACACGACCTCATCATCACCGCAGGTGTCTATGGCGCTTTGGGATTTGAAGTTACTCCTGCGGCCGTGATCGGATTCCTCACCATCTTGGGCTACTCGCTCTACGACACAGTGGTTGTTTTCGACAAGATTCGCGAAAATACCTTCGAGGTTGAGTTCAGCGAGACCACCACATTTGCCCAGCAGGTTAACTACGCAATCAACCAGACCCTGGTCCGTTCTATCAACACCTCGGTTGTTGCAGTTCTGCCAGTTGCGTCGATCCTGTTCATTGGAGCCACGCTTCTCGGTGCGGGAACTTTGCGAGACATTGCTTTGGCGCTTTTCATCGGTATTATCGTGGGAACTTACTCAACAATCTTTATCGCAGCGCCGCTTTACAGTCACTTGCGTGAGGGCGAGGCAAAGTTTCGCAAGGGTGAAGCCAGGGTTTTGGCCGCGAAGTAACATTGACGGCCCCAGGCTTGTAGGCTTTTGCCTAAGAGAGAGTTAGGCCTGCCGTGACAGATTCAACCCCAACGGGTAGCATCAGCACATTTCGTGCTCGTTTGCCGCGCCTCTTCACTCGCTCGGGCCCTTATGCGTCTGAACTTAACGAAATCTTGCGTCTCGCGAAAGCAAATCACCCAAAGGCTGATCTCGGAATCATCGAGCGTGCATTTGTGGTTGCCGAGGAGGCCCATAGACCACAGTTTCGCAAGAGTGGCGAGCCGTACATCACGCATCCACTCGCGGTAACCCTTATCCTTGCGGAGTTGGGTATTGGCCCGATAACCCTAGCCGCTTCGCTATTACACGACACGGTCGAAGACACCCCTTACACCCTGGACATGCTTACCCGAGACTTCGGCAACGAGGTAGCGATGCTCGTAGATGGAGTGACCAAGCTCGACAAGGTCAAATTTGGCGACCATGCCCAAGCTGAAACAGTTCGCAAGATGGTTGTCGCCATGTCTAAGGACATCCGGGTTTTGGTGATCAAGCTGGCCGACCGTTTGCACAACGCGCGCACCTGGGGCTTTGTGCCTGCAGAGTCTGCCAAGCGCAAGGCACAGGAAACCCTAGAGATCTATGCACCACTTGCACATCGCCTTGGTATCAACACAATCAAGTGGGAACTTGAAGACATTTCGTTTTCGGTGCTCTACCCAAAGGTTTATGAGGAGATTGTTAATCTCGTCACTCAACGCACGCCCAAGCGAGAAGAGTTTATCGAGAGTGTCATTGATTCGATCAATGAAGATCTTCGTGACGCAAAAATAAAAGGCAAGGTATACGGCCGGCCAAAGCAGTACTACTCGATTTACCAAAAGATGGTTGTTAGAGGCCGCGAGTTTGATGACATTTACGACTTGGTTGGCATTCGCGTCTTGGTAAACGAAGTTCGTGACTGCTATGCCGTTCTTGGCGCTATTCACGCGCGATGGAATCCAGTGCCTGGGCGCTTCAAAGACTACATAGCGATGCCGAAATTCAACCTCTACCAGTCACTTCACACTACTGTGATTGGGCCGGCAGGGCGCCCGGTTGAAATTCAGATTCGAACGAATGAAATGCACCAGCGTGCCGAGTATGGTGTCGCCGCTCACTGGAAATACAAGGAACAGGTTGGAAAATCGGGGGAGACCGCCGATGAAGACCTAGCTTGGCTAAAGCACCTATCGGACTGGCAGGCTGAAACGCAGGATCCTTCCGAATTCCTCGACTCATTAAGGTTTGAGATCGGTGCCAAAGAGGTTTACGTGTTCACGCCAAAGGGTAAGGTCATTGGACTTACCGGCGGAGCAACTCCGGTCGACTTTGCATATGCCGTTCACACCGAAGTTGGGCACCGCACTATGGGTGCAAAAGTCAATGGACGACTAGTTCCGCTAGAAACCACCTTGCAATCTGGTGATGTGGTCGAGATTTTCACTTCAAAATCTCCTGAGGCAGGACCAAGCCAGGACTGGCTGAATTTTGCTAAGTCACCTAGGGCACGTTCAAAAATTAAGCAGTGGTTCGCTGTCGGTCGCCGTGAGCAGTCGATCGAATCGGGTAAAGAAATGCTTGCAAAGGCGATGCGCAAGCAAAACCTTCCCTTGCAGCGATTGATGTCGGCCGACGAGCTGGTCAAACTCGCCGGTGAACTAAGGTTCCCTGACGTGGAGGGGCTTTACGCCGCCATCGGAGACAACCACATTTCGGCGCAATCAGTAGTTGAGAAATTAACCAACGCTGTCTCAACCGAAGACCATGAAGATCCCGTCTTCCAACTTCCAAGTGCGCCTAGGAGCGCTAATCGCAACCGTGCTAATGACTCAGGCGTGCTCGTCAAAGGCGATGCTGATGTTTTAGTGAAATTGGCTAGGTGTTGCACGCCGGTTCCGGGCGACGAGATTCTCGGCTTCGTCACCAGAGGAACTGGTGTCAGTGTTCACCGAGTCGACTGCAAGAATAGTGCGCAACTAAGGCTCGAGCCCGAACGTTTGCTAGAAGTTAGTTGGGCCCCGACCAGCAAGAGCATCTTCTTGGTTCAAATCCAAATCGAGGCACTCGACCGCTCGGGCTTGCTATCAGACGTTACCCGTGTTTTGTCAGAGCATCATGTGAACATTCTCTCGGCGTCGGTTTCAACCCGAAGCGATCGAGTGGCTCTGAGCCGTTTTGTCTTCGAGTTAGGTGACGCGGGTGTACTTGAGCACCTATTGAACGCGGTTAGAAGGATCGAAGCGGTTTATGATGTTTATCGAGTTAGTAACGGATAACGAATAGAAAAAACCCCGCCTTTTGAGCGGGGTTTTTCAATAGTGCTTCGTTACGCCGAAGCCTTCACAACCTCTAGCCAAGCCTTACGAGCTGCCAAAGCCTCTGTCGCAGCATCGATCTTTTTCTTGTCTTTGGTTGCCTTAGCGGCGGTCAACTCGGCATCCAGTTTCGCAATGCTCTCTTCAAGCTGAGTGATTACGCTGTTCGAGCGCTCTTTTGCTGCCGGGTCAGTCTTGCGCCAGTGGTCTTCTTCAGCCTTGCGAACTTTCGCCTCGATCGCACGAAGTTTATCCTCGGTTTCACGCAGCTTGTCCTTCGGCACACGACCAGCCTTCTCCCACTTAGCCGCGATGACCTGGAGCTGCTTCTTGGCCTCGGCCAAGTCCTTAGTTGGGTCGATCTTTTCGGCCTCTTTTAGGATTTCAAGCTTGACCGCAAGGTTCGCGGTCTGCTCTACGTTTTCGATCGCCGCAGTCTCGGCCTTGGCCGAATAGATTATGTCACCGGCAGCCTTGAATCTCGCCCAGAGCGCATCGTCAGACTTTCCAGGGGTGCGCCCTGCAGCCTTCCATTCATCGAGCAACTTGCGATAGTCGGCTACTGCGTCTGATCCCTTAGCGGCAAGCGCTTCGGCCTTTTCGACGATTTCGTTTTTCTTAGCCTTAGCCGCTTTAGTAGCAGCATCTAGTCCAGCAAAATAGTGACGCTTCGCGGTTTCGAACTTGGTTCGCGCAGAAGAGAATCTTTTCCAAAGTGCGTCTGCCTCAGTCTTGGCAATCTTTGCACCTGACTTTTGCACGGCCTGCCATTCTTCAAATAGCGCGGTCATTGAGACTCCAGAGGTCTTCCACTGGGTTTTCGCCGCATCTTGGTTGGCAATTGCTTCAGCCTTAGCAACGATTTCCCCGCGTTTTGCTAGCGCCTCGGCAACGGCCTCTTTATTGGCTTCGACTTTCACCGTTGCAAGGGCCGCGATCTTTGCATCGAGGTTGCCCACGCGACGGCGAAGATCAGCGATGTCTCCGACTGCGGCCGGCTCTTTTAGTTCATCGGCTAGTTTTGAAGCAGCCTTATCAAGTGAACCTTCAGTGATCTTGTTTGCTACACGCTGTTCGAGGATTCTGACTTGAGCTTCGAGGTCAGCAAACTTCCTCTCGAAGTAGGCAAGCGCATCTGGTGCTGGTACGCCAGGGTACTGCCCGACCCTACGCTCTTGTCCATTCTCAATTACGAATACGTTGTTCTCGTCGTCTACGCGGCCGAACGAGTTGTTAGTAGCAGGCACTTTGGCTCCTGTTGATAGGCGGTTGATAAGGCTATTTTAGGCTGATGGCGCCGAGCGTAGTTGCCACCGCAGGTTTGCCATCTGTTCCACCACCGCTGACACCTCCGTCAATGATTGGCTTTAGGTTCTCAAGTCCCTTAGTTACCTTGCCGAATACTGAGTAACCACCGGCGGCATCGCTTGGAATAGTCGTGTCTTCATAAACGATAAAGAACTGGCTACCGTTGCTATTGCCGTCGCCACCGGCGCGAGCCATTGCGATAACACCCTTCATGTAGACATTGTCAACTGGAGTGTGCTCAAGTGGGCCCCATGTGTAACCGGGGCCACCGGTACCATCGCCGTTCGGATCGCCGCACTGAAGAACGTAGAAGCCGCCATTGGTGATTCGGTGACAGCTCAGGCCGTTATAGAAGCCTTTTTTTGCAAGCGTGATGAAATTCGCGGCAGCCTGTGGTGCTGCTGCACCATCGATAGAAACTTCGAGGGGTTTTCCGTTGATTTCGATTGTGCCGGTCCACTCGCGTGCCTCGGCCAATGCTGGTGAAGGAACAAGAGGCGAGTTGCTAACGGTTGCCTTTGGTTCAGCGGTTTTTGGAGCGACGTAGCCTGGGCCCGCGGTGAAATAAACAAACTGTGCAAGCAATGCAATCAGGATTGCGCCGGCTGAGAAAAGCAAGGCGAGTTTGTTGTCAGTCTTGCTTCTAGCTCGCTTGGCAGCCTGCTCATTTTGCTTAGCCTGAAACTTTGCTAGGGCATCGTTTGACGAAACGGCTGACTTCTTCTTATTTGCTGGCACGACGAACCTTTCAACGGCGTTATCCCTCTGATTTTATGCGGTGTTATGGCGTGGTGCAGACATTGCTATCGGCTAGCCTGAATGCATGTCCGACAACTCGAGCCTCATAGCATCAGCCACACCCCTTGCGGCTCGCATGCGACCAACAAGCTTGGATGAGGTTGTCGGCCAATCGCACCTCCTGAGAGATGGCTCACCGCTGAGGAGTCTCGCAGCCAAGGCCCTTCCCGGTGAAAAGTCAGCAACTGTTTCGGTAATTCTCTTTGGGCCACCCGGAACCGGTAAAACCACTCTGGCGCAGGCTGTGGCAAGAACTTCGGGTCGCAAATTTGTCGAATTGAGCGCAATCACTGCTGGTGTCAAAGACGTTCGTGAAGTTATGGAGCGGGCGCGAAATGATAAGGACCTTTACGGTGTCAACACGATTCTGTTTCTAGACGAAATTCATCGATTCTCGAAGGCGCAACAAGACGCGTTATTGCCGGGGGTAGAAGGTGGCTGGGTCGTGTTGATTGCAGCCACCACAGAGAACCCCTCATTCTCGGTGATTTCTCCGCTCTTGTCTCGATCCTTGATGCTCACACTTAAGCCCCTTGACGAAGTAGATCTGCATTCTTTGGTGGTTCGGGCGATCGATGATCCAAGGGGCCTCTCAGCCAAATTTTCGGTGGCAAGCGAAGTTGTCGACGCAATTGTTCAACTCTCCGGAGGCGACGGCCGCAGGGCACTAACCCTGCTCGAAGCCGCAGCCAATAGCGCTGCCGAACGCATGGCCGGTTCGAAAAAGAAACCAAAAATCAGTGCAGAAGATGTTGCCAACTCTATGGACCGAGCGCTAGTCAGGTATGACAGAGACGGCGACCAGCATTACGACGTAATCAGCGCGTTCATCAAATCAGTTCGAGGGTCTGACGCAGATGCCGCGATTCACTATCTGGCGAGAATGATCGAGGCGGGCGAGGACCCTCGATTTATCGCCCGGAGATTAATGATTTTGGCGGCAGAGGATGTGGGTCTAGCCGACCCTTCGGCTTTGACGCTGGCTGTTGCAACAGCCGAGACCGTTAGCTTGATAGGGATGCCAGAAGGACGTATCCCTCTCGCTGAAGCGACCATCTACTTAGCATTGGCGCCGAAGTCAAACTCCGCCTACAACGCCATAAATGCAGCGCTCGAAGACATAAGGTCCGGGCATTTTGGCGAGGTTCCCGATCCGCTTCGATCTTCAAATTACGCCGGTGCCAAGCGCACCAATGCCGGTGTGGGATACAAATATCCACACGATGACCAACGCGCTGTTGTAGAGCAGCAGTATTTGTCAGCCAAGCTGGAAAATCGACGCTATTACGTGCCTAAAGAAATTGGGCATGAGCGGGACTTGGCCGAGAGGTGGCCAAAGCTTCGAGCCATCGTTAGGGCTTTCAAAAAGACCTCCTAGACCCTTGGTTTGCAGGTTCTCGACTGCTAGACTGTTCAGGTTGCCGACTGGAGTGCTCAAACGCGGCTGTGAGAGCACTCAATCACGGTGCGACCTTCTAATAGCCAGAGGGTCCGTGGCAGAGGGGTCGAACCATAACCCCGACTTGTGAACAATTACCGCTATAGCGATTTCGTAAGAAATCCATTTTGAAAGGAAAACGTGTCTAAAACTACACGTACCCGCAGCAAGACTCGTTTGTCTCGCGCACTGGGCATTGCCCTAACCCCAAAAGCAGCCAAGTACCTAGAAAAGCGTCCATACGCCCCAGGTGAACACGGTCGCACCAAGCGAAAGGCAGACAGCGACTACGCTGTTCGTCTGCGCGAGAAGCAGCGCCTACGCGCTCAGTACGGCATTCGTGAAGCTCAGCTTCGCAAGACCTTCCAGGAGGCAAAGCGCGCTGATGGCCTAACCGGTGAAAACCTTGTAGAGCTTCTAGAGATGCGCCTCGACGCAGTCGTGCTTCGCGCAGGCTTCGCTCGTACCATCGCACAGGCACGTCAGATGGTTGTGCACCGCCACATCCTCGTAAACGGTGAGCGCGTTGACCGCCCATCATTCCGCGTAAAGCCTGGCCAGTTGGTTCACGTACACGAGAAGAGCGAGAAGACTGAGCCTTTCCAGGTTGCAGCCGCAGGCGCTCACGTTGACGTGCTTCCACCAGTTCCTGGCTACCTTGACGTCTCGCTAGACAAGCTTCACGCGACTCTAGTTCGACGCCCAAAGCGCGCTGAAGTTCCAGTAACCTGTGAAGTTCAGCTCGTTGTTGAGTACTACGCTGCTCGATAAATAGCATCAAATCGGTTTAGGAGTTCAGATGAGTGGTGGGGACATCGCAGCAATCGTTGCAGCAGCAGGTTTTGTACTGCTGGTGCTATTCATTGCAGTGCCGCTGCTGAAGCTTGGACGTGTGCTCGACGAGACCCGCAATTCAATTCGCGATCTCAACGAGACAGTGTCTCCGCTGCTCTCTGAACTCACCGACACTGTAACCGCGACCAATAAGCAGTTGGCAAAGGTTGACGTCATTACCGAAAACGTCGCCGAGGTTACTACCAACGTGAGCGCCTTGGTCGCAGTGTTTTCTTCCACCTTGGGTTCACCACTGGTAAAACTTGCGGGTCTGGCAAAGGGCCTGAACACCTTCCTAGGCAAGAAGAAGTAGGTAGCAAAATGAAGAAGTTTTTCTGGTTGGTAGCCGGCATTGCAGCTGGTGCAGTAGTCGCGAAACAGGTTCGCGAGAATCCAAAGGCCAAGGCTCTACTAGACGACGCTATCGCTTTGGCAAAAGAATTCGGCAACGAAGCCAGAGAGGGCTACGCGCAGCGCGCTGCCGAACTGGCCGCTGAAGAGCAGGCTTCTAAGCCAGCCTCAGACACTGCCTCAAAATAATGCAGACCGCTGAAATTCGTAACCGCTGGCTTTCCTTCTTCGAAAGTAAAGGGCACACGGTCGTTCCGTCTGCCTCGCTAATCAGCGAAGACCCGTCACTTCTGTTCACAGTCGCCGGCATGGTTCCATTCATTCCATACATGTCAGGCTTGGTTCCTGCACCTTACAAGCGTGCTACCAGCGTTCAAAAGTGTGTTCGCACGCTTGACATCGAAGAGGTTGGCAAGACCACACGTCACGGAACTTTTTTCCAAATGAATGGAAATTTTTCTTTTGGTGACTACTTCAAGCCTGAGGCCATCGCCTTCGCCTGGGAGTTTCTGACCGGTTCTGTCGAGTCAGGCTGCCTTGGACTCGATCCACAGTTGCTCTGGGTTACCGTTTTTCAGGATGACGACGAATCAATCAAAATTTGGCGTGAAGTTGCCGACATCCCGATGGAGCGAATTCAGCGTCGCGGAATGAAGGACAACTACTGGTCTACCGGACAGCCTGGTCCAGCTGGACCATGTTCTGAGATCTACTATGACCGCGGACCAGCTTACGGTCGTGAAGGTGGCCCAGAAGCCGACGAGGACCGATACATCGAGATCTGGAACCTCGTATTCATGCAGTACGAGCGCGGGCAGGGCACTGGCAAGGACAGTTTCGAAATTCTGGGAGAACTGCCGAAGAAGAACATCGACACCGGAATGGGCCTTGAACGTGTCGCGTTCCTCATGCAGGGCGTCGAAAACCTCTACGAGATTGACCAGGTTCGCCCGGTTCTAGACCTAGCAGCCTCGCTCTCTGGCAAGAAGTACGGCGACAGCGTAGAAGACGATGTGCGCATGCGTGTGGTGGCCGATCACGTGAGATCGGCTCTCATGCTCATTGGTGACGGGGTTACCCCAGCAAACGATGGTCGCGGATATGTTCTGCGACGACTTCTGCGTCGGACTGTTCGATCGATGCGCCTTCTGGGAGTAGAGGGTGAAACCTTTAAGACTCTTTTCACCGCTTCAAAGGATGCAATGAAGGCAGCCTATCCAGAGGTTGAAAGAGACTTTGACAGAATTCTGAAAACTGCCGTTGCTGAAGAGCAAACCTTCCTTCGAACTCTAGTTGCTGGAACGGTGTTTCTCGATCAAGCTATTGCCGAAGCCAAGCAAGGCGGAGGGAAAACCCTTCAGGGCGATGCCGCATTCTTGCTTCACGACACCTATGGCTTCCCAATCGATCTAACCCTCGAGGTTGCCGAAGAATCTGGTCTATCAGTAGACCGTGACGGCTTCAAGGCTTTGATGGCGCAGCAGCGTGATCGCGCCAAGGCCGACGCTCGCGAAAAGAAGCTGGGCGGCACCGATCTTTCGGTTTACTCAGCATTCCGAGCAAAGGGTGTTACAAAATTCACCGGCTACACCGAGTTAGAAAGTGAAGCCCGAGTCCTGGGAATCATCGTTGATGGCTCAGATGTTCGTGAAGCTGCCTCCGGAGCAATCGCTGAAATTATTCTCGATGAGACCTCGTTCTATGCCGAATCTGGCGGTCAAGACTCGGATGCCGGTTATATCGTCGGCGATGGCTTCACGCTAGAGGTTCTGGACGTTCAAAAACCGATCAAGGGGCTAATCAGCCACAAGGTACTGGTTCGAAAAGGTTCAGTTTCAATTGACTCCAGGGTTTCCACAAAAGTAGATCCGGAGTGGCGAGTCGGCGCACGTCAAGCGCACTCTGGTACTCACGTGGTGCATGCCGCACTTCGCCAAGTTCTTGGCCCATCGGCCCTTCAAAGCGGTTCATATAACAAGCCGGGCTACCTAAGGCTTGACTACTCATGGAGTCAGGCGCTTTCAAACGAAACTAAATCTGAGATCGAAGAGGTTTCGAACCTTGCCATTCGCAAGGATCTCTTAGTGAGTGAATACCACATGTCAATCGACGAGGCTCGAGCGTTCGGGGCAGTTGCCCTTTTCGGAGAGACATACGACGAGACAGTTCGTGTGATTGAGGTTGGCAACGAGTGGTCACGTGAACTTTGCGGTGGAACTCACGTTTCTCACAGCTCTCAAATTGGACTTATCTCGCTAATCGGTGAATCTTCGGTTGGCTCTGGGTCTAGACGCGTCGAAGCCCTGGTTGGAATTGAAGCCTTCCGTGCCCTTGCGGTGGAAAGAGCTTTGGTGTCCAGACTGAGCGAGTCACTCAAGGCTCCACGTGAGCAGCTCGAAGATCGCATTGCCTCTACGATTGAGGAACTCAAGCAGGCGCAACGCAAGTTGGCTTCGTTGCAGGCCGCCTCGCTTGCAAGCCGCATTCCGGAGTTTATTGCCTCAGCCGTTACCGTTGGGTCAACAAAGTTAGTTGCTTCTGACCTTGGCGAGCTTGATTCGGCAGATGATTTGCGCAGCCTCATAGTTGGACTTCGCGATCGAGTTGCCACTGAAAACTTTGTGATTGCCTTATTCGCAACCGTGGCGCAAAAGCCAACGGTAATTGTTGCAACCACCGATTCCGCAAGGGCAACCGGCCACAAAGCCGGTGCGCTCGTTCGAACCGCAAGCTCCGTTCTTGGCGGCGGCGGCGGCGGCAAAGACGACATAGCTCAGGGTGGCGGGCAAGACTCGTCAAAGATCGCGGATGCTATTTCGGCAATCGCAGGGGCACTGGGAGCGTAATGCAGCCGGGTCGTCGTTTGGCGGTCGACGTGGGCAAAGTACGAGTTGGCCTAGCTATCTCTGACTTTCACGGAATACTCGCTTCGGGTCTAACGAATGTAGCCAGGCAAAACACCAACGAAGAAACCTGCAAATTAATACTCGATGCAGTAGCCGGTGAAGAGATCATCGAAATTTATGTTGGTCTTCCGCTAAGCATGGCTGGAGAGAATACGGCGTCGACCCAAGACGCCATTGCGCTTGCTGTGGCATTGAGCCACCTGGTTACGACCCCCATTCGCATGGTTGACGAGCGGCTCACCACGGTATCTGCAACGGCAGCTTTGCGCAGTTCAGGTAAGAACAGCAAGCAAGGTCGTTCAATCATCGACCAAGTTGCCGCAACAATGATTCTCGAGCAGGCTTTGAACCAAGAGCGTCAAACCGGGATACCCGCCGGTCTAGAGGTCAAAGATGTTGCCTAAACGAAGCACTTTCGCCAAACGTCGATTGCTGGTTATCTGCCTAGCAGCACTGCTTGTCGTCGGTGGCGGGGGATACGCGCTTCGCTCCGAGATTCGAAATGTTGCTGAACAAATCATCGGTAACGACTATCAAGGCACGGGCACTGGCGAAACGACCATCGAAATCGTCGAGGGTGACGATGGGGAAGCAGTTGCTCAGAAACTAGTTGCTGCCGGAGTTGTCAAGAGTTTTAGAACTACTTACCGATTGATACTTGAAAAGAATCCAACTTTTTATCCAGGTACCTATCGACTCGCTCTGAAAATGAGTTCAACGGCGGCGTTAGCGGCTCTGGCGAGTGAATCTAGTGCAGTCGTAAACCGCGTCACAATCAAAGAAGGTTTGCGCCTAAAAATGGTCTATGCCACTTTGTCTAAGGCAACTGGAATACCGGCCATCGATTTTCAGACGGCCGCGAGTAAATTGTCCGATTTCAATCTGCCCTCTGAAGCGCCGTCACTCGAGGGTTATCTGTTCCCGGCCACCTATAACTTCGGCCCAAAGTCAACTGCAAAATCGATTTTGTTGGCAATGAGAGCTCGAATGGACCAAGAACTCGTATCGCAAGGTGTAGCCCCAGCAGACATGCATCGTGTTCTCACTCTCGCCGGCTTGATTCAAAAAGAGGCGCGAATCGAAAGCGACTTCTACAAAGTGTCACGCACCTTCCTCAACCGAATCGAAGCGGGCATGAAGCTGCAATCAGATGCCACCGTAAGTTATGGCGTTGACGGCAACACCGTGAGCACATCAGCGGCCGATCGGGCAAATGATAACCCTTACAACACCTACCGGTATGCCGGACTTCCTGTTGGCCCGATAAGTGCACCGGGATCCGTTGCTATCGATGCGGCTCTCAACCCAGCGGTCGGAAAATGGCTCTACTTTTGTGCTGTAAATCTTGAAACCGGCGAGACAGTTTTCAGTGAAACCTATGCCCAACATGAGATTGCTGTTCGCCAGTGGCAAGCATGGATGAAGGAGCACCCCGGCTATGAGTAAAAGATTCGCTGTACTTGGATCGCCAATTTCACATTCAAAGTCACCCGCGATTCATCTGGCCGCGTACCGAGTTCTTGGTCTGGACTGGGAATATGGCCGCGCCGAGGTGAGCCGCGGTGGTCTGCGTAAATTCATTGACGAGCTTGACGGGAACTGGGATGGCTTTAGCGTCACGATGCCGCTCAAGGAAGATGCCACCAGATTCGCCGACGTACACGATGAAGCATCGACTTCAACCAAGGCCACCAACACCCTGGTCATAGATGAATTCGGAAAGTGGCACGGATACAACACCGACATTTTCGGGCTAATTCAAGCACTCTCCAAGACTCTTCCGGCCCTGCCAAAGCGTGTCCTGGTCGTCGGATCAGGGGCCACTGCAATATCGGCCGTCACTGCAGTCAGCCAATTTGCACCTAGGGCGCACATCCGAGTTTTTGCAAGGAATTCGGAGGCAAGGGAAGGGGTAATTCGCTATGCCAAGGAACTTGGACTGCGTGCCGGTGCCGCAAAAAGATTCAAATCGGCAACCGCTAAGGCCCAACTAACCATTTCGACGGTTCCAAGTGGCGCCATGAATGAGCAAGCCCAGTTTCTAATGGGCCTTCGGTTTTGGAAGCCTGGCGGGGCACTAATGGACGTCGCCTACAACCCTTGGCCAAGCAAACTAGCTCAATCGTGGCAAAAGCACGAGCAAATAGTAATAAGCGGTCTCGAGATGCTGATTTGGCAGGCCGTGGCACAAATTCGTTTGTTTTATGCGGCAGACATGAGCGTGGAGCTGCCAAACGAAGTCGCCGTAATCGAGGCAATGCGCGCTGCGGCGCAAAACTAACCGGTGAACTTGAGGTTTCTTGGCCTCGCGACACGCCGCGCTGTGGCACAATTAGCCCTATGTTGCGCTGGATTACCGCAGGGGAGTCGCACGGGCCTGAGCTCGTTGCGGTTCTAGAAGGCCTGCCCGCTGGAATTGAGATCACCACCGCCGATGTGCAAGCCGCTTTGGCTCGCCGTCGACTCGGCTATGGCCGCGGTGCGCGCATGAAATTTGAACAAGATGAGGTTTCTCTAAGCGGTGGCGTTCGCCACGGTTTGACCATGGGTGGGCCGGTGGCAATCACCGTGGCAAACACCGAGTGGCCAAAGTGGCAAGATGTCATGTCTGCCGATCCAGTTGCGCCCGAGAAACTTAGCGGAGCCCGCGCAGAGGCGCTAACCCGCCCTCGACCTGGTCACGCCGACTTCACCGGCATGCAGAAGTATGGATTTCTAGACAGTCGTCCGGTTCTCGAGCGAGCTTCGGCTCGTGAGACAGCCGCTCGCGTTGCCCTGGGTGCAGTAGCTTCAAGTTTTCTAAATCAGCTTGGTATTGAACTCGTTACTCACACCGTTGGCATCGGCCCTGTAATGGCTTCTGCCGATCTTCCAGTTCCTTCACCCTCAGATGTTGAAATGCTCGACGCTGATCCAATGCGCTGTTTCAATCCTGAGGTTTCGGCAGCCATGGTTGCCGAGGTAGATGAGTGCCACAAGGATGGCGACACCCTTGGAGGTGTCGTCGAGACCCTGGTTTATGGACTCCCACCTGGCCTCGGCACATTCGTGCACTGGGATCGCAGACTCGATTCACAGCTTGCAGCTGCCCTGATGGGAATTCAAGCGATCAAGGGCGTCGAGGTCGGCGACGGCTTTGAAACGGCGAAGCGTCGCGGCTCGGTTGCGCACGACGAGATACAGCGCGACTCAGATGGAATCGTACGTCGCCTATCGCACCGTGCCGGCGGCGTTGAAGGCGGAATGTCAAATGGTGAGGTTTTGCGAGTTCGTGCCGCAATGAAGCCAATTTCTACAATTCCAAAGGCTCTGGCTACCATCGACGTAGCCACCGGCGAAGCTGCAAAGGCGCACCATCAGCGATCAGATGTATGCGCGGTGCCCGCCGCAGGTGTGGTTGCCGAGGCAATGGTCGCCTTGGTGATCGCCAATTCGGTGCTCGAGAAATTCGGTGGCGACTCAGTCGCTGAAACCAAGCGAAACCTAGATAGCTACCTGGCCAGCATTCCGGCTGTGCTAGCTTCGTTCAACTCTAAATAGCCCGTGCCTACCAAGCCTGAGGTGATTGTTTTAGTCGGCCCAATGGGTGTCGGCAAGACCACCGTTGGACGTAAGTTAGCTAAGGCACTTAAGGTTCCGTTTGTTGATACCGATGCGCTCTTTATTTCTCAGCATGGAGCAATCGCGGAATACTTCGAAAACCACGGAGAAACTTCTTTCCGAGCCCAAGAAGAGCTTGTTTTGGCTCAAGCAATATCCTCTCCAGGGGTGGTTGCTACGGGTGGCGGAGCCGTGTTGAGCGAGCTTTCAAGAAGACGATTAACTGCTACTACCGTCGTCTACTTATCGACCGACGGCAAGCACATTGCCTCGAGAATTAAGAACGGCAATAGACCGCTTCTGAAGAATGGCCTAGATGACTGGCAGCGAATCTACGATTCGAGAAAACCAATTTACGAATCGATTTGTGACTTCAATATCAATACATCCGGCCAACCGCTGAATGCTACCGTCGCTGAAATACGCGAGAAAGTTGGCGTCTAATGAGCCAAACCACTATTACCGTATCTGGCGACGCACCTTACGATGTGGTGATCGGACGAGCCTTGCTTGGTGAGGTACCAGCAGCCCTGGGCTCATCGGTTCAAAAGGTTTTGATTGTTCACCCAGTCGCACTAACCACGAGTGCAGAGGCACTTCGTGAGTCTCTAGTCGCTAGTGGTTACGAGGCGATTGTCGCCGGCGTTCCCGACAGCGAAGATGCAAAGCGGGTCGAGGTAGCAGCTTTCCTTTGGGGAATTCTTGGGCAATCAGATTTCACCCGAAGCGACGCAATCATCGGCTTCGGCGGAGGATCAACCACCGACCTCGCTGGCTTTGTTGCTGCGACTTGGTTGCGCGGAGTGAAACTGATCCAGATTCCCACGACCTTGCTCGGCATGGTCGATGCCGCGATCGGTGGAAAAACCGGAATCAACACCAGTGAGGGCAAGAATCTTGTCGGTAGTTTTTATGCGCCTTCGGCTGTAATTATCGATCTAGACACCTTGCTGACTCTCGCAAAGAACGAAATCTTGGCTGGCTTTGGCGAGGTAGTGAAGTACGGTTTCATAGCCGACGAACGCATCCTTGAAATCATCGAGGCTGACCCTGCAATCGCGACCGACCCGGCCACGCCAGAGTTTCAGGAGATTATTGAACGCTCGGTAGCGATCAAGGCCCGCGTTGTTGGCTCGGATTTTAAGGAAGCCGGTCTGCGAGAGATTTTGAACTACGGGCACACCCTTGGTCACGCAATCGAACATGCCGAGCGCTACAAGTGGCGCCACGGAGCAGCCATTGCGATCGGAATGGTTTTCGTGGCAGAACTTGCTCGTCTTGCTGGTCGATTGAGCGACGAAGTTGTCGATCGCCACCGCTCAGTGCTCAAACTTCTTGGGCTACCGACGACATACAAGGCTGAAAAATGGGGCCAGCTCACGGAAACCATGCAGCGTGATAAGAAATCTCGTGCCGGCACCCTGCGCTTTGTTGTGCTTGACGCAATTGGCAAGCCAACAATCATGACGGCGCCGACACCAGAGATGTTGCACGCCGCCTATCAAGAGATTCTAGAAGACTAGGTAATCTGAAAGTATGTCGACTGTATTGGTATTGAACGGGCCTAACTTGGGCCGCCTTGGCTCGCGTGAACCTGACATCTATGGTTCTGTCGACTATGCCGGCTTAGAAACTCTGGTCGCAAAGCGCGCCGCCGAGCTCGGTTTTACGGTTGAAATGCGTCAAACAGACAGTGAGTCAGAGCTGATTGGCTGGTTACACGAAGCTGTTGATCGTGGTCTTGATGTCGTTTTGAATCCTGCAGCGTTCACTCACTACTCCTACGCGGTGCGAGATGCTGCTGTTCAGATAACCAAGTCTGGTCGCAAACTTATCGAGGTGCACCTTAGTAACCCTCACACTCGTGAAGAGTTTCGCCACAAGAGCGTTATCTCGGGTGTTGCAACGGGCGTTATCGCGGGTTTTGGCGCCCAGTCATACCTTTTGGCTCTCACCCAACTAGCCGCCTAAATCGGTTAGAATGGTTCAAACGCACAATCTGCGTTTATTTTTTTGAACAATCTGAAACGAGTGATTCGTCATGGCAACTTCTAATGACCTCAAGAACGGCATGGTTCTAAACATCGAAGGGCAGCTGTGGGCTGTAATCGAGTTCCAGCACGTCAAGCCAGGCAAGGGCGCAGCATTCGTGCGCTCGAAGCTTAAGAACGTTCTCACCGGCAAGGTTGTCGACAAAACCTTTAACGCTGGCGTAAAAGTTGAGACTGCAAACGTTGACAAGCGCAACATGAACTACCTTTACAACGACGGTGAAGGTTTTGTTTTCATGGATAACGAAACCTACGATCAGGTCACTTTGAGTGAAGCAACCGTTGGCGACGCAGTCAACTACCTACTTGAGAACCAAGAGGCCGTAGTAGCAATGCACGAGGGAAACCCAATCTACGTTGAGCTTCCAGCGAGCGTTGTTCTTGAGGTTACCTACACCGAGCCTGGCCTTCAGGGCGACCGATCTTCAGGCGGCACCAAGCCAGCAACTGTCGAGACCGGCCTAAACATCCAGGTTCCTTTGTTCCTCGAAATCGGCACCAAGGTTCGCGTAGACACCCGCACCGGTGACTACCTCGGCCGCGTGACCGACTAAGTTGAGCGCTAGAACTAAGGCTCGCAAACGCGCAGTTGACGCCGTTTTTGCGGCAGACCTACGCAAAATCTCTCCACTTCAACTGCTAAATGAAGTGGCTGACCTTGCCGCAGACCGTCAGAACCAGGATGCGATCTTTGGTTACGCCCGAGACATCGTTGACGGCATCATCGAACACCATGACGAGATCGACGATTTGCTCGAGACCTACTCACAGGGTTGGGCGCTAGACCGAATGCCTAACCTGGATAGGGCGATTTTGCGCTGCGCTGTCTGGGAAATCCTCTACAACGATGAGGTTCCCGATGCAGTAGCGATCAACGAGGCCGTTGCGCTTGCAAAGGAACTTTCTACAGATGACTCTGGTTCTTTTGTGAATGGCCTTCTGTCAAGGATTGCAGCAACAAAGTCAGCAAAATAGCGGTTTTCAACTGCTACACTTGAAGCCAACATCCTTTAAAGACCGTCCAGAGAGACGGAGAAGGAGGTGGGCGTGTCTTCACGCACCGTCTTGAGCAGCGACGATATAGATCGCGCAGTCACACGCATTGCTCACGAAATTCTCGAGGCCAACACTGCAATGCAGAAGAGTGGCACCAAAAACCTCGTAATTCTGGGTATTCCGACCCGTGGAATTTTGCTGGCCGAGCGCATCGCCGCCGTGATTGCCAAGGCCGAACCTGAAACAAACGTCGATGAACTGCTTGGTCGACTCGACATCACCATGTACCGCGATGATCTTGCGCAAAACCCGGTTAGAAACGTCACCGAGACTCACATTCCGAACCAGGGGATCGACGACAAAGTTGTCGTTCTAGTAGACGATGTGCTGTTCAGCGGGCGCACGATTCGGGCTGCACTGGATGCACTGAACGACTTTGGACGCCCTAGGGCAGTTAGATTGGCAGTTTTAGTCGACCGCGGCCACAGAGAGCTGCCAATTCGCGCCGATTTTGTTGGCAAAAACCTACCGACCGCTCGCGAGGAGCGCATCCGGGTTCAATTGAACGAATCGGATGGCAAAAACGCAGTGGTGATTGAGGCGTGAGCATGAGCCGAAACTTGTTATCGGCGGGCGACTTGAGCCGCGACCAAGCCATTGAGATTCTAGACATTGCCGAGGGTATGGCCGATGTTAACGACCGCGATATTAAGAAGTTGCCAACACTTCGTGGCAAGACTGTCGTAAACCTATTCTTCGAGGACTCAACTCGCACCCGAATTTCATTCGAGCTTGCGGCCAAGCGTCTGTCGGCAGACGTGATCAACTTTTCGGCAAAGGGTTCGAGCGTTTCTAAAGGTGAGAGCCTGAAAGACACCGCACAGACTCTAGAGGCCATGGGTGCAGATGCTGTGGTGATTCGCCACTCCGCCTCTGGGGCTGCGAACGTGCTGGCACACAGCGGTTGGATCAACGGCGCGATCGTCAATGCAGGTGACGGAACTCACGAGCACCCAACCCAAGCGCTGCTTGATGCGTTCACCATGCGCAAGCGCCTGCACGGCAACCCGTCACACGGTAAAGCCCTAGAAGGCGTAAAGGTTGCCATAGTTGGCGACATTCTGCACTCACGGGTCGCACGATCGAACCTACTATTGCTGAACACACTTGGCGCCGAAGTTCACTTCGTTGCTCCACCTACGCTTTTGCCGGCAAACGCAGCAAGCATGAAGGCACAGCTTCACTATTCTCTAGACGAAGTTCTAGCCGACGAAAAACCGGATGTTGTGATGATGCTACGTGTGCAGGCAGAACGCATGAACGCCAGCTATTTTCCTAGCGAGCGCGAGTATGCCCGCATCTGGGGCTTCAACGCCGACCGATTGACCAAACTAAAGCCGGGCGCAATTGTCATGCACCCCGGGCCAATGAATCGCGGTCTCGAGATTGACGCAATTTCGGCGGATTCACCCCAATCCACCGTGCTAGAACAGGTTGCCAACGGGGTTTCCGTTCGCATGGCCGTTTTGTTCTCAGTTCTCTCAGGCGAAAGGGCCAACAATGTCAACTAGTTTCGTGCTCAAAAACGTGTCGATCGGCGATGGCCCGGCGGTTGATATTCAAATCACTGGCGATATTGTGACCGCTATTGGCTCCGGAATTACAGGCACCGAGCAAATCGACTGCAGCGGTCTGATTGCGCTACCTGGCTTAGTTGACCTTCACACCCACCTTCGGGAACCAGGCTTTGAACAGAGCGAAACCGTTCTGACCGGAACCCAGGCGGCAGCTCTTGGCGGTTTCACAGCCGTGCACGCGATGGCAAACACCAGCCCGGTAGCAGATACCGCTGGCGTGGTTGAGCAGGTCGCGGCCCTTGGCCGCGAGGCCGGCTATGCCGAAGTGTTCCCAATTGGAGCAGTGACCGTTGGGCTTGAGGGCAAGCAGCTTGCCGAGCTCGGTGCAATGGCGAATTCAAAGGCCAATGTTCGAGTTTTCTCGGATGACGGAAAATGTGTGCACGATCCGGTTTTGATGCGTCGCGCACTTGAGTATGTGAAGGCGTTTGGGGGAGTAATTGCACAGCACGCCCAAGAGCCGCGACTAACCGAAGGCGCTCAAATGCACGAAGGTGCAGTTTCGGCAGAACTCGGACTAACCGGTTGGCCTTCGGTTGCCGAAGAGTCGATAATCGCGCGAGACGTTTTGCTTGCCGAGCATGTTGGCTCACGTGTGCACATCTGTCACCTTTCGACCGCTGGTTCTGTCGAAATTGTTCGCTGGGCAAAAGCGCGTGGCATTTCGGTGACAGCCGAGGTAACGCCACACCACCTGCTACTCACCGACGAACTTGTTCGCTCGTACGACTCTGTTTATAAAGTGAACCCGCCTTTGCGCACCGAGGGTGATGTATTGGCACTTCGTGAGGCTTTGATTGACGGAACCATCGACATCATCGCAACCGATCACGCCCCGCACCCGATTGAGGCAAAAGACTGCGAATGGAATGCGGCTGCGTTTGGCATGATTGGCCTCGAAACCGCTGCGTCAATTGCTCAGTTGGTTCTCGTTGACAGTGGTAAGTCAAACTGGAAGCGCGTTGCCGAGGTGCTCTCGATCAACCCTGCAAGAATCGGTCAAGACGCTGATCAGGGCGTCGAAATCTCGGTTGGATCGGTGGCTAACTTGACGCTGATCGACCCAACTGCAAAACGAACAGTAGTTGCCCAGAGCGCTTCTAAATCAACAAACTCTCCGTATGTCGGACTCGAGTTGCCTGGACGGGTGAAGCACACCATCTTCCGCGGGTATTTCACTGTTCGAGATGGCAATCTAGCAAAGGTTGGCAGAGCATGATGACAAAATTCGAAATGGCGATTTATACCGTCATCCTTGTTTGCTTGGTTGCCGGATTAGCTTATGCAGCTTGGAAGCGCCGCCAGCGAATTCAAGAAGCCACCTTCACTGCACCGCTCGAGGCCCTCGAGTATTTCGGCGAGCAGATCGCCGGGTCTAAGGTTTTTTACGTTGCTACGACATTCGCTGACAACAAACTTGAACGTGTGAACGCTTATGGGCTGGGCTCGCGTGGCAATGGGCAGATTTTGGTTTTCTCTGAGGGTTTAT
>JBEGSA010000011.1:0-36540 GCA_041180145.1 Actinomycetota bacterium | reverse complement strand
ATGGTTGGCCCCTGGTCCATTAGGTTTCCAGAAAAAATCGGTGCCACATAGGCAGCGAGGACCCTGCCGTAGGCACGTAGGCGGACCAATCCCTCTTGATCGAGTCTCTTGGCTCGATTCAAAAATGATTGCAGGTCGGCCGCGGTCTGTTGGTCGGCTAGATAAATCGGGTTATTCATGACTCTGTCTAAACTAGCCTGTGTTGGGCGAAGTTGCCCGAAGAATTGAGTACAAGTGAACGTTCCGATTCCGGTAGATCCATTGGCCGAAATGATCTCGGCTCTAAATCTCACCGATGCCGGCGGGGCACGCACCCGCGAAGACATCTTTACGGGACCATCTCAATGGATGCCCCACGGTCGGGTTTTTGGCGGTCAGGTGCTGGCTCAAAGCCTGGTGGCCGCGACCAGAACGGTAGAGGGGCGCCCGGTTCATTCGCTGCACGGCTATTTCTTGAGACCAGGCGACATTGAACTCCCCATCACCTTTTCGGTTGATCGCCTGCGCGACGGCAGATCTTTCAGCACTCGAAGAGTGCAGGCCTATCAAAAAGGCGAACCTATCTTTTCTATGATCGCCTCATTCCAAGAGATTGACCCAGGCCTAGAGCACCAGGATGATTTTCCGCTCGACATTCCAGCGCCAGAAACCCTGCCCAGCGCTGCTGAGTTAATTGGCGACAATCCGCACCCGGTGGCGCAGTATTGGGCCAAGGCTAGACCGTTCGACATGAGACACGTCGGCTCACCAATTTACTTTTCGGTCAAGGGCGAACCAGTCGCGCATCAAGCCGTTTGGATTAGGGCGCTCGGAGTTATGCCGGCCGACTCGCAGCTACACACAGCAGCCCTCGCATACGCGAGTGACTACTCGATTCTCGAGAGCATCTATCGCAGGCACGGCATCGCCTGGTCACATCCGGGTCTAAAATCGGCAAGCCTCGATCACGCAATGTGGTTTCACCGCGAACCGAGGGTTGATGAGTGGATGCTCTATGTTCAAGAGTCACCGAGCGCCAGCGGCGGTCGAGGCCTGTCTCTGGGGCGCATTTTCAGTCAAGACGGTCAACTATTAGCCACAGTGGCTCAAGAAGGCATGGTTCGCGTGCCAGAAATGGCAAACTAACCTCATGATCAACCGTAAACGTCTAAACGAACTCAATAATCGTGAACTGGCCACATTTGCTGCGCGAAACCCGAAGTCGCTAGCTGCCTACGAAAAGGCAGACCATCTTTTTGGTCGTGTGCCCATGACCTGGATGAACAAAAAAGCAGGCGGTTTTCCGGTCTATTTTGATCGAGCACAGGGCAACCGCATTTGGGACATCGACGGCAACGAGTACATCGACTTTGCCCTTGGCGACACGGGCGCCATGGCTGGCCACTCTAACCCCGTCGTAGTAGAGGCAATCAAGCGCCGAATCGAGACACAGGGCGGTCTGACGACAATGCTGCCGACAGAGGATGCCGAGTGGGTTGCCGCAAATCTAACTAAGCGATTCGGCATGGCCAAGTGGAGCTTCTCGCTAACTGCAACCGATGCGAACCGTTGGGCGATTCGTTTGGTGAGAGCTATCACCGGCAAACCCAAGATTCTGTTCAACAGCTACTGCTATCACGGCTCGGTTGACGAGGCACTGATTGTAGTTGGACCAGACGGCGAAGGCATGAGCCGACAAGGCAACGTTGGCTCACCCGTCGACGTGACCGAAACCTCGAGAGTTGCCGAATTCAATGATTTGGTTGGGTTAGAGCGCCAGTTGAAAAACGGTGACGTGGCCGCGGTCTTGATGGAGCCGGCGCTAACCAACATTGGAATAGTGCTGCCGGAGCCTGGTTATTTGGCCGGCGTTCGAGAGTTGACTCGCAAATACGACACTCTTTTGATAATCGACGAAACCCACACTTTCTCGGCCGGCTACGGCGGAATGACCAAGCGCGATGGTCTTGAGCCCGACGTATTCGTTATCGGTAAGGCAATCGCCGGAGGCATTCCGACCGGCACCTACGGTTTGAGTAAAGAATTCGCTGAGCAGGTTCTTAGCCGAACCGATCTTGACTTGGTCGATATGGGCGGCGTAGGCGGAACCCTTGCCGGAAACCCGCTTTCGGTTGCAGCTATGAGAGCCACGTTGGAGCAGGTGCTGACCGAAAGCGCCTTCGAAAAGATGATTGATCTTGCGACAGTATTCACAGCTGGCGTGAACGACCTTTTCGAGAAGTACGAATTGCCTTGGTCAATAAATCAACTTGGCACCAGAGCCGAATATCGATTTGCGAAACCATATCCGATCAACGGAACAGCCGCCTTCGAATCGGCAGATGCCGAACTCGAAGACTTTCTGCACCTGTACTTGGCTAACCGTGGGGTGCTGCTAACGCCGTTCCACAACATGGCTCTTATGTGCCCAACCACAACTCTGGCTGATGTTCAACGTCACCACGAAGTCTTTGAAGCTGCAATCTCCGAACTGGTTGATTAAAGCGTTCGAACTCGCCTGGTTGGCACAAGAGAAAACCCCGACCAGTGGTCGGGGTTTTCATCTTTTAGTCGCGAGTTAGACGGCGATAAGTTGAACGATGCGGCTTGGCTGCATCGGCGCCCAATCGAGCAATCTTGTTCTCTTCGTATGCCTCGAAGTTACCTTCAAACCAGTACCAAACATCTGGGTTTTCATCGGTGCCCTCATATGCCAGGATGTGCGAGGCAACGCGGTCTAGGAACCAACGGTCGTGTGTGATAACCACGGCACAACCTGGGAACTCAAGCAGAGCGTTCTCAAGCGAACCTAGGGTCTCGACATCGAGGTCGTTTGTTGGCTCATCGAGAAGAAGCAAGTTGCCACCCTCTTTTAGAGTTAGCGCCAAGTTCAAGCGGTTTCGCTCACCACCCGACAAAACACCGGCAGGCTTTTGCTGGTCTGGGCCCTTGAAACCGAACGCTGCCACATAGGCGCGCGAAGGCATTTCTTGGTTTCCAACCTGGATGTAGTCGAGGCCACCCGAAACCACTTCCCAAAGTGACTTGTTTGGGTCAATGCCACCACGAGACTGGTCAACATATGAGATTTTGACGGTTTCACCAACCTTTAGATCGCCGCCGTCGAGTTTCTCGAGACCAACGATGGTCTTGAACAGCGTTGACTTACCAACACCGTTAGGGCCGATTACACCGACGATACCGTTGCGAGGCAGGCTGAAGCTCAGACCGTTGATCAGTGAGCGACCATCGAAGCCCTTTTGCAGGTTCTTTGCCTCGATGACTATGTCGCCAAGGCGTGGACCCATTGGAATCTGGATTTCTTCGAAATCCAGCTTTCTGGTGCGGTCTGCCTCGGCCGCCATCTCTTCGTACTTGGCCAAACGAGCCTTCGACTTAGTCTGGCGAGCCTTTGGACTAGAGCGAACCCAGTCAAGTTCGTCGGCTAGACGCTTGGCCAACTTTGCATCCTTCTTGCCCTGAACCTCGAGGCGCTCGCGCTTCTTTTCAAGATAAGTCGAGTAGTTGCCCTCGTATGGGTAGGCGCGACCGCGGTCGAGCTCAAGAATCCACTCGGCTACATTGTCGAGGAAGTAACGGTCGTGAGTTACGGCAAGAACTGCACCCGGGTACTTGGCGAGGTGCTGCTCGAGCCAAAGCACTGACTCGGCATCTAGGTGGTTTGTTGGTTCGTCAAGAAGCAACAGGTCTGGCTTCTCAAGAAGCAGCTTGCAAAGCGCTACACGACGTCGCTCTCCACCAGAGAGATTGGTAACCAGGGTGTCGCCCGGTGGGCAGCGAAGCGCATCCATGGCCTGCTCGAGCTGACTGTCAAGATCCCAAGCGTCTAGATGATCGATGCGCTCTTGCAGGGTGCCCATCTCTTCGAGCAGGGCGTCAAAGTCGGCGTCTGGCTCTGCCATCAAGGCTGAAATCTCGTTGAAGCGGTCAAGCATTGCCTTGGTTTCTTTGACAGCCAGTTCAACGTTGCCCAGAACGGTTAGAGACTCGTCAAGCGGTGGCTCTTGCATCAAGATGCCAACGGTGTGTTCTGGGCTCAGACGAGCCTCGCCATTGCTAGGCGTGTCAAGGCCGGCCATGATCTTTAGAACGGTTGACTTACCGGCGCCGTTCGGGCCAACAACACCGATCTTGGCACCCGGATAAAACGCCAAAGTTACGTCATCGAGGATTACCTTGTCGCCGTGCGCCTTGCGCGCCTTGATCATCTGATAGATGAATTCAGCCATGAAAAATCATTCTCTTTCGAATTGGTGTAGCCGCCCCGGTTGCCGAAAGAAAACGGCACCCTCAACTTCTGGCTTGCTTATGGGTATAAGTTTACCCGACCTGTGGTGGCTTCAGCTGAGCCTAAATGCAAGCTTTCGAGGTTGAGGGTGCCGAGGCTCTCATTGCGAGAGTTCAGCGCCGAGCCAAACCGAGGGGGTGGTCTAGCCCGGCTGCCCAGGGGTTAGCGCTTCTTGGCGCCGACCAATTCTTTTTCGTGCTCTTCGTCGGTTTCTGCGTCGTCGAAGACCGTTTTCTCGTCGGGATCGCTGTCGCGAACCATCACGGTGCGGGTGAAAACCGCACTTCCCCAGCTCAGGTCGTGGCCTATCGAGTCTGCCTCAACCTCAACCGAAGTTCCGCTACGTTCGCCGTTGTCCCAGTCACGAACACGCAACTTGCCCGAGACCAAAATGCGGTCACCCTTATTCACCGAGGTTGACGAATTTACTGCGAGCTGTCTGAACGAGGTGATTGTGAACCAGTTGGTTTCGCCGTCGATCCACTTGTTTTGCACTCGGTCAAAGCGACGATTCGATGCAGCCAGGCGAAACGAGGTTATTGGTAGGCCATCCTGGGTGACCAGGTGACGAGGGGTGGTCGCGACCAAACCCGCAACCGAAAGTGCTTCTGACATCTTGTGCCCTTCTCAAATTGACCACCGACCCGATGCCGTGTGGTTCTGGATTGAGTTTGGCTGTGACAATTCGGCGAGCGCCGAGAATGCACCTAAATGTGAATAACTATGGCTTTAGGTAGCCTGTGAATGCTTTTCGCACCTTGGCCATCTTCGGAGCAACAACCGCGTTGCAATAGCCCTGAAGCGGGTTTTTAGCGAAGAAGTCCTGGTGATACTCCTCACCCAACCACCATTCGCTGGCTGGCTCGATCGCGGTCACTATTTGACCATCCCAGACTTCCGTTGCCCTCGCCTTTGCGGCCTCGAACAATTCACGCTGAGCCTCATCGGTGAAGAACATTACTGAACGGTACTGGGTGCCGATGTCGTTGCCCTGACGGTTCAGCTGAGTTGGGTCGTGCAGTGTGAAGAATATGTCGAGCACAATGTCGGCCGGAATGACCGACTCGTCGAAGTGCACTCGGGCAACCTCTACGTGTTCGGTATTGCCACCGCATACCTGTTCATAGGTTGGGTTGGCATTCTTGCCACCCATGTAGCCGACCTCAACATCGATGATGCCCGCGAACTGCATGTATGAGCTGTCGAGACACCAGAAACAACCGCCACCGAGAACAAAACTAGTCATGGCTCTAGCCTAGGCTGATTACATGACTTATAAGGCAGACAAGACTCGTTACAACACAATGGAGTATCGCCGTACCGGTAAGAGTGGTTTATTGCTGCCGGCGCTGTCGCTTGGCCTATGGCATAACTTTGGTTCGGTCGATTCGATGCGCAATCAGAGGGCTATTCTGCGTCGCGCATTCGATCTTGGCGTCACCCACTTTGACCTTGCTAATAACTATGGGCCTGTCTATGGCAGCGCCGAGACTAACTTCGGCGTGCACTTCGCCCGCGACTTTAGGCCTTATCGAGACGAACTAATAATCTCAACCAAGGCCGGATATGACATGTGGGCTGGGCCTTACGGTGAATGGGGATCACGCAAGTATCTGCTTTCTTCGCTTGACCAGAGCCTGCAGCGCATGCAGCTTGATTACGTGGATGTCTTCTACAGTCACCGCTTCGACCCAAACACCCCTCTCGAAGAAACCATGGGCGCATTGGCGCACGCCGTGCACTCGGGCAAGGCACTTTATGCCGGCGTATCTAACTACGATGCGGCTCAAACCCGTGAGGCCAAACGCCTGCTTGAAGGCATGGGTGTTCGACTACTGATAAACCAGCCGCGCTATTCGATGTTCGACCGAACCGCCGAAGCTTCGTTGCTAGACACTCTCGGCGCCGAGGGCGTTGGCTCTATTGTGTTCTCACCTCTTGCTCAGGGCTTATTGACCGACCGCTACCTAGATGGCAAGGCGCCAAAGGGTTCCCGAGCCGCTCGCAATCACTTCTTGAAGGTCAGCCAATTCACCGATGACTACCTGGCGCGAGCCAAGGGCTTGAACGACATTGCGGCAAATCGTGGCCAAAGCCTCGCCCAATTGGCTCTCGCTTGGGTTCTTCGCCACCCAACAGTAACAAGCGCACTCATCGGCGCCAGTAGCGTCAAGCAACTCGAATCAAACATCGCGGCTCTAAATGCCCCGAAACTAACCATGGATGAGCTGCGTGCGATCGAAGCTTTTGCAATCCACGGCACTGGTGCACGCAACTAGACATGCGGCGCAAGCGACCGGCTCTTGGCATTGGACTGGCTTTTGTGGCAGCCCTTCTGTTTGGGCTTAACGCCAGCACATCCAAGGTAATCATGCAGAGCGGGGTAACCCCCGAGCAGATCGTTATTTTTAGGTCTCTAGCCACTGCCCTTATTGCTGGAATGTTCGTATTGGTTCGCAACCCGAGCGCATTCAAGGTAAAACGCGGCGAATGGAAGTTCTTGATCGCCTTTGGAATCATCGGCGTTGCCCTAATGCAGTGGGCGTATTCGAATGCCGTTAACAACTTGCCGGTTGGAATCGCGCTGCTCATCGAATACACGGCAATCATCATGGTGCCATTGGCATCGATTTGGCTTTTCAAGGCGAAGGTTCAACCGCGCCTCTGGATGGGCGTTGCCCTGGTTCTTGGCGGGCTAGCAGTGGTTTCGCAAATATGGCAGAGCAACCTAAACCCGATTGGCGTCTTGTTTGCATTTGCAGCCGCCGTTTTTCTCAGCGTCTATTTCATAATGGGCGAACGCAGTCACCTGGGGCGAGACCCCATGTCAACGCTTTTCTACACCATGCTGATTGCTACGGTCTTTTGGCTTTTCGCTAGCCCTTGGTGGGCCTTCGACACTGCCCGCCTCAGCACTTCGCTGGATCTTTCTGGAAATTTGACGGGCATCGCAGCCCCGGCATGGTTGCTATTGCTTTGGCTTGGTGTGATGGGCTCGTTTGCTCCGATGGCATTCAGTTATGTTGCACTCGGCCATTTAAGCGCCACCGGTGTGGGAATAGTGTCAACGGCCGAGACTATTTTTGCCTTCTTATTCGGCTACCTCTGGCTTGGTGAGAAAATTGATGGATTACAAACCGTTGGTGGTTTGTTAGTAATAGCGGGCATTGTGATTGCCCAAACTTCGAGAGTGGCACCACGCAACCTCGAACCAAGACAGGAGCAGCCCGAATGGCAACCGTAGACCTAACCGCAGCAACTTTTGGCGATGCCGTAGTTCACGACGGAATAACCGTTGTTGACTTTTGGGCTGAATGGTGCGGGCCTTGCAAGCAGTTCGGGCCTGTCTTCGAGGCGGCATCTAACAAATACGAAGACATTCGTTTTGCCAAGGTCGATACCGAGGCCGAGCAGCAACTAGCCGGTGAGGCTGGCATCACCTCTATTCCCACCCTGATGGTGTTTAGAGAGGGCATTTTGCTCTACAACCGTGCCGGTGCTTTACCTGCTGCTTCGCTAGATGAGCTGATCGAAGCGGTCAAAGGCCTAGACATGGATGAAATCCGCAAAGAAATCGAGTCGCAGGGCGGCGAAGCCGGCGACGTTTCAGAACCGCAGGCCTAAGAATGCGCAAAATACAAAACAACTCGTTGGCCATGGTTGCAACTGTTGCCGTAGTGGGCATTTTGGCGCTCGGCATTGGCTACTTGAACCCCGAAAACTGCGTTGGCGAACAGGTTGAGGGTTGGAGCTCCTGCTCGGCCATTGCAGCTGAACGAGGCATTGCCTTCTGGGCGCTAGTAGCAATAGCAGTAATTGGCTTTGGGGTATCTCTTTCCCGCAAGAAAAAGGCGAAATAGCCAAATAGACTGGCGTCATGCACAAGGTCAATGACGCCTCGGTAGAGCTTAGAGAGCAAGTTTTCGAGTACGCCCGAACTCGAATGAACTATGACCCTGCTCCCCTGGATTCGCCACAGACTGAAACTGAACTTTTTTCGCAGGCCGGCCAAACCATTACCGAGTCAGGTCTAGGCGGGCAAACTGCCCTGAAACTTTTTGGTGAGGTGCTCGCGCCGGCAACCATTTCTACCGATCACCCCGGCTACCTTTCCTTCATTCCCTGCGCGCCAACCGAGGCATCAAAGTTATTTGACCTAATCGTCTCTGCCTCTGCAATCTATGGCGGCTCATGGATGGAGGGTGCTGGGGCCGTCTTTGCCGAGAACCAGGTTCTCGGTTGGTTAGCCGCCGAGGCCGGACTGCCAGAATCTGCCGGAGGTGTTTTTGTGCAAGGTGGAACTCTCGGCAATTTGAGTGCGCTGGTAGCAGCCCGCTATAAAGCCAAAGCAGCCCGCCTTAGAAGCGGCCAGCCGATGCCGACCAGTTGGAAATTCATTTGCAGCTCCGAGGCTCACTCGTCACTCAAAGCGGCTGCGGCGGTGATGGATGTCGAAATCATCAAAGCTCCGGTTGACGAATTCGGCAAGCTGCAGGGCTCATCTGTGGCGACAGCAATCGAGTCCGCTGGCGATGGTGTGTTTGCGGTCGTGGCAACCGGCGGAACGACCAACTTTGGCATCGTCGACAGCCTTGATTCGGTTGGCAAAGTTGCCAAGGCAGCCGGCTTGTGGTTTCACGTTGACGGCGCATATGGTTTGGCAGGCATGCTTGCACCGAGCACTCGACACCTTTTCAAGGGACTAGAGCTGGCCGACAGTTTTATAGTCGACCCACATAAGTGGCTGTATGCGCCATTTGACGCCTGCGCACTGGTTTATCGCGACCCCGAAGATGGCCGCAAGGCGCATACCCAGCACGGCGAATATCTCGACATTCTTACCGAGAACGGCGACTGGAACCCCAGCGACTATGCCTACAACCTCACCCGCAGACCTCGAGGTTTGCCGCTGTGGTTCTCGCTTGCCACCCACGGTGTTGCGGCCTATCGCGAGGCAATCGAGACAAATAACAAAGTAGCCCGCGAGATTGCCGAAGTCATTCGCGCAACTGAAGCTCTAGAACTGGTTCGCGAACCCGAACTTTCGGTTGTGGTCTTTGCTAAACACGGATGGCACCTGGCCGACTATGAGGCTTGGTCATCGAGGTTGCTCGAACGCGGCGAAGCCTTTGTGGTGCCCAGCTCGCACAACGGCCATCCGAATGCGAGGTTTGCCATTGTGAACCCACAAACTACGGTCCAACTATTGGTTGAAATCCTGAACAGCATGGATGAATAGGAATCTCATGAAGCTAACCGTCGCATCGCCTCTGCCCAGCCTTTCTCGAGTGAAGCCCGCCTATCGTGAACCGGTTCGAGTTGGTCTAGTACAAACCAAATGGCACAGCGATTCGGCTGAACACGAGGCAAAACTTGCCGAGGGCATTAAGGTTGCTGCCGAGGCTGGAGCCCAAATTGTGTTCTTGCCAGAGCTGACCCTTAGTCGCTACCCGGCCGATGTGCGCCCCAAAGGCGTGCCTAACTCGACTGCAGAGCCGCTTGATGGTGGCCCAACCCACCTTTTCGCCGCAAAGGCTGCGGCCGATAATAATATTTACGTTCACGCCTCGCTCTTTGAATTCGAGCCTCGAGCCGATGGACGCGGGCTAAACGTGGCAATCATTGTTGCTCCAACCGGCGAAATTGTAGCCCGCACACCCAAGCTGCACATTCCGGTCACAGCCGGCTACTACGAAGATCAATACTTTGCACCTGGTCCAAGCGAAGGTGAACCGTATCCGGTTTATGAGGTCGAGCTAGGAGGCGTTGAATCGCTGATCGGTTTGCCAACCTGCTGGGACGAATGGTTTCCAGAGGTTGCTCGCAACTACAGCCTTCGCGGTGCAGAAATCTTGGCCTACCCAACGGCAATTGGATCAGAACCAGACCATCCCGAATTCGACACCGAACCGCTTTGGCGCCAGGTAATCGTTGGCAACGGCATAGCAAACGGCACTTTCATGGTTGTGCCAAATCGCTATGGCAACGAGGGTTCTATCAATTTTTACGGCAGCAGCTTCATCAGCGACCCATACGGTCGAATTTTGGCTCGAGCCGGTCGCGACAACGACGAAGTCTTGGTGGCTGACCTCGACCTAGACCAACGCCGCGATTGGTTAGACCTGTTCCCATTTCTGGCAACCCGTCGCCCAGATAGTTACGACATGTTGGTCGAAGATGTGGTCAACCGACGCACCGAATCGGGCGACGGCGAGCACGGTGGCATTGCTGGTGTGAGCTACTAATGAAATGGCAGATGCCAGCCGAATGGCAACCGCATAAGCGAACCTGGATGGCCTGGCCCTCTAGCGGCTACACGCTTGGCGAAACCGAGAAGGACCACCTAGAAGCGCGTTCGACCTGGGCTGCGGTTGCCAATGCAATCTCAAAATTCGAACCGGTGAGCATGCTGTGCGAACCGCGAGACATCGAACTTGCCAGAGTTTTTCTTGATGAATCGATCGAACTGATTGCTGCCGAACTCAACGACGCCTGGATGCGAGACATAGGGCCGACCTTTGTTAAATCGTCAACCGGCAAATTGGCTGGTGTTAACTGGGTTTTCAATGGCTGGGGTGCGCAGGCCTGGGCCGCCTGGGATAAAGACGCCAAGATCGCTCGCCAAATAAATGAGCTAGCCCAGGTTGAAACCCTCGACTCACCCCTAATCAATGAGGGCGGTGGCATCCACGTAAATGGCAGCGGAGTGGTCTTGCTAACCGAGACTGTGCAACTTGGCGACGGCAGAAACAGCAGTCTGAGTCGCGAGCAGGTCGAGCAAGAAATTCACGCGAAGCTTGGAACCCACACAGCTATCTGGTTGAAACGCGGCTTAACTCGCGATTACGACGAATTTGGAACCAGGGGTCACATCGACATCGTTGCTTGCTTTGCCGACGAGAACACGATTTTGTATCACGACCAAGAGAACCCGAACCACCCGGACTATCTGGTGAGCCAAGAGGTTCGCGAAACCCTCGAGGCCGCCGGAGACTTCAACCTTGTACCGGTGGCGGCACCAACGACACTGCGTGATCAAGAGGGCTTCGTTGATTACAGCTACATCAATCACTATGTCGTGAACGGCGGGGTAATCCTGTGCGGATTCGACGACCCTAACGATGGTCGAGCAATTGCCACCTTGCAAAAGGTTTATCCAAATCGCCAAGTTGTGCTTATCGACGCCAGACCGCTTTTCGCCAGAGGTGGCGGAATTCACTGCATCACGCAACAACAGCCCGCATAATCAAAAACCCCGGTGAGAGAGCACCGGGGTTTTCAGCTTGATTGTCCTAGGCGATTGCCTCGGCCAGCGGTTGGAAGGGAACATCTGCAAAGGCGTGCTGCACACCTGCATAAGTTACCTTGCCAGCGTGAGTGTTTAGGCCCTTAGCCAGTGACTCGTCGGCAGCCAGTGCCGCCTTCCAGCCCTTATCTGCCAAAGCCAACACGTATGGAAGGGTTGCGTTGGTCAACGCTCTAGTCGAGGTTGCAGGAACTGCGCCAGGCATGTTTGCGACACAGTAGTAGGTGCTGTTGTGAACCTTGAAGGTCGGGTCGTCGTGGGTAGTTGGCCTTGAGTTCTCGAAGCAACCGCCCTGGTCGATTGCGATGTCAACCAAGACTGAGCCAGGCTTCATGTTTTTCACCATGGCGTCGGTCACCAACTTTGGAGCCTTTTCACCAGGGATTAGCACGGAGCCAATAACTAGGTCGGCGTCTTTTAGCTGGTCGGCAATTTCATATGCGGTCGAAACGCGAGTCTTGACTGCACCATTGAATCGAGCGTCGATTTCGCGAAGCTTTGGCAGAGAAATGTCGATCACGGTAACGTCGGCCTGCATGCCGTGTGCCATAGTCGCGGCGTGCTCACCGGCAACACCACCGCCAATCACAACCACTTTTGCTTTAGGCGCTCCGGGAACGCCGCCCATCAAAACGCCTGGCCCGCCCTCGTTTTTCATTAGTTGATAGGCACCAATTTGTGCCGACAGGCGACCGGCAACTTCGCTCATAGGTTGAAGCAGTGGCAAGGCGCGGTTCGGCAACTGAACAGTCTCATAGGCAATTGCGGTGGTGCCGGCGGCGAGCAAGGAATCGGTGCAAGGTCGCGAGGCAGCCAGGTGCAAGTAGGTGAATAGAACCTGGTCTGGTCGAAGCAGGCCATACTCGGCCGCAATTGGCTCTTTGACCTTCAGCAACAAGTCGCCTTTGGCCCAAACCTCTTCGGCTGTTGCCAAAATAACTGCACCTTCGACCTGGTAAACATCGTCACCAAAACCTGAACCGAGGCCAGCGCCGGCCTGAATGAAAACTTCGTGCCCACGGCGAACAAGTTCGTGCACACCAGCTGGCGTGATCGCAACACGGTTTTCATTGTTCTTGATCTCGGTTGGAATACCTACACGCATTTTGCGCTCCTTCGTTCGGCTTTGGTTCTATTGAAAAGTTTGTAGAAGTTTCATTACAAATAGGTAAATTTCGCATAATCTTCGGAAAATGTCGTAATTTAGTTAATAATTTCGTAAATGGAGGCGAAAATGACTAACCAATCGAAGAATCTGCTGGGCAAGATCGAGCTCGACGAAATCGACCATGAACTAATTCGCCTACTTTCTCAAAACGCCCGCAGCACAAACGCCGACTTGGCCGCGGCAGTCGGTATCGCCCAGTCAACCTGCATCACCCGAGTGCGCTCTTTGCAGGATCGCGGCGTAATCAGCGGATTCTCGGCGAACATCGAACCAGCAGCACTCGGCCTCGGCACCCAGGTGCTGATTTCGGTGACCCTGCGGGCCGGAGCCCGAGCACACCTAAGCGATTTCATGAACGACATGCGCCAGCGCCCAGAAGTCATCCAAGTTTTCTTTTTAGGCGGCGCCGAAGACTTTATAGTTCACCTTGCTGTTGCCAACCCAGACGAAGTGCGCGAATTCGTGCTCGATAATCTGTCAAATAATGCCACGGTGGCATCGACCCGCACCAACCTGGTTTTCGAGCACTTTCACAAAGGGCCAGCCGTCTAGATTGCTCTAAACTTGACTGCTATGACTAAAGTTCTCGCATCCCTTCCCGTTGGTGAAAAAGTTGGCATTGCATTCTCAGGTGGCCTAGACACCTCGGTTGCCGTTGCCTGGATGCGCGAACATGGCGCGATTCCCTACGCCTACACCGCAGACCTTGGTCAGTACGACGAAGATGACATCGACTCAATCCCTTCTCGCGCAACAATCTATGGCGCCGAAGCTGGTCGTTTGATCGACTGCCGTCAGTCACTTGCCGAAGAAGGCCTAGCAGCGATTGCCTGCGGCGCTTTCCACATTCGCACCGGTGGCAAGGTTTACTTCAACACCACTCCCCTTGGCCGCGTTGTCACCGGAACCATGTTGGTTCGCGCAATGCACGAAGACGGTGTCGAGATCTGGGGCGACGGTTCAACCTACAAGGGCAACGACATCGAGCGCTTCTATCGCTACGGCCTACTAGCCAACCCAAACCTTCGCGTTTACAAGCCTTGGCTTGACGCTGACTTTGTTGAAGAACTTGGTGGCCGTCACGAGATGAGTGAATGGCTGCTAGCCCGCGACCTGCCATACCGGGCATCGCAAGAGAAGGCCTATTCGACCGACGCAAACATGCTTGGTGCAACTCACGAAGCCAAGACTCTTGAGCACCTAAACACCTCGTATGAAATCGTCGAGCCGATCATGGGCGTCAAGTTCTGGGACCCATCGGTTGAGATCGCCACCGAAGACGTAACCATCAAGTTTGTTCAGGGTCGCCCGGTTGCCATCAATGGCGAGAGCCTGCCAAGCGCAGTCGACATCATCATGAAGGCTAACGAAATCGGTGGGCGCCACGGGCTTGGAATGTCAGACCAGATCGAGAACCGCATTATCGAGGCTAAGAGCCGCGGAATCTACGAAGCACCCGGCATGGCACTGATTCACATTGCCTACGAGCGCCTCTTGACCGCAATTCACAACGAAGACACCATGGCAGCATATGCAGCCGAGGGGCGTCGCATGGGCCGCTTGCTGTATGAAGGTCGCTGGCTAGACCCGCAAACCTTGATGCTGCGCGAATCGCTCACCAAGTGGGTTGCTTCGGCGGTAAATGGTTCGGTCACATTGCGTCTTCGTCGCGGCGACGACTACACCATCGTCAACACCGAGGGCGAGAACTTTAGCTATCACCCAGAGAAGCTTTCGATGGAGCGCACCGAAGATGCAGCATTCGGCCCAACCGACCGAATTGGCCAGCTGACTATGCGCAACCTCGACATTGCCGACACCCGTCAGAAGCTAGATATGTATCGCAAGCAAGGACAGATTGAGGGTGGCCAGTTCGAACTGGCCTAGATCATGACTGACCAGGCAAAGCGCGACATCGACGCCATAAAGCTGCAAGAAGAGTTGCTCATTTTTGAGAGCTTCGATCAAAACACCGCTTGGCAATTGGGGTCGCTGCTGCGCGAGCGAGCTTTTCAAAACAACTGGCCAATCGTCATCGACATTCGCGCTGGCGAAACCCCGTTGTTTTATGCAGCACTTCCGGGCACCAACCCAGCCAACTCTGACTGGGCTCGCCGCAAGCGCAACCTTGTCAACAAGCTCGAGGCTAGTTCTTACTCAATTGGGCTGCACATGGCGATTGGTCAAAACATCCTCGAATTTATGGCGCTAGACCCTCGCGATCATGCGCCGGCAGGCGGTTGTGTGCCGATTCGGGTTAGGGGCGCCGGCATGGTGGGCACCTGCACCGTCTCGGGCTTGCCTCAGCGCGACGACCACAAGGTTGTTGTAGAAGCAATGGCCGACTTGCTCGGTGTCAACCTGGGCGACGCAGCCCTTTAGATGCTCAACAGATAAACTTGTCAGGTTGCCTGGCAACATGCCCTCGTAGCTCAGTGGATAGAGCAGGAGCCTTCTAATCTCTTGGTCGTAGGTTCGATTCCTACCGAGGGCGCGTGGTCGGGCTGACCGGATTTGAACCGACGACCCCTTGTCCCCCAGACAAGTGCGCTACCAAACTGCGCTACAGCCCGTTACCCGCTACCTCGTGGTTCTGTGTCGCAACCAATCACTAAATCCGCGCCAAGCGCCTGTCGACCAGATTGCCCAAATCACTAGAACCGGTTGAAAGAATAGTCGAATAAATCGCGCTTGATCGGTATCTAAGCCAAAAGCAGCTATTCCATTGACCCACTGCGACACGTTTCCCGGAAAAATTGCGATGAAAAACACCGCGGTAATTAGACCCACCTGCCACCTGAACCGAGCTAGCAGCAGAAGCGAAAGCCCCAACCCGATCTCGACAAATCCCGAGGAAATAACCACGAAATCTGCATCAAGCGGCAACCAAGTTGGCACCTGCGCCCGAAAGCTCTCGCGAGCGCTGGTTAGGTGAGAAGTGCCGGCAAACACCAGAGCCAAGGCGAGCATTGTTCTTAGTACCGTTTTGACCATCTGCATAGTCGCAACATTACACACCAGGCGACAAACATCTAGACTCAGGGAATGCGGCGATTTAGAAAGCTCTCTTTAGTTGCCCTGGCAAGTGGTCTTCTCGCGTTTCTGATTGTTCCGTTTCTTTTGCCAAGTGAATCTTCTGGAACTAAAACCGCGGCCGAAGCGGCAGGCCCAGGAGCAACTTTCACAGAACTAGTCGGCTTGCAGATACATGTTGAAAGACAAACCTTCACCGGCGAGTGTGAATGCGTTCCGCCGCTGATTGTTTTGTTACATGGATTTGGGGCAAGCACATTCTCGTGGCGCGAAGTCATCGGACCGCTTGGAAGGTATGGCGATGTCATCGCCTACGATCGACCAGCATTCGGATTCACCGAAAGGCCTACCGAATGGGGAGCAGTAAACCCATACGGCTTTGCAGGAAATTTGGCCCTGCTTGACGAACTTCTTGCTAAGTATGGTGCTTTTAGGAAAGTCGTTTTGGTTGGCCATTCAGCCGGCGGTCAATTGGCTGCGGAATATGCTCGACTCAACCCCTCAAAAGTTAGTTCGGTAGTTCTTGTTGACCCAGCAATTTTGACCACGGGCGGCGGCCCAGCTGGCCTTGAATGGTTTTACCAAATTCCACAGATTGCCAAACTGGGCCCGATCTTGGTCAGCGGCATAGCGAAGACCGGCGATGACGTTATTCGCAAAAGTCTTTATGATCAGACAAAACTCACTCAGAAGGTTTTTGATGGCTACCATCAGCCGCTTCAGGTTCGTGGTTGGGAGCAGGCATTTTGGAGTTTCGCCACTGCCCCAAGGGAAAATTCACTTGCTGAGAACCTCGAAGACTTGAAGCTGCCAGCGCTTTTGATCACTGGATCTAATGACAACATCGTGACGACGAATGACACCATCAAACTCAGTCAGCTTTTAATCAAAAGCAAACTAGAGCTGATTGATAAGTCCGGACATCTACCTCACGAAGAACAACCCAGCTTATTTTTGCAAGCTGTTGAGCGAAACTGGGGTTTTCTAAGCCGGTAGCTACTTGAGTAAAGAAGCCATCTGCTTGGCAATTAGGTTGGCAGCAAAAACCGGGTTCAGGCGACTCAAGCGATCCATCAATTTTGCATCTGAACCAATGCAAAGTCGTGGGGTGTTATTTTCGATTGCATCGACCATGGCCTTTGCGGCAATACCAGGCTCGGTCATCTTGAATTTCGATTCGGCTGCATCTGCGTTAGCCGGCATCGCCATTCCAGAATTCTGTGCGATGTTGGTGTGAATGGCACCTGGGAAAACAATGCTGACGCCCACCGATGTGCCAGTCAATTCTGAACGCAAGCCCTCGGTGAACAGCTTTACCGCCGCCTTGGAGGCACCATAAACGCTTTGACCAGGAACGGGAGCGTAGGCTCCCATTGAAGACACATTCAAAATGTGTGCCTCAGATCTAGCGAGGAGACCGGGTAAAAAGGCCTTTACCATCAAGAACGGACCGTTGAAGTTAACTTTCATCACTCGGTCGGCTGCCTCGATAGTGAGTTCGTTGATTTTCACGAACGGTTGAATGATGCCGGCGTTATTCACGAGTGCATCGACCGGACCCAACTTGGCTTCAATTTGAGCGGGCAGTGCAGCTACTGCAGCTGAGTCTGTGACATCTGCAGTGAATGTTGCAACGGTGCCACCGAGCGCTTCAGCCAGAGCGAGTGTTTCAACTAATCCCTCTGAACGAAGGTCGATTGCGGCAACGCGCGCCCCACGGCTAATCAACTCAAGGGTCAACTCACGACCCATTCCGTTTCCCGCGCCAGTTACTACTACTACTTTCCCGTTGACCTTCAAGGTGTCTCCTTCGACGACAGAGGCAAATTACCTCGCAATTTCACACTACATCCGGATACAGGTTTGAATCTCTACAAGACAGACGGGCAATCTCTGTTTAGACTTGAGGCACTATGGCTGAAAATTCATATTTCTGGTTTGAGATTATTTCGATGGCTGTCTTGACCGCCATTTTGATTGCTGATGTATTGATCATTTTCAAACGCCCTCACATTCCGAGCAATCGCGAATCAACAGCCTGGATCGTCGCCTATGCACTGCTCGCCGTTATTTTCGGTGGAATTCTTTGGCAACTGTTTGGGCCGGATAAGGCGACTGAGTTCTATGCGGGATGGTTGACCGAATACAGCCTCAGCATCGACAACCTTTTTGTCTTCGTGATCATCATGACCCGGTTCTCAGTGCCTAAGAAATATCAGCAAGAAGTGCTGATGGTTGGCGTGGTGCTGGCCTTGATTCTGCGTGGAATTTTCATTCTGATTGGTGCGGCGCTAATCGAATCTTTCAGCGCAATCTTCTACCTATTTGGAGCCTTCCTGCTTTACACAGCCTGGCACCAGGCGTTCCGTTCGCACGACGACGAAGAAGAAACTGAGAGCAAGTTGATTCTTTGGTTGCGCAATCACATCGAGGTTTCGAAAGATTTCGATGGTGCAAAAATTCGCACCAAGGTCAACGGTAAAAAAATGTTCACCCCGATGCTTGTCGTTTTCGCGGCAATCGCCATGACCGACGTGATGTTTGCATTCGACTCGATTCCTGCGATCTTTGGCATTACCACTGACCCATTCATTGTTTTCACAGCCAACGTGTTTGCGCTCATGGGTCTACGCCAGCTTTACTTCTTGCTCGGCGATCTCGTCGACAAGCTCGAGTACCTAAAGTATGGAATCGCGTTTATTCTGGCGTTTATCGGCTTCAAGTTGGTTTCTCACGCGATGCACGTAAACGAGCTACCGTTCATTAATGGTGGAAAGCACATCGATTGGGCACCCGAAATCAGCACTAACACCTCGCTGCTAGTGATCGTTGGAGCCATTGCAGTCTCGGCAATCGCGAGCATTGTCAGCGCCCGCATAAAGGCAAAGCGGGCATAGCCCAATCGGGGAATACCCCAAAGAATTTATTCTGCGAGGGCCGTTTCGATCGCTTCAATGACCTCTGGGGCATCGGGCTTGGTGGTTGGCCTGAATCGGTGGATGTCACCTTTCGGAGTAACCAAAAACTTTTCGAAGTTCCAAAGCACTGGCCCGGCTAGCCCCGAACCATCTTTTGCCTTGACTAGATCTTTGTAGAGCTCGTGCCTGCCACGACCATTGACCTTGACTTTAGAAGTCATAGGAAAAGTTACGCCCCAGGTGGTCGAACAATATTCTCCGATCGCATCCTCGGTTGAGAGTTCTTGCATGAACTGGTTCGAAGGCATTCCCAATACGGTGAAACCTCGTGCACCATATGTCTTCTGCAACTTTTCTAGGGCTTCGTATTGAGGGCTTAGTCCACAACGTGAAGCGACATTCACCACTAACACGGCTTTGCCGGCAAATTCGGCGAACGAGGTCTGGCGACCGTCCAACATTGTCAGAGGTGCGTTATTTAGGCTCATAGTGTCAACAACCTGAAAATGCACTGAGAACATTCCCAGCCTGGTGCTGAATTGGAATAAGCCTCCATTCGATGGGGTTAGCCTAGAGGTATTCGCGAAAGAGGTCGTTGTGTTTCGTCTTGCCAAACTAAGTGTTGCCAACCGGTCGGTAGTAGCTCTTATCACCGTGATTGTTGCAATCGCTGGATTCATCTCGCTTGGTTCCCTAAAGCAAGAGTTAATCCCCTCTTTTGAGGTACCTCAAGCTGCAATCGTCACCGCATACCCCGGCGCTTCACCCGAGGTTGTAGATGCTCAAGTTAGCCAAGTAATTGAAAACGCCGTGCGCCAAATTGATGGCCTGGTCAACTCAACCTCGACCTCACAAAGCAACGTATCGATTGTTCGCGTGGAGTTCGAATACGGAACCAAGACTTCAAAGGTCAAGGAAGACCTCGCCGCTGCCCTTGCTGGCATCAAAAACACCCTGCCATCCGATGTCGAACCAAACATTCTTTCTGGCAGCTTCGACTCTGTTCCCATCATCGCGCTCGGAGTCTCAGCCAACAACGGTGACAACGAGGCTTTGGGGCAGTCTCTCGCTGACATCGCCACTCCCCTGCTGTCATCGGTTCCCGGTGTTCGTGACGTCACGGTGGCCGGCTTCACCGAGAAGCGCATCAACCTCAAGCTAAAGCAGTCTGTGCTGACCTCGAATGGGCTCAGCCAGCAGTCAATCGTTAGTGCGCTGCAAGCAAATGGATTCGTCATTCCGGCGGGCTCAGTTTTGGACTCTAAGGGTTCAATTTCAGTAGAAATTGGCACACCGGTTGAGACCCTTGAGGATTTCAAAAAACTACCTCTCATAGGCAGCAAGACTTCGGTTTCAACGAGCACCCCCACCATTCCTCAGCTTCCGAGTGGTTTCACCGGCAGCATTCCTGGCGGCTTCACCCTGCCTCCTGGTCTGGGCTCGACAACCACCACAACAACCAAGACAGTCGTGTTGACGGTTGACCAGGTTGCCGACGTAACCTACGAGAATGCTCCGGTCACCAGCATTTCTCGCACCAACGGCAAAGAGGCACTATCGATTTCGATAGTGAAAACACAGGATGGAAACACTGTTGCGGTTTCGCACGGTGTTCAAGACAAAATAGCCGAACTGAAGAAAAAGCTAGGCGATGTGACAATCGTCACGATTTTCGACCAAGCGCCTTTTGTTGAGAAGTCTCTCGAGAACCTGACCACCGAAGGACTGCTAGGTCTGACCTTTGCAATCATCGTGATCTTGCTGTTCCTGCTATCGGTGCGTTCGACCTTGGTAACCGCAATCTCGATTCCAACCTCGGTTCTGATCACATTCATTGGTTTGAACCAGTTTGGCTACTCGCTAAACATCTTGACCCTTAGCGCCCTCACCATTGCCATCGGTCGAGTAGTCGATGACTCGATTGTGGTTATCGAGAACATTAACCGTCATCTTGCCTATGGTGAGCCTAAAAAGAAGGCAGTCTTAACTGCTGTCAAAGAGGTTTCAGGCGCTATTACTGCAGCCACCATCACCACGGTTGCCGTATTCCTTCCAATTGCACTGGTCAGTGGCCTTATCGGTGAAATATTCCGCCCGTTCGCATTCACCTTCGCAATCGCACTGGTCGCTTCGCTATTTGTCTCGCTAACGATTGTGCCGGTGCTTGCATACTGGTTCTTGAAGAACCCTAAGGATGTGGCCTCAGCCACCGGTGCAGACCTAGAAAAGTTTGCAGCCGAGGCACGCGAGGCCGAAGAAGCCAAGGAACGCAAGAGCTGGCTTCAGCGCGGGTATTTGCCGATTTTGAGTTGGACCCAAAAGCGCCCTGTGGTTACCATCATCGCTGCATTCGTGGTTCTAATTTTCACTTTTGCCCTAGTGCCACAGCTAAAAACCGACTTCATCGGGTCGTCGGGTTCAACCAGCTTTGTGCTAAACCAAACCTTGGCACCGGGCGCCACATTCGAGCAAAAGGACAAGGCGGCAGCGAAAGCCGAAGAAATCTTGCTTGCTGAAAAGTCTGTCGAGGTGGTTCAGACCTCAATCGGCTCATCGGGTGACGGCCGCGTTGCTTTTGGTGCCTCAGCCGGCGGCACTTCGATTCAGGTGAGCATGAAAGAGGGCACTGATCAAGTAGCTCTTCAGGCGAAACTTGAGAAGATCTTTGCCAGCGAACCCGCGGTGGGCACCATGAAGTTTTCTTCAGGTGGCGGCCCAGGTTTTGGTTCTTCAAGCACTATCGACATAAAGGTAGTCGCAACCACTGACGAGAAGCTAAACAAGGCCATTGCTAGCATTCAAAAGGCAATGCAGGGCACACCAGACGTTTCAGAAATCACCAACTCGCTTGCCGAAAAGCAGCGCACACTCAAGGTGACCGTTGATCGAGCCGCGGCAGCTCGCAAGGGGTTGACTGAGGTTGCAGTCGGCGGAATCGTAGCCTCAAAGCTTCGCCCATCTAGCATTGGCAAATTGAACGTAGACGGTGTTGAAACCCCGATTTACGTTGTGCAGACCAACGTTCCCGACACGGTTGCCGAGGTTAAAGCAATTCAGGTGCCTACCGCAACCGGACTAGTTTCACTCTCAAGCATCGCAAAGATTGAACTAGCCGCCGTGCCGGTTTCGATTGCAAGTGAAAAGGGAGACCGCACCGCCAAGGTTTCATTGACTCCTAGCGGTGACAACCTCGGTGCGATTTCAGCCGAGGTCGCTAAGCGACTTGAATCAGTTGAATTACCGACTGGTGCGACTGCATCGCTAGGTGGCGTAAGCGCAGACCAGGCGAGCTCATTCCAGCAACTTGGCTTGGCGCTATTGGCAGCTATCGCGATTGTCTTCATCGTCATGGTGGCCACGTTCTCAAGCCTGATTCAGCCGCTGATTCTGCTCATCTCGATTCCATTCGCAGCCACCGGCGCACTTGGCCTGCTGCTGATCACAGACACTCCTTTGGGCGTGCCATCGCTGATCGGCATGCTGCTTTTGGTTGGCATCGTGGTTACCAACGCGATTGTTTTGATTGACCTAATCAACCAATACCGCAAACAGGGCAGACCAATCCAAGAGGCAATCATGGATGGCTCTCGTCAGCGCCTGCGCCCAATTCTGATGACTGCGCTTGCAACAATCTTCGCGCTGACTCCAATGGCTCTGGGAATCACAGGCGGCGGCGGGTTTATCTCGCAGCCACTCGCGGTGGTTGTAATCGGCGGCTTGTTCTCATCAACCGTATTGACCCTTGTGATTGTGCCGGTGCTCTACTGGCTGGTAGAAGGCCGTAAGGAAAGAAGAGCCGCGAAGAAGGCAACCGCTGCTCCAAAGATCAAGCGAGCCAAAGCCTGGAAGAACGCCTAGATCGACTCGGTAGAATTGGAGGCCTCCGGCTATTGTCGGAGGCCTCCCCTATTTTTGGAACGTGATTGAGATTTCTGACAACCTAGTTTGGATCGACTGCGAAATGACTGGGCTGCACCCCGAGAAAGACTGCCTGGTCGAGGTTGCCGTAGTAATCACCAATTCTGAGTTAGAGATTCTTGATGCGGGGCTGGATGTAGTCATCAAACCCCGCCCGGATTCTTGGGCCGCCATGGGCGACTTCGTTCGTCAGATGCACACCGAATCTGGACTGATCGACGAGGTTGAGAATGGTCTAGATCTTGCCGAGGCCGAGCAAGTGATTCTCGACTACATCAAGCAGTTTGTTCCGAACGCCAAAGAGGCACCGCTAGCCGGCAATAGCATCGGCACAGATCGCATGTTCATCAATAAATACATGCCTACTCTCGATCAGCACCTCCACTATCGCAATATCGATGTTTCATCGATCAAAGAACTTACTCGGCGCTGGTACCCGCGGGCCTATTTTCAGTTGCCCAAAAAAGATGGTGGTCACCGGGCCCTGGCCGACATCCTCGAATCAATCGACGAGTTGCGCTACTATCGCCAAACTGTTCTTGTGCCGCTGCCTGGCCCAACCACCGATGAGGCCAAGGCTGCAGCCAAAACCATCAAGAGCGATAGCTAACTAAACCTGATAGACTCTATGAGTTGTTGCGCTTAGGCACATCACATGGTGGGTATAGCTCAGCTGGTAGAGCGCCTGGTTGTGGTCCAGGAGGCCGCGGGTTCAAGCCCCGTTACTCACCCCAAACAAGAAAATCCCCGGTCATTGCGACCGGGGATTTTCTAATTTGATTCTTTAGGCGTTGGCCTTTTCGATTAGAAGTTCGCGAACCCGACCCGCGTCTGCAGAGCCCTTCATCGCTTGCATAACGGCACCAATAACGGCACCGGCTGCCTGCATGCGACCCTCACGGATTGCGTCAAGAACGTCGGGCTGCTTTGCAAGAGCCGCATCGATGGCAGCGATTAGCGCACCGTCATCAGAAACGACCTCAAGGCCACGAGCCGCAACGATTTCGCCTGGGTTTCCTTCACCGGCAAGAACGTAGGTTAGAACCTCGCGTGCCAAACGGTCGTTCAATTTGCCAGCCTCTACCAGGGTGGCAAGTTCGGCAACCTGAGCCGGGGTGATTGCCAAGTCGGCTACATCTTTGTCTTCGTTATTTGCAGTGCGAGCAAGCTCACCAGACCACCACTTTCGGGCAGATTGAGGCTTTGCCCCAGCGGCAACGGTCTCTTCGATGACATCAAGCAAATCGGCGTTAACAACATCACGGAACTCAAGCTCGGCAAAGCCCCACTCGTTCTGCAGACGCTTGCGTCGATCGGCAGGCTTTTCAGGTAGCGATGCGCGAATTGACTCGATTAGCTCAGCCGAAGGTTGAACCGGAACCAAGTCTGGCTCTGGGAAGTAACGGTAGTCGTCGGCGTCGGACTTTGGACGACCAGAACTAGTTGCACCCTTGTCTTCGTGCCAGTGTCGGGTCTCTTGGGTGATAGTGCCGCCCTTAGCCAAGATTGCCGCCTGACGCTGAATTTCGTAGCGGACCGCACGCTCGATAGAGCGAAGCGAGTTGACGTTCTTGGTTTCGGTGCGCGTGCCCAGCTTCTCTTGGCCATGCGGGCGAAGTGAAACGTTAGCGTCACAGCGCACGTTGCCGCGCTCCATCTTGGCATCTGAAACACCAAGCCCCTTCACGATCTCGCGAATCGAGCGAACATAAGCCGCGGCAAGCTCAGGAGCCTCGCTACCGGCACCAAAGACTGGGCGGGTAACAATCTCGACCAGTGGAACACCAGCGCGGTTGTAGTCAACGAGCGAGTACTCGGCACCCTGGATTCGCCCAGTCGAGCCTCCGATGTGGGTTAGCTTGCCGGCGTCTTCTTCCATGTGGGCACGCTCAATCTTGATGACGTGCACCGCGCCAGATGGAATTTCAACCTCTAACGAACCGTCAAAGGCAATCGGCTCGTCATACTGTGAGGTCTGGAAGTTCTTGGCAAGGTCTGGATAGAAGTAGTTTTTGCGAGCAAAACGACCGGTTGGGGCTATTTGGCAACCAAGGGCAAGACCGATGGCGATGCTTGACTCAACAGCCTTGCGGTTAACCGCGGGCAGAGCACCGGGCAAGGCGATGCAGATAGGGCAAACGTTGGTGTTTGGTTCGTCACCAAACTCGTTGCGGCAACCACAGAACATCTTGGTCTTGGTGTTTAGCTCGATGTGCACCTCGAGGCCAATAACCACCTCAAACTGTTCAAGGGCCTTTTCGTAGTTCATCAATTCGTCTTTAGCCATTAGCCGCGAACCTCCAGCTCAGGTGCAAAATCAATCATTCGTTTGCCCCAGATGTCTTCGTGCATCTTTTCTAGTGCAGCGCCAACCTGGTAGAGGCGAGCATCTTCACGAGCCGGTGCCAGAAGTTGAATTCCAACTGGCAAGCCGTCTTCTTCAGCAAGACCGTTTGGCACCGACATGCCAGGAATGCCGGCGAGGTTTGCAGGAATCGTGGCGATGTCATTTAGATACATAGCTAGCGGGTCTTCGAGTTTTTCGCCTAGCTTGAACGCAGTGGTCGGCGCGGTTGGTGAGACCAAAACGTCGGCTTTAGAGAACGCAGCCTCGAAGTCGCGCTGAATCAGGGTGCGAACCTTGAGCGCCGCACCGTAGTACTTGTCGTAGGAACCGCTCGAGAGGGCATAGGTGCCGAGGATAATTCGACGCTTTACCTCTGGCCCGAAACCGGCTTCGCGGGTTGCCGCCATCACGCGCTCAATTGTTGGGTTGCCCTCAGGTGCCACGCGCAGACCAAAGCGCACTGAGTCAAACTTTGCAAGGTTTGACGAAGCTTCGGCAGGCAAGATCAAGTAATAGGCAGCAATTGCATACTCGAAGTTAGGGCAAGAGACCTCAACGATCTCGGCACCGGCTTGCTGAAGCAGGTTGATGCTCTCTTCAAAACGAGCCATCACTCCAGGCTGAAACCCGGCACCCATTAGCTCTTTGATAACACCAATGCGCATGCCCTTCACATCAAGCTTGCGAGCAGCTTCTGCCATTGAGCCCAGCGACTCTGGCAGCGAGGTGCTGTCGTGCGGGTCGTGACCAGCAATTACGTCCTGAAGAAGCGCTGAGTCAAGAACATTGCGGCTAACCGGGCCGATTTGGTCTAGCGAGCTAGCCAAAGCGATAAGGCCATATCGAGAAACTGCACCGTATGTCGGCTTGGTGCCAACCGTTCCCGTTACTGAAGCCGGGAATCGAATCGAACCACCGGTGTCTGAACCAATCGCAAGTGGCGCCTGGAACGAAGCAACAACCGAGCTCGAGCCACCACCCGAACCACCGGGAATGCGGTCTAGATCCCAAGGATTGTGGCTGGCGCCGTAGGCAGAAAATTCTGTCGATGAACCCATTGCGAACTCGTCAAGGTTCGTCTTTCCAAGAATCGGCATGCCCGCTTCGCGCAGCTTGGTGACCACAGTCGCGTCGTATGGCGGAACCCAGCCCTCAAGAATCTTTGAACCCGAGGTGGTTGGCGCATCGGTCGTGGTGAGGTTGTCTTTTACCGCGATCGGCAGACCGGCAAGCAGGTTTAGCTTTTCACCAGCCGCACGACGTCGGTCGATGTTGGCTGCAGCCGCGAGAGCAGTTTCAGGGTTTTGATACAGGTATGAGTGCACGTCAGCATCAACGGCTGCGCTGCGATCAAGATGAGCCTGGGTTACTTCGACCGAAGATACCTGGCCGCTGTTTAGCAGCTCAACCAGTTCACTCGCGTTTTTGCGAATCAGTTCTGACACGGTTTACTCCTCGTCCAAAATTGCTGCAACGCGGAATCGACCATCGCCCGAGTCTGGTGCCCCTGAAAGAGCTTGCTCTTGAGTGAGTGAAGGCTCAACGATGTCTTCGCGAAAAACGTTAGCCATAGGAATCGGGTGGCTGGTGCTTGGCACATCGCCGCCCTCAATCGCGGCGCTAACGGTGGCAACCGAGTCTGCAATTAGTGAAAGCTGCTCGGCAAAACGTTCAACCTCTTCGTCGGTTACCAAGATACGGCTGAGGCCGGCAAGGTGCCTAACTAGGTCGGGGGTGATTTCAGACATGAATCTCTCTCAGAACGGGAGTTGTTTAGTCTCAAGTTTACCTGTTTGGCGTTTCAAACAGGTTTCGGGCGGCTAGCCGTTTAGGCGGCGCGCAAACTCTTCTTCGGTGATTACCTCGACACCCAACTCTTCGGCTTTGGCCAGCTTTGAACCAGCATGTTCGCCGGCAACCACAAATGAAGTCTTCTTAGACACGGATGAAGCCGCCTTGCCGCCGTTCGAGATGATGGCTTCTTCGATCTGCTCTCGAGTGAAGGCTTTGAGGCTACCCGTAGCAACGATGCTCATACCCGCGAAGACTCCCCCAGCGTTTGCCGCTGAACCAGGCCCTTCATGACCAGGAGTTTCTAGTTGAACACCCGCGGCGCGCCAACGCTCAACTATCTCGCGGTGCCAATCGACAGCAATCCACTCTCTAATCGATTGCGCCAAAGTAGCACCAACTCCATCAACCTCTGAAAGTTCAGACTCAGAAGCAGCAAAAATTCGATCAAGTGAGCCAAAGTGCGATGCGAGCGAGCGTGCAGCAACAGGGCCGACATGTCTAATTGAAAGCGAAACAAGGATGCGCCACAGCGGTTTGGTCTTGGCCTCATCGAGGTTCTTCAAAAGCTTTAGGGCAACCTCGGCAGGCGAACCATCTTTCTTTCTAAAGAAGTCGACAATCTTGGGCTGGCCGGCACTGTCAAGTTTCGGCAAACCGGTGTCTGGGTCAAGCACGGCTGCCCGAATCGGTAGAAGTTGCTCGAGAGTGAGATCAAAAAGGTCTGCTTCAGATTTGAGTGGAGCCGTGTCGGCATCGACCGGCTGAGTTAGTGCACACGCGGCCACATAACCAAGTGCCTCAATGTCAAGCACACCCCTAGAACCAAGATAGGCAACCCTCTCGCGAAGTTGAGCCGGGCAACCCTTGGAGTTTTGGCAACGCAGGTCAACATCACCCTCGCTAGAGGGTGCGAGAGGCGAGCCACAGTCTGGACAAACGCTTGGCATTACAAACGCGCGTTCGGTGCCATCACGCAGTTCAACTACCGGGCCAAGAATCTCGGGAATCACATCGCCGGCCTTGCGCAGCACAATGGTGTCGCCGATCAGCACACCCTTTGCTTTCACGACATCTTGGTTGTGCAGAGTAGCGAACTCAACAACCGAGCCAGCAACCTTGACCGGCTCAACGACTGCGTAAGGCGTTGCCCGACCGGTGCGACCAATACCGATGCGAATGTCGAGCAGTTTGGTGTTGACCTGCTCGGGCGCATATTTATAAGCAATCGCCCAGCGTGGCGCACGCGAGGTAAAACCAAGGTCGGCTTGTTCGGCCAAGGCATCAACCTTGACCACCACACCGTCGATTTCGTGTTCTAGCTTGTGGCGGTTTGCCTCAAATTCACGAATGTAGGCCAGAACCTGCTCAGCAGATTCGACGACACGAAAGCGCTCAGAAGTTGGCAAGCCCCACGCCTTCAGTAAGGCGTAAAGGTCAGACTGATTCGCAACCGGAGCATCTGCCCAAGCGCCTACTCCGTGGACCAGCATGCGTAGTGGCCGTGAGGCGGTGACCTTGGCATCTTTTTGACGCAGCGAACCACTTGCCGAATTTCGAGGATTTGCAAAAGGAGCCTTGCCTTCGGCGATGAGGCCTTCGTTTAGCCTGGCAAAGTCGTCAACTCCAAAAAAGATTTCGCCACGAATCTCGACCACATCCGGGTGTTTTTCACCGGCAAGCGCCTTGGGAATCGAGGCAATTGTGAGCACGTTCGCGGTTACATCTTCGCCAACCACGCCATCACCTCGGGTTGCGGCAGAAACCAATCGGCCGCGTTCGTAGCGAAGGTTGATTGCCAGACCGTCAATCTTTAGTTCGCACAAGAATGGGCCCTTGCCGGCCTTGTCGAGCCAGGCCAGCATCTCTTCATCACTAAAAACGTTGTCTAGAGACCACATTCGGTCAAGGTGGGTAACCGGAGAAAAGGTTTGGTTGGCACTGCCACCAACGGTTTGGGTTGGGCTATCACCGGTGATTAGCTCGGGGTGCTCGCGTTCTAGCGCCTCTAGCTCGTGCAGCAAGGCGTCGTATTCGGCATCTGAAATCAAAACCGTGTTGCCCTCGTAATAGGCACGTCGATGTTGGTTGATCAGATCAACCAACTCGGCGACACGATTCTTGGCAGCCTCGAGCAGCAACTCAGACATTAAGCAGAGACCTCATCAGCTGAAACAGGAACAGCGCTGACCGTGCGATCAATTGTGGTTTGCCCTAGAACTCGGGTGCCCAAATAGACAACAGCCGTTTGGCCTGGGGCAACGCCGATAATTGGCTCTTTGACCCTGATCACCATTTCGCCATCGACAACAGCCATTTGAGCCTCAACGGCATCACCATGAGCTCGAACCTGAACCAACACATCAACAAACTCGTCGACTTGAGCTGGTGCCACGCCACACCAGGTGAACTTGCTGCCGGCCATTTCGGCGATTGCCAACGCCGCCTGAGGGCCAACCACAACGGTCTTGGTCTTTGGACGAATTTCAAGAACATAGCGTGGCTTGCCATCGGCGGCAGGCCGGCCAATTGAAAGGCCCTTGCGCTGACCCACCGTGTATTCGTGGGTGCCTTGGTGAGCGCCAAGCACATTGCCTTCGCGATCGACGATGTTGCCCGGAGCCTTGCCAACTTTTTCAGACAGCCAGTCTTGGGTATCGCCCTCTGGAATAAAGCAAATGTCGTAGCTATCGGGCTTATTGGCCACTGCCAAACCACGCTCGTTAGCCTCGGCGCGAATTAGGTCTTTCGAGGCTGTTGCACCGAGCGGAAACATCGAGTGCTTTAGTTGGTCGGCGGTCAGCACACCAAGCACATATGACTGGTCTTTTGCCATCTCGTTTGAGCGATGAAGTTCTAGGTTGCCTTCGGAATCGGTTAGCAGACTCGCATAGTGGCCGGTACACACGGCATCAAACCCCAAAGCCAAAGCCTTTTCGAGCAGTGCGGCAAACTTGATGCGCTCATTGCAGCGCATACATGGATTTGGTGTACGGCCAGCCTGATATTCGGCGATGAAGTCATCGACTACATCGGTCTTGAACTTCTCGCTGAAGTCCCAGACGTAATAGGGAATACCGAGAATGTTGGCTGCTCGCTGGGCGTCCATCGAGTCTTCGATTGTGCAACAACCGCGAGAGCCGGTTCGCAACGTGCCGGGCATGCGACTTAGCGCCAGGTGAACACCAACGACCTCGTGGCCGGCTTCAACTGCCCTAGCCGCAGCAACAGCAGAGTCGACTCCACCAGACATAGCAGCTAAGACCTTCATGGGTTCAAGTCTAGTTTCGAAGGGTGACTTTTTGGTGGGCTAGCCGGCAGCCAATCCAGCCAGTTTGGCCCGCGCGTGAGCAGCCGGAAACGCATCGATAAAGGCAGAAACATCAGCTTGGGTGGTGGTGTACCCGAGGCTGATTCGAAGAGTTCCGGTGGCCTCGCGTTCACTGCGGCCCATGGCTAGCAACACGTGCGAAGCCGACGCAACGCCAGCGGTACAAGCTGAGCCGGTTGACACCGCTACACCAGCGGAATCGAGCATAAAAAGAAGCGAATCACCGCTGCAGCCGTCAAAGGTGTAATGCAGCGTTTCAAGCAAGCCGGCTGCTTGGCCACGACTGAAGCGAGCCTCAGGTGCGGCCGCCTCAATTGCATCACGAAGATCTGAAACCAGCGGCGCGAGTCGCTCATGCACACTGGTTTGATTTGCTTTGGCAACCTGAGCCGCCCTGGCAAAGGCTGCTGCACCTGCGGAATTCATCGTGCCTGATCGCATTCCGCGTTCTTGCCCGCCGCCATGGGTTAGCGAAGTCAACTTGGCCGAGCGAGCCACCAAAAGTGCTCCCACACCGACCGGGCCGCCAACTTTGTGAGCCGAGATCGAGATGGCCGACAGCCCAGACTTTGCAAAGCTAATTTCGGTGTGCCCAAGTGCGGCAACCGCATCTGAGTGAACCGGAATACCGAACTTGCTTGCCAGCTCAGTAACCGCGCGAATGTCGGTGAGGACGCCGGTCTCGTTATTTGCCCACATCAGCGTGATCAATGCCACTTCGCCGGCGCGCTCGACGAGCAGTTTCTCAAGGGCAGCGATGTCGACAACACCTTCTGGTGAAACCGGCAACCAAATTGCCTCAGCCCCCTGCTCGTTCTCGAGCCACTCGATGGCGTCTATGACGGCGTGATGCTCGGTGTAGGCACTCACGATCAGGCGCTTGCGGGCATCCCCCTGATTTTGCTGCCAGAAAAGGCCTTTGATGGCCAGATTGTCGCTCTCGGTACCACCCGAGGTGAAAATTACCTCGCTGCGATTGCAATCTAGCGTCTCGGCAATTGATTCGCGGGCTTCTTCAAGTACTCGCCTCGCCGATTGACCAAACTGGTGCACCGAGGATGGGTTGCCGACCATCTCGAGTTGCCTGCGAAGCACCTCAAGTGCCTCGGGACGCAGCGGTGTAGTAGCTGCGTGGTCGAGATAAATGGTCATGCATCAAGCCTACTTTCGAAGGCTTTGGTTAATCTGTTTGAAACCCAAGGTTGGGTAGGCTTTCACCTATGTCTGAATCGATGCCAGCCCCTGGAACCATGGGCGTGACCGTTAGCGGTGGCGTTGGAACGCTTCGGGTTTACTCAGAAAACGCAACCAGCATTGAGCTTTGCATTCTTGATAACGCCGACCCAAGCCAGACGGATTTAATTTTGAACCTGGTTAAGGGTGAAAACCACATTTGGCAGGTTAGCCACCCAGATCTAAAGCCTGGAGCAAAATATGCTCTTCGTGCCGATGGGCCAGATTCGCCACGCAATTCATTCAATCCAAGCCTGCATTTGATTGACCCTTACGCCAAAGGCGTTGTGCGCGAGAGTGCTCGCGAATATCACTGCGTAGTGATCGATGGCAGTTTTGACTGGCAAGGGGTTGAGAAACCAAATATTCCGTTAGATGAACTGATCATCTATGAAGCACATGCTCGTGGCTTGACCCGCGGAAACAGCGAAATTCCCGATGACATTCGTGGCACCTACGCCGCTCTTGGCCACCCAGCTACGATTGCCCACCTCAAGAAAATTGGCGTAAACGCGGTAGAGCTTCTGCCAATTCATATGTTCATTTCAGAACCACGACTCATGAGCATGGGCCTGATCAACTACTGGGGCTACAACACCATAAATTTCTTTAGCCCACACCCCAGATATGCTTCTGCAAAGGCATGGGAGCAAGGCCCAGAAGCGGTGATTGCTGAGCTCAAGACTTCGATCCGAGAACTGCATCGCAATGGCATCGAAGTGATTCTCGACGTGGTTTACAACCACACCGCTGAGGGCGGCGGCGGCGGACTCACCTACTCTTATCGCGGCCTAGACAGCTCGAGCTATTACCGCATGGACGACAACGGCTATTTTCATGACACCACCGGCTGCGGTAATTCTCTGAATTTTGGCAACCCGCACGTGATTCACATGGTTCTCGAAAGCCTTCGCTATTGGACAACCGAACTTCAGATCGACGGCTATCGCTTCGACCTGGCGGCAACCTTAGCTCGCAACGAAATCAACCACTTCGATTCCAACCATCCGTTGCTGCGCGCAATTGTCGACGACGAAACTTTCAAAGACACAAAGATGATTGTCGAACCTTGGGATGTTGGCCTAGGCGGATGGCAGACTGGCAACTTTCCAGATCGCTTCAGCGAGTGGAACGACAGGTATCGCGACAGCATCCGCCGTTTTTGGCTTTCTGACATTGCCGCAGCCCGAAACAGCGGAAACCACTGGAATGGCGTTGCCGACTTGGCTACCAGGCTCGCCGGCTCGCGAGACATTGTTGACGGCCCCAGCGGACCACTTGGCGGAATTAACTTCATCACCGCTCACGACGGCTTTTGCCTAAAAGACTTGGTTAGCTACGACGTTAAGCACAATCAGGCGAACGGCGAGAGCAACCGCGATGGCACAAACGGCAACCACTCGTTCAACCACGGTCACGAGGGCGGCGGTGAAAGCCCCGAGGTGCGCGCAGTTCGCCGTAAGGCAGCACGCAACCTGATGGCAACCCTTCTCTTTTCTGCCGGCATTCCGATGGTTACCGCTGGTGATGAACGAGGCAAGTCTCAAAACGGCAATAACAATGCCTACTGCCAAGACAACGTGATGAGCTGGGTCAACTGGGATCTAAGTCGTCAACAGGAGGATTTTGAGACTACCTTCGCTTACCTGACAAAACTTCGGCACAGCTACCCATCGCTTCGACCAAAGGCTTTCGGCGACTTCAATCACGCGACCGAAGACCACGACATGGTGAAGTGGTACAACGCCGATGGCGAGATCATGAGCGAAGAAAATTGGCACGACCAAGAGTGCCGAACCATTCAGCGGCTCACGAAGCACACTGCCAACAATAAGAATGAAGCTTTGGTGCTTGTAATTCACGGCTCAGAAACGGCCATCACGGTAAAACTGCCTGAGCACGACGAAGTTGTCGGCTACGAACTTATTTGGAACAGTGCACTCGAATTGCCTCCTTCTCAATTTGAACGGTTCGCGCCGCTAGAAGTGGTGACTCTTTCGGGCACTTCGATTCAGCTTTTCCGAGCCATTTTCTAGCCAGCTGTTTCTCGCCTTTCCTAACGGATAAGTAAAGCCTTTGTTACGCAGGCCTTTTCTGGTGTTTCGTTCGCTAAGTTATGGAGTGTGAGCAAAACCATCGCATTCAGACACGATCGCCCATTCGGCCGCCTGCCAATTCTGGCCGTTAGCCCTGCTGTTGAAGCCGGTCGCTGGCCGGCCAAGGCATTCTCTGGCGAAGTAGTTCCCTTCGGTGCTACGGTCTTTCGCGAAGGCCACGATGCCCTAGGCGTTGAGTTGCTGTTGACCGATCCTGCAGGCAAAGAATCGCTACATCGCATGAGCGCTGGTGCGCCAGGCTCAGATCGCTGGCACACGAGTGTTCAGCTTTCTCAGATCGGTGATTACAGCTTCAAAATTCGAGCCTTTGCCGATGATTATGAAACCTGGCACCACAACGCGAGTGTGAAAATCGCTGTCGGCGTTGATGAAGAACTGATGATGCTTGAGGGGCAGGTTCTTTTTAACAGTGCCGCCGCAGAAAAGAGCCGCACTAAGGCAAATGCGAAACTTCTAAGCGAGGTTGCCGAGAAACTTGCCGACAAAAAGCGCAGCGCCAAGTCGCGCCTAACAGATGCCGAAACCGCGGATGTGCTAAAGGCCATCACCGCACAGCCGATTCGCAGCCTGATCACACTGAGCGATGAATTTGTCGTTAAAACTGAGCGCGAGCTTGCCGGCGTTGGCGCCTGGTATGAATTCTTTCCAAGAAGTGAAGGCGCCAAGTTCGACGAAAAAACCAAAACCTGGGTCTCAGGTAACTTCAAGACTGCTGCCAAGCGTTTGCCTGCGGTTGCTGAGATGGGCTTCAACGTTCTTTATATGCCGCCCATTCACCCCATCGGCACGGCACACCGAAAAGGCCCCAACAACACACTTGTCGCAGGCCCGCAAGATCCGGGTTCACCGTGGGCTATTGGCTCATCGGCCGGCGGCCACGATGCAATTCACCCCGATTTGGGCACCGAGAAAGACTTTGCATCGTTTGTAAAGACTGCCAATTCGCTTGGCATTGAGATTGCCCTTGACCTTGCGCTGCAGGCCTCACCAGATCACCCCTGGGTCAAGACCAACCCGCAATGGTTCACTACTCGGGCCGATGGCACAATCGCCTACGCCGAGAACCCACCGAAGAAGTACCAAGACATCTACCCAATCAACTTCGATAATGACCCAGAGGGCATTCATGCCGAGGTGCTCAGAATCATGCGGCTTTGGATTGGTCGCGGAGTCAAGATTTTCCGCGTTGATAACCCGCACACCAAGCCTGTTGCCTTTTGGGAATGGCTAATCGGCGAGGTAAACGCAGAGTTTCCGGAAGTGGTTTTCTTAGCCGAGGCTTTCACCCGCCCGGCCATGATGCACGCTCTAGGCAAGGCGGGATTTCAGCAGTCTTACACCTACTACACCTGGCGAAACAGCAAGGCAGAGCTCGAAACCTATCTAACCGAGTTAGCGAAGGTTTCGGCAGATTTCTTTAGGCCCAACCTTTGGGTTAGCACGCCCGACATTCTCACCGAATACCTCCAGTTCGGCGGACCAGCTGGGCACAAAATCCGCGCGGCCGTGGCAGCGATGGCGGGAGCAAGTTGGGGCATGTACGCCGGCTATGAGCTTTGTGAATCAGTTGCCAGACCGGGCGCTGAAGAACATATTGACTCAGAGAAATTTGAATACCGTCCTCGAGACTGGCAGAGCGCCGAAAAGGGCGGGCGCAGCATTGCCCCATACATAACCAAACTCAATGCCATTAGAGCAGCCCACCCCGCTGTGCGCCAGTTGCGCAATATCGAATTTCACCACACCGAGGATTCGTCCATCCTGGCATTCTCAAAGCACCTAGCCGGCTCGCACACACCAAATGGCAAGCCAGACAGCATCCTTGTTATCGCCAATGTAGACCCACATGCTGTTCGTGAGACCACAGTTCACCTTGATCTCGAAAAGCTCGGTTTGCCGGCTGACGCGACATTCGAGGTCACCGACCTAATTACCGAAGAAACCTACAAGTGGTCTAGGTCAAACTATGTTCGTCTTGACGCCTTTATTGAACCGGTTCACATTTTCAAAATCGGCAAGGTTCTGTAAGGAGCACCATGGCAATTCGCAAGAAGTCGGAACAATCGCTACCAGAGATCAACAGCGATTTTCTTTGGCAGGTAACCACTGGCTCACACCATGACCCGCACTCGCTTCTTGGTGCTCACCCACACGAAAAAGGCTGGGTAATTCGCACACTTAGGCCGATGGCAAAGTCAGTCACGGCAGTTTTTCTTGATGAACCTGAGGTGGCTCTCGAACATCTTGAAAACGGCTTGTGGCAGGGTTTCGTGAAGTCGAAAAAGTCGCCAGACTATCGAATCACCGCAACCTATGCGGCCGAGGGCAGCGACACAGTCTGGACCTCAGACGACAGCTATCGCCATCTGCCCACCCTTGGCGAACTTGACTTGCACCTGATTAAAGAGGGGCGACACGAAGAACTTTGGAAAGCGCTAGGTTCGCACCTAACTTCGATCAAGGGAACCGCTGGCGTTAGTCATGGCTGCCGCTTTGCTGTTTGGGCTCCAAATGCAAAGGCAGTTCGAGTTGTTGGCGATTTCAACCACTGGAGCGGCGTCGGGCACGCCATGCGAGTCATGGGTTCTTCTGGTGTTTGGGAACTCTTCATCCCGGGGATCGAAGCGGGCACACACTACAAATACGAGATTTTGACTCAGGATGGCGCTTGGATTACCAAGATCGACCCGCTTGCCCGTCAGACAGAGACTCCACCATCGACCGCATCGATCGTGAACGAGTCGAGTTATAAGTGGAACGACAAGAAGTGGATAGATGCGCGCGTCAAGCGGGATGCTCTCAAGGCGCCAATGTCGATCTACGAGCTTCACGCGGGCTCTTGGCGTCAGGGCCTGAACTATCGAACTCTTGCCGACGAGCTAATTCCATACATGCAAGAACTTGGCTTTACCCACGTTGAGTTCATGCCGCTCGCCGAACACCCGTATGCGCCGTCTTGGGGCTATCAGGTAACGGGCTACTATTCGCCGACAAGCCGTTTTGGGTCACCTGACGATTTGCGCTATCTAATCGACCGTCTTCACGAGGCGGGCATAGGCGTAATTCTTGACTGGGTTCCGGCTCACTTTC
>JBEGSA010000010.1:0-37945 GCA_041180145.1 Actinomycetota bacterium | reverse complement strand
TCGGTGCTTCTGCATGTGTTGCCCGAGGAATATCGGGCGGTCACCCCGCTCACAGCCCAGCTATCTCATCAAACCGAAGTTGCCATCAAGCCGGTCTTCACCGTTGATGATTTGGCGGCGGCCGAGCAGCGCATCGACGGAACTCTCGGCACTTTTTCTGCAGGCACGATCAGTTACGGCAATTTCATTTACCAGGATGTAGTTGACCCAGAGGGAAATGTGATTCAGCTGCAGCAGCATCTCGGCTGATTGACTAGAGAAGCGCTCTAACCTCAACTTTGCGATTGCAGGCCTTTGAGCCTTCGGCCGCTAAAGCCTCGGCTTGATCGCGACTGTCTGCTTTGATGATCCAGAACCCGCTCTGAAACTCATTCGTATCGTTGACGGGCCCAGCGATGGTGATGCCGGCGTCAGCGCGGTTATCGATTGTTGTTGCCGTGCTTGGTGCGGCCACGCCGCAGGCAAATATCCAGTGCCCGTTTTCACTCAGCTTGTCGTTGAATGCATCAATCGCAGCCATCTCGTTGCTGCTGCCTGAGTTACTCTCGCTGTCAATTACAGAAATCAAAAATCGCATGGCTTTATTCTTGCCTCCAAATGAATAAACTCAAAGCATGCCACCTGTAGCCAAAACTAAGAATGGGTTCGAACCCAAAATCTGTGTGCGCTGCGGCCTGCCATTTGAGTGGCGAAAAAAGTGGGCAAAAGACTGGCGCAACGTCAAATACTGTTCACAAAAGTGCAAAGGCTAGAGTAACCATGGATTCTCTGAATCGGCACGAAGACTATGGGCAAGAGGCGCTCGATGAGACTCATCTTTTAGCCGACCCTATAGAGCAATTCAAGGTTTGGTTGCGCGAGGCCGAGGCCGCCGAAATATATGAGCCAAACGCATTTGTGCTCGGAACAATCGACTCCAAATACCAACCCACAGCGCGCACGGTGTTGTTGAAGGGAGTCGACGACCTGGGCTTCTTTTTTGCAACCAATTACCATTCTCGCAAAGGCGAAGCCCTAGCCTCAAACCCAAAGGCGAGCGCAGTTTTCGGTTGGTATTCGATGTATCGCCAGGTGCTAATTGAGGGCCTAACTCACCAAGTGCCGGCCGCTGAATCTGACGATTATTTTCATTCGCGACCGCACGAGTCCCAGGTGGCTGCTTGGTCAAGCCACCAATCAAAGCCAATCGAAAACCGTTCAGCACTTGATGCACAGTTTGAAATTGCTCTTGAGCGCTTCAAGAACACCGATGTGCCGCGGCCAGATTATTGGGGAGGTTATCGAATTGTGCCAACCAGAATTGAGTTTTGGAAGGGCCGTTCGAATCGCATGCATGACCGCATTGCCTTTACCCGAGAGATCGGCAAGGACGGAAACCTAACAGCATGGTCGATCGAACGCCTGCAACCTTAGTTGCGATGGCCAAGAACTATCGTTGAACAATGACTGGTCGAATTCTGTATGTGCCGTTTGACCATCTGAACTCTGCGCACGGCGTTCTTAGAGATGCAAACAAAGAACTTGATCGAGTTGTTTTGGTTCAAAGTCAGCGCATGCTCGAGGGCCGACCTTGGCACCCAGAGCGCCTTTTCTTTTTAGTTTCTTCGGCACGGCATTTTGCCCATGAGTTGTCTGCAGCCGGTTTCAAGGTGAGTTATTTCAAGGCTGCAACGACAACCGATGGGCTAAAGCAAGCTCGGCTCGAACTTGGCCACTTGCCCATTTGGTCGGCCGAGCCATCTTCATTTGTGCAGTTCAAACAACTCAAAGAATTCGGCGTCAACTACGTTCCAAACTACTTATTTCTAACCTCGCGCAGTGACTTTGCCCTTTGGGCCGAGCGTCAAAAGTCTTTTGTGATGGAGAACTTCTATCGCGCCCAGCGAGTGCGTCTTGGCATATTGGTCAACGGGGGCGAGCCCGAGGGCGGTCGCTGGAACTTCGACGCCGAAAATCGACTACCGCCTCCCAAGAGTTACAACTGGCCTCCATATCTAGAGCACTCTCGTGACGAGATTGACCTTGAAGTTGCAGCCGAACTGGGCATGCAGCCGACCAAAACATGGGCTACAACTCGGGCTGGTGCGCTTGCGCAGCTGGCCAATTTCATCGAGCATCACCTCGACGGTTTTGGGCCATACGAAGATGCCATCACCAGCGAAAACTGGGCGCTTCATCACTCGCTGCTAAGCCCCTATCTAAACAACGGATTACTGCATGCGCAGGAAGTTGTTGAGGCAGTCGTGGCGGCGTATCGGTTGGGTAAAGCACGAATCGAATCGGTTGAAGCTTTAGTGAGACAGGTGATCGGTTGGCGTGAATACATCAACGGAATGTATTGGTTCTTGGGGGAGGACTATAAGAACAGGAATGGGCTCGGTGCACATCGAAAATTGCTGCCGCTTTTCACCGATTCGTCAAAAACCAAAATGAGTTGCGTGAAGGCAGTCGTTGGCGATGTCGAACAGCGAGCCTGGGCCCATCACATACCTAGATTGATGGTGCTCAGCAACCTTGCGTTGGTGACAGGAACAAACCCTCAAGAGTTTTTAGATTGGATGCGAGAGCAGTTCATTGATGCGGCCGAATGGGTGATGGTGCCAAACATCATCGGCATGGGCGTGCACGCCGATGGTGGGCAGCTAATGACCAAGCCCTATGCCGCCGGCGGCGCCTATCTGTCGCGCATGACTAACCACTGCAAGGGGTGCGCTTATGACCCCAAACTCAGAGTCGGCGAAAATGCCTGCCCCTTCACAACTCTGTATTGGGATTTTTTAGATCGCCACAAAGATACATTCGCCAAAAACCACCGTATGTTTCAGCAGATCAACGGACTAAAGCGTCTTAGTGATCTGCCAGACCTGAAAGTGCGCGCGCAGCAAGTGCTCGATGGGCTTGAACGCGGCACGGTGTGAGTCGTGGAATTTGTGAAGTCATCGGGCAAGGCAACCTCTGTCATGCACCAGACAGATACTTGGTTCTCTAACTAGTTGTTAGCCTGAAACAAAGGAGTTTCAATGACGCAACCTACCGATCGAATCGTAATGCTGGGCCTAAGTGGCGGGCCAAAACTTTCCGCCGATGGTGCCAAGCCTGCGCTCGCACTCGTGGTTAGTGGGCGCACCTATCTGGTTGATTGCGGCTATGAAACCGCCAAGCAGCTGGTTGCCAGTGGCCTCGGCTTTGCCGGTCTGCACAACATCTTCGTCACCCACAATCACCTCGACCACACCTCGGGCATCCTCGGTGTGTTAGTGCACGGATGGACAAACCTCGGCAGTGAGTTGCCCAAGACCATCAGCCTTTGGGGGCCATCGCCAGCCGATCGCCTGAAGCAGCTGGGCCAATCTGCGCACTCGCACGACATTGACAACTACATCACCGGTGGGGGCTTTGGCCCTTTTCCGACTCTCGAAACCCATGACGTGGTTCAAACCGGTGAAACCATCATTCACGTGATGCAAGACGACCTTGTTCGGGTAACGGCAACCAAGGTTTTTCACGGCTCTGAACTCAAAGACTCTTTTGCTTTTCGATTCGACATCAAGGCCACTGGAAAGTCGGTGGTCTTTTCGGGCGACACCGCTGCCCCCGATGCCAATCTGATTGCCCTTGCCAAAGACTGCGACTTTTTAGTTCACGAAGTTCAAGACAACGACATGGTTGAACGAGTTGTGAGTCGCCTGCCAGAGGTTCGGCAAAATGACCTGCGAAATCACTTGCTATCGAGCCACTCGAGCGTTGATGACCTGCCGGGCGTGGCACTTGCAGCGAATGCCAAAAACCTAGTGTTTAGCCACTACACACCAATTCCGCAGCCACCCCAGGTCTACCTCGACAAGGCAACCAAGTCAGCCGCCAAAATTGGCTACACTGGTCACATCATCGCGCCCACTGAGCTTGATGTGATTGAAATCTAAGGATACCTATGAGCGATGACAACAGATATCCGAAGAGCGTTTTTGGCGTTGGCGGCGAGCCAGACCCTAGGTTCACATTGGCCAACGAGCGAACGTTCTTGTCTTGGATTAGAACTGCCCTTGCCATAATCGCTGCGGGTGTGGCAATTGAAGAATTGCAGGTTGGCGACAACCCGTTGCTTCGAACCCTGGCCGCACTCTTGATGATTCTCGGCGGCGCGGTCATGGCTGTCTACTCTTTTTACCGATGGAAGAAATCTGAGCGGGCAATGCGTGAGCAAAAACCACTGCCGGCATTCAAAGCGGGAGCCGTCGTTTCTGGACTCACCGCTCTCGCGGCAATCGCCGTGGTCTTGCTGCTGCTCATCTAGAAGCGGCTTCCACCCACATTAGCTGGCTAGGTGGCAAGCAACCTTGATGCCGTTTAGGTCTCGCAGCTCTGGCACATTCGATGCACACAATTGGGTGGCAATCGGGCAGCGCGCAACAAACGGGCAACCGGTGCCTTCATCCTTGATGTGATTCTTGTTCGAAATTTGCAGAGTCTGCCAGTGTTCGCGGCGCACCTTTTGCTGGTGCGGGTTTGGCACCGGAGCAGCCGAGGTCAAAGTCTGGGTGTAGGGGTGCTTTGGCGAAACAACAACTCGCTCAACATCGCCATATTCCATGATGCGGCCCTTGTAGAGAACCACGGTGGTGTCTGACAAGAAGCGCACAACGTCGAGGTCGTGGGCGATGAACAAGAACCCAACATCTTCGCTCTGCGAGAGGTCGGCCAGCAGGTTTAACACCTGGGCCTGAGTCGATAGGTCAAGGGCGCTAACCGGCTCATCAAGCACAATCAGTTTTGGCTTCACAATTAGCGCGCGGGCAATTGCAATGCGCTGGCGCTGGCCACCCGAAAAGTTTCTAGGGTAACGATCTGCGGCCTCAGGGTTCAAACCAACCTTGCCCAACACCTCGCGAGCTCGCTCAAGGGCAACCTCGCGCTTTACGCCTGCGACGGTGAGCGGCTCAATCAGGGTTTCGCCAACGGTTAGCGCTGGGTTGATCGATGAATAAGGGTCTTGAAAAACCACACGGATGCCCGCGGCGGTCTTTTGGCGCTTCTTGATCGAGTCGTGGGTGATGTCGGTGCCCAAGAACTTGACCGAACCAGACTTGACCTTTTCAAGACCGAGAATTGCCTTGCCGATGGTTGATTTTCCTGAGCCTGATTCACCAACCAGTCCAACAACCTGGCCCGGCATGATGGTGAAAGAAACATCTGAAACGGCGGTGAAAGCCTTTTTGCCACTGCCGTATTGAACGGCAAGATCGGTTACTTCGAGAAGTGGTGTCGTTGACATGTTTATACCTAGTTCTTCTTAGTCTCTGACAGGTTTAGCTCGCCAAATCGCAGGCACTGAACTGTTCCGTTTGAGTGTGCCGATGCAATTTTTAGTGGCTGCTTGCAAAGTTCTGTTGCAAACTCACAGCGAGCTGCGAATCGGCAAGATGGCGTCCAGTCCCAAGCTGCCGGCACGGTGCCCTCGATTGAGGTCAAGCGCTCAGGCATCTTTTCACCAGAGTTGAAGTGTGGGTCGGCACCAAGCAATGCTGCGGTGTAGGGGTGTGCTGGGCTCAGCAGCACCTCAGCTGCCGATCCCGATTCGATTACCTGCCCGGCATACATCACGGCAACCTTGTCGGCGATGTCGGCCACCACACCAAGGTTGTGAGTCACAACCACCATGGCCATGCCACGTTCAGCAACAAGAGCGCGAAGCAGGTCAAGAATTTCGGCCTGAATCGTAACGTCAAGAGCTGTGGTTGGTTCGTCGGCAATCAAAAGCTTTGGGTTTCCGGTTAGGGCCAGAGCAATCGCTACGCGCTGTGCCATTCCGCCTGATAGCTGGTGCGGGTAAGACTTCATCACACGCTCTGGCGCAACAATGCCCACCTGGCGAAGCAACTCGGTTGCCTCGGCTCTAGCTTCGGCCTTGCTCATTCCACGGATGCGTCGCAGCGGGTAAACCAGCTGGTGCGAAACGCTGAACATGGGGTCTAGAGCGACCATTGGCTCTTGAGAAATATATGCAATCTCGCGACCGCGGATGGTGTTGAGCTCTTGCTCGTTCCAGTCGGCAATTTCAATGCCGTTGAGCTTCACCGAACCTGATCGAATTGCAACGCCTGGTGGAAGTAGCCCAATAACCGAAAGGGCAGTCATCGTCTTTCCACAGCCAGACTCACCAACCACACCGAGCACTTCACCGTGGTTGAGGCTAAGTGAAACACCAGAGACCAGTTCGTGCTTGCCCTCTACGCCAACAACCAGATCGGTGAGCTCTAGAACCTTATCGGCCTTTGTTGCGCTGTCTAGGTTTGGCAGGTCAGCGCGACGCTTTCCCTTTAGGTCTTTGAATGAGAAAGGTTTTACTCCAGAGTTTTGCGCTGCACCTTCGCCAAACACGTCGGCAAGTTCGTTTAGCGCAAATACTGTAATAACAAGAACAAGGCCCGGAGGAACCATCATCCAAGGTGAAAAATAAATCAGGTTGGTTGCCTGAAGAATCATGGCACCCCAACTTGGCTCTGGCTCTTGCGGGCCGATGCCCAAGAACGACAGGCCTGCCTGGATGCCGATGCCGGCAACAAAGATTAGGGCAACCTGAACCAAGACGGTTCGCCAAATGCCAGGCAAAATGTGGCGCAAGTTGATGCGCACGGCGCTGAGGCCATTGAGGCGAGCGGCGTCGACATAAAGGCGCTGGCGAATAGAAATGATTTGACCAAGCAGCACGCGATAGACCGCCGGTGAAATCAAGAAACCAAAGAAGATCATCAGCGGTGTCATGTTGCCCTGTCCAACTGCGCCAACAAGAGCAAGAATCATCACCATGGCTGGAAGCGAAAAAATCACCTCAGTGAAACGACTCAAAAAGCTTTCAACGCGACCACGTCGTTGTGCAGCAATAAATGCCATGGGCAAACCCAGTCCGAAAGAAACCAAAACTGTGATGGCTGCACCAATCATGGTGCCGGCACCGGCATACATGATGCGGCTGAAGATATCGCGGCCTAGCTCGTCAGTTCCGAGAATAAATTGCCAATTCGGAAGTTGCAATTCGAAACCTACGTTTTGAATACCGATGTCGAAAGGAATCCAAAGGGGAGCCGTGAGTGAACCACCGACAATGAAAATAAGCCAAATCAGGCTCAGCACTGCTCCTGGTCGCTTTAGAAAAGCCGGAACTGATTTCTTTTTGCTCGTAGTGTTGCTCATCGCGCGCGCACCTTTGGGTCGAGGAATCGGGTTGCCAATTCAGTTATAAACATGGTGATGACGACAACAAATGTGGTGACCATCACGGTTGCCTGGATTGCTGGAACATCGTGCATGCCGATGGCGCGCTGAATGCCGGTGCCAAGACCTGGCAATTGGAAAAGCTGCTCAACAGTTACAGTGCCGCCAAATATAAGAACGAACTGAAGACCAATGACGGAGACGATTTGAACACTGGCAAATCTAAGTGCATGCAGGTAAACGATTCGCTGACGCGGAACTCCCATAGCACGCAGGGTGCGAATGTGTTCCTGGCCTACGGCTTCAAGCATGGCCGAGCGCGTGATGCGTGCAATTCCTGCGGCTCCGTGAACCGCAAGGGCTAATACTGGCAAGACCAGGCTCGACGCCCATGCAATTGGGTCATCCGAGAACTCGACGTATCCGCTGGCAGGCAAAAGCGGATTGAACACTGCAAAAACAAGAATTAGGAAGATTGCGAACCAGAAAGCTGGAACCGCAATGAAAAATGCGGTGATTGAGTTAAGAATGCGGTCAGTAACGCCACCGCGAACAGCTGCCGTAACGCCAACCACAACGCCCAAGATGGCTGTAAGCACGATCGCTGCTAGAGAAAGGTAGGCGGTCACTTGGATTCGGGTCGTGATTTCGATGCTGAGGTCACGGTTGTCTACGTAGGAAGACCCAAGGCTTCCACTCAGCAACATGCGAACCCAATCGACAAACTGAACGACCCAGGGGTTGTTCCAACCGATTGAGTCATTGAAGGCCTTGATCGATTGTGGGTCACCCGATGCACCAAGGGCGGTTTCGCCCGGGCTTCCAGGCATCAAGTGAACAATTATGAAGCTGACCACGGCGGCAACGAAGAGCGTTAGGAGGCCCATAAGCGCGCGATTCAAAACGAAGCGAAGCATGTTATTCCAATGTGAGGATTTTGAAAACTAAGTGCAGATGGGAGCAACTTTATAGTTGCTCCCATCTGATAACTTGTTGATTACTTGACTGGCAAGATTTCGGTCAAAAGTGGCCAAACGTTACCGTTTGCGCCAATCTTGATCGGCTTGATAGTTGTCTTCTTGTAACCGGTGTAAGAGAAGCTCTCGCGGAGTGGCATTGTCCAACCTTCGTTGACAATCGCCTCGTTTAGAGCCTTTGCCTTTGCTGCACTGGTGTTGTCTCCGGCGTATGCGCCGAAGGCTGCACTGATTGCTGCGTTGGTTGCTGACTGGTAGTTAGGGAATGAGTTCAACATCAAACCAGTCCAGGCGGCTAGGTTGCTAGTGTCGAAGTTGAACGGACCCATCGAGGCCGTGCGAACAGCACCGAAGAGCTCACCACCATTTGCCGCAATCTTCACGTTCATGGTGATTCCAGCCTTCGCCCACTGCTGCTTCAGGATTTCTGTCTGAGCGCTTTCGCTCGCAGCAATAACAATGGTGAAGGTTGGGTTTGGATACTTCGATGCCGCAAGCAAAGCCTTGGCCTTAGCCAAGTTGTATTTGTATGTGGTGTCGAGGGCAGCGCTGTAACCAAGGCCGGTCTTTCCAACCAAGCTTGCCGTTGGGCGGTCGCCAGCGAACAAACCATTCACGAGGGCGTCACGGTCGGTTGCATATGAGAATGCAAGACGAACGTTCTTGTCTTCGGTGAACTTATCGTTCTTGCCTAGTTTGTCCCACCACTGCATGAAGTAAACGTTTCCACCCTTTGAAAGCAGTCCAACCTTGCGTGCCTTTAGAAGAGGAACGCTGGTAGTTGCAGGCTGAAGAGTAACGTCAAGCTGACCAGCTGCAGAGGCGTTGGCCTGAGCCTGAGGAGTTGCATAAACCTTGTAGACGATTACGTCATAAGGGTATTTGGCCTTGTTCCAGTGAGCCGGGTTCCTCTGTAGGCGGTAGGTGTTTGCCTTGACGCTCTTGTTGGCATCTAGGTAGTAAGGGCCTGAACCGTACGGAGCTGATCGAAGAAGCACAGGGTTCTTTGCTGCCGCTTTTGAAACGATAAATCCGGCTGGGCCTGAAAGTTCGTATGCAGCGTTGGGTTGAGCAGCCTTGAAGGTGATGGTCACGCCAAAGTCACCAGATGTGGTAACCGAGGTGATTTCCTGGGTGCCACCGGCGCCAAACTTTGCATACGAAGGCAATGAACCATCGTTTCGACGGTCAAGGTTAGCTTTTACGGTAGCTGCATCAACCTTGGTTCCGTCCGCGAATCGAACATTGTCGCGAAGAGTTAGGGTCAGGGTTTTTTTGTCGTCTGACAGGGTGTGCTTGGTTACAAGAGAACCCTTCACGCCGCGAGCCGCTGCTGGCGCGGTGCGAACGAATAGCTGGTCATAGAGAGCCTCAAAGAACACGGCCTGACCATCTGAATATGCATAAGGGTCATACTTTGATGGGGCCGGGTCAGAGACGTCACCAATGGTGAGGGTCTTAGTTGCGGCGTTTGCTACACCTGCAAAACCTGCGGTGATCAGCGCGGTGGCTGAGGCTATTGCCACAACGCGCCGCATTACTGAGCGAATCATTTGTTTCTCCTTTTGAGCGCCATTGCGCAAATCGGCGGGCTACCTCCACAAAGTGCTGGGAGTTAGTCCAATGTTAGATACAGAATGAAACGGTTCATAGGGAATTTGGTAACGGTTCGGTCACTCGCTCTAATACGTGGCATACGTGGGCTTTATGTTTGCCACCAACACATGTTTGCGGTCACAACAACCGGTTGCCATTGCCTAGGCTAGAACTATGAAAGCCACCATTATGTATGGCCCCGGCGACATCCGGGTTGAAGAGGTTGCCAGACCAGAAGTTCAAAAGGCCACCGATGCGGTTGTGAAGGTAACTCTTGCTTGCGTTTGCGGCAGTGACCTTTGGGACTACATCGATTCTGAGGTTCTAGAGGCTGGTCGCCCTCGCGGCCATGAGTTCTTGGGCGTTGTTGAATCCGTCGGTTCTGAGGTGTTAACACTTCAGGTTGGCGACTTAGTTGTAGCGCCATTCGTTTCATCTTGCGGCCACTGTGACTTTTGCCTGCAGGGCTTACAAACCTCTTGCCGCGAGTTGGCTTTTTTCGGCCACGGGGGTGAGGCCGGCGGTCAATCTGAGGCCGTGCGTGTTCCGAACGCCGATGGGACGCTAGTCAAATTGCCAGTCAGCATTGACTCCCCTTTATTGCCCTCACTGCTCACGCTGTCGGATGTGATGTGCACCGGCCACCATGCTGCGGTAACAGGCAAGGTCAAGAAGGGTGAGAATGTTGTCGTGATTGGCGATGGTGCAGTGGGCTTGTGTGCGGTCATCGCTGCTAAGCGTTTGGGGGCTGGCCGCATCATTTTGATGGGTCGTCACCAGGATCGAACTGACCTTGGTCGCGAATTTGGTGCCACCGATGTCGTTGCTGAGCGCGATGCCGATGGAATAGCCAAGGTGCTGGAACTCACGGGTGGCGATGGTGCTCACAGTGTGCTCGAATGCGTTGGAACCCAGGCTTCAATTGAGATGGCTCTCAGCGTTGTGCGGGCTGGCGGCACAGTTGGTCGCGTGGGCGCTGCTCAGTATGAACAGATTCCTTTCGGTTTCGGACCTTTGATGCGCAACGTGACGATCTCGGGTGGCGTCGCTCCCGCTCGTCAGTACATCGAAGAGTTGATGATCGACATTCTGAATGGCTCGATTAACCCGGGCAGAGTTTTTGATCTTGAAGTCAGCTTGGATGACGTGGCGTTGGGGTACGAATCGATGGCCAATCGCACCAAAATAAAGGCTCTCGTTCGCCCCTAAAGTTGTGAGGGTAACCGAAGGTTTTGCTCTCCAAGTAGGAATCCGTTGGGTAGCTAACGACTAAGGATAAATCTTCAGCCCAGTGTCCGACAATTTAGCTTTCAAATTTCCCATGAAGTAGAAATTCGCGACTTGCCCTTTAGCGCGGTAAAGATTCAAAGAGCGCGCAGTGCCTTGCATCGGTGTAATCCACACTCGCTGATTATTCACTTTCACCTCCACTACGCCGTCGCAGGAAGTGGTTACGGTTGTCGCAAAAATATTCTTTGGACGGTTCACGGCCTTTACATTCAATTTGCACAGAGAGTAGTCGATGGTTCTCAAGATTTTTTCGCCAGAAATAATCTGAATTGTCTTGATCGCCATTGGCGGCAGCTCGATCGTCTTCAAATAGGGTCCGAACCAGGTGAAGTGTTCGAGTCCGTTGACCTTCAAAATATTGCCATCCTCGCAACTGTCGAGTATCAGAGAGTTCACCCCAATGGCTTTTCCTATTGTGCGGGTTTCGAATCTGCCGATGAAGGCCTGGCACCCAGTTTTTGTTGGCGGAGTAGGCGTCGGTGTCGCTGTGGGCTGACTTGGCAAGGGGCTGGGGCTGACGCTAGGTGTTGGGCTAGGAGATGCGAGGGGTGCACCTTCTGATTCGCGGCTCAAAAATGAAATTGCCCCTTTGAGATTGACCTCTTGTTTACCCTTGATCCATTTGTCTTCAATTGGAGTGCCCGCAGTCGCCATGGCCAACAAAATTTGATCATCGGTTTTCTTTGGGAAAGCCTGTCGGAGTACTGTGAATACGCCTACTGCCACCGGTGTGGCGGTTGATGTTCCACCCATGAGCCCGTAACCAATATTTTTGGGCACATTTGGAAAGTCTGGCGCGAAAAAAGAAATCTTATCTGAGGCCGTCACATAGGGTGCAATTTTGCCATTACGGTCAGTTGATCCAACTGCAACCACTTCCGATACACAAGCTGGAAAAGTTGAAAGGTTCTCGTTTCTGGTAGGTGCGTTTCCGGAAGCGGCGAATGGGATTATGCCAGCTTCGCGAAGACGCTTGAATACGGACTTAAGCGGTCGCAGAGTCAGATGGTCATCACAGTTGCCAGTAGAGTCTCGATCTGAAATAGTTGTGCGAGAAAACGACATGTTCACGGCCACGATGTTGTACTTTGCTTTTAGCTCGAGCACGCGCTCCAGTGCGTTCAGAATTGCAATGTCACCACCCTCGGCCCGAACCATGAGCAATTTTGCTTCCGGCGCTACTCCGCCAGGTCCGTTACTCGTAGCATTACTGGCTGCCGCCCCCGCGACTCCGAGCCCATGCCCACCGTCACCTGCGGGACGTTGTGCCGCCTCAATGCCAGACATCTCCTTTTTGCCATTCGCACAGAATTCATTGGGCGCGGACTCCGTAACGATGCAGTAGCCATCGATGATGCGGTCTTTAAATGCCGGGTGGTCAAGATCTATGCCGCGTTCAAGAATCGCAATGACTGCATCTTTGCCTTTGTAGCCTTTAGACCACGCGCTATCAACGCCGATTTGAAGGTAGGCAGGGTCTGACGTGCTGCCCGCAGCAGGAGTAACCATAGCTAGGCCAAATATCGTCGCAAGCGCCAAAGCAATTTTCTTCATGATTCCCCCGAATTGAAGTAGTTACCTCACTATAACTCGATTGCTTTACAAGCGAACATGGCACAAGTCGCCAACAAAGGCGGGGCGCTGCACGGTTAGGCCGGCTTCTTCGGCAATCAGCGCGGCGGCCGCCCAGTCATACTCTTTGATATCACGTTCAAAATAGGCATCGATGCTGCCCTCGGCAACGGCACACATGTCGAGTGCGGCCGAGCCCATGCGGCGCAGGTCAACATACTGGGGCATTATCGATTTAAGTTCTTCAAACTGCGCAGCACGCTTTTCGGCCGAGTATGAAAAACCGGTGGCCAAAATCTTGGTGGTTCGTTCGCGCGGTGGGCCAACCAGTCGAGAAGCTGGGGCAGCCAGTAGTGACTGAGCGGTTGTTGAGGAGTCAATTTTGACCCCGCGAACCACAAAAGAACCGTGGCCGCGCTTGCCAAAATAAACCAAGCCTAGGCTAGGTGCCACCACGGCGCCAACCAGCCATTCGCCGGTTTCAACATCGGCTGCACCAACCGAGGTTGCATAGTTTGGCAACCCGCGCGTGAAGTTGATTGTTCCATCGAGGGGGTCGACGCTCCAGCGCACGTTGGCGTTCTCGCCAATCTGGTTGGCAAGCTCTTCACCGGTGATGGTGTCGTTTGGGCGCAGCGCCCTAATGCGCTCACGCACCATCGCCTCTGAAGCCAAGTCTGCGTCGGTCACGTGATCTTCGGGTGAGGTCTTCGAACTAATCTCTAGTGGCCCGCGAAACCTGGCCTGCAATTCAGCCGCACCCACCAGGGCGGCACTCAGCGCGCACTCAAGCAGTTCATCAAGACTGTGATTCATGCTTCAAGGTTACGCGAAGGTGAAAAATGGTTCCTGCAGCTGGGCATCAGCGGCAGAACCTTCGGTTATCCGAATAATTGCTTTACAATCAAACCTATGGGAGGGGCAACTTGAACAGCTTCAAAAAACAGTTGCGAAGCCTTAGTTTGCCCTTGGCGCTGGCTGTTGTTATTGCAACGTTGATGACCGCACTAAGCGGAGTTCTGGTTGCCATCGACATCAAGCGCATTAGCGACGTATCGGTGTCTCAGGCTGAGATGTTCAACGAGCATCTCTTCACCCACCTTGAGTTAGTCACCGAGCAAGCAGAAACAGCTACTAAAGCCTTGGCCATCTACATCTCTTCGTCTGAAACCGATTTTGATAAGCCGGCCGATCAGGTGTTCTTGGATGGACTTGCGGCAACCATTCCCGACTGGCGCAACATCTCTGTCTCTCCAGATAATTGCATTTCGGCCGTTTCGCCTAGGCGGGGCAATGAATCTGCCATAGGTTATTGCCTTGAATCAAACCAGACTGAGTGGTCTGACATCAGCAAGATCATTGCAAAAAAGAGCGGGCGAATACTCGGCCCATATGTTTTGGCTCAAGGCGGCTCAGGTTATATTCTTCACCGCCCAGTCTTCCTCAAGGATGGGTCATATTGGGGACTCGTTTCGACGGTTATTGAAAAGCAATCATTTCTGCAACCGCTGCTTGATGCCGCCAAGTCAGATGGCTTCGACTTTGACCTGGTCATCGGTGACGCCGCAAATACTGATTTGCGAACCATGTATGTGGGAGTCGATCCAAATAACAAGGCCCAGTCGACAAAGGTTTTCGAAACCAGGCGAAACACATTCACAATCACCAGCACGCAAATTGATGTCGACTACACCAGCGCCACGACTGTCGGCAGACGCATGATTGTTATTTCTTTAATTGCCACTTTCAGCGCATTCCTGATCGCACTTATGTTTCAACGTCAAGGCCAAATTCGCCGCAAGCTAGAAGATGTTTCACGCAAATCTCCAACCGGACTCTTTCAGGTTCGATTGCAGCGCGATGGCAGCCTTAATCTCGACTACCTTTCTGAGGGCGTTAAGAACCTACTGGGCCACACTGCTGCAGACCTAATCAGCAACCCTAGTTTGCTTCGTGAGGTGTTCACAGAAGCCGACTTAGAGGTTGCTATTCGCAGGCTTTCAGCCGCAAAGGCACCCGGCGAAGCCTGGAGCCAAAGGTTTGAACTAAAGCAACCGGTGGGAAAAGTTAGATATGTGCAGGCTGAGGCAACCTTTGAACGAGAGTTAAGCAGCGGGTATAAGTGGAACGGGTTTTTTGCCGACGTGACCAGCAACGTTGAAAAAGAAGATGCACTGGCTTTGGCAGCTAATGCAATCGCAATTCTCGATCAGGGTGTAGCAATACTCGATGCCGACCTGAACATAATCGAAATCAACGCTGCAATCACAAAAGCCACTGGCTACTTACCCGAAGAGGTAGTCGGGCAAAATCTCATGGATTTTGGGCACGGCATCAACTCGGCCGAAGTTTATGCTTCGATTCAGAGTGCCCTTTCTAAAACAGGCTATTGGCGAGGTCAGCTGCTAAATAGGCACAAGTCTGGCAACATTTCTCAAGACTTCTTAACGCTCTCAGCGGTTAAGAAAAGCACTGGCGAAATTGCCGAAATAGTCATGGTCATGAACTCCACACAAGACAGTCTTGTTGACCTAGTTTCTGGATTGGCAAACCGAACCTTATTTGAGGACTACCTCGGACAGGCCATCCAATCGAGTCGAGAAGATGGCCATCGAGTCGCGCTGTTGCACATCGGAGTCGTTGGCATTGGCTCGGTCAATGACTCATTCGGGCACAAAATTGGCGACTTGGTGCTTGGTGAGATCGGCCAAAGACTTAAACCTTTCACGGCCACCGGAAAATGTCTTGGGCGAATCGCCGACTCAGAGTTCGGTCTCTATCGCGAGATGAAGGGTGGTGACGAAGACCTCGATGATTTGGCCAAGAGAATTGTTGAGAGTCTGTCGCAGCCGTTCATTTTTGACGATGTCAATCTGCTTCTGAAAGTTTCGGTCGGAATTGCCGAATACCCGGATGATTCTGAAACAGTCGCCGAGTTGCGAACGCACGCTGATCAGGCACACAAATTTGCTTTGACGGCCGATGGCTGGCGCGTTTCTCACTTCTCGAAGAACCTAGAAGACAGCGCCAAAGCTAAGAGCTACCTCACCAGTTATCTGAAAGAGGCAATCGAAAACAATTCGATTGAATTTTACTATCAGCCGATTGTGCAACTTGCAGATGGTCAAATTACCAAGGCCGAAGTGCTGGCCCGCTGGTTCGATGAACATTTAGGCCAGGTAAGCCCTGCAAGATTCATTCCGCTCGCCGAAAACACAAACCTAATTAACACACTAGGAAATCAACTGCTTACGGCGGCCCTGCAAACTATTCGCGAGGTTGAAAAAACGGGAAAGAGTATTCAGTTGAGCGTAAATGTTTCGCCCAACGAGTTTATGTCGGCCTCATTTGAGCCAGATAAGAAGCAAATCTTTGCCGAACATCTAGATGTGAACACAGAGAATATCGTTTTCGAATTAACCGAAGGCGTTTTGGTCAAGAACAAAGAACTTGTGCAGAGCAAAATCGCTGAATTTGATGCCCAAGGCATCAAGTTTGCAATTGACGATTTTGGCACCGGTTATTCCTCGCTTGCCTACCTGCAAGAACTTTCGGTGGACTTCATCAAAATAGACAAAGTCTTTGTTGACGCGATAGAGGCCGTTGAAGGCAATGCACTTTGCCGGTCAATTGTTGATTTAGCGCACGCTCTAAACCTAGAGGTCATCGCTGAAGGGGTCGAGACCGCGCAACAGGTTGACGAATTGAAGCGCATTGGCTGTGAGTATGGTCAGGGCTATTTCTATTCGAAGCCAATTTCAAAAACCGACTTCATGAGGTTGCTCGAAGCTAACTAACTAGGGCATGCTAAGGCGTGCATTGTTTCCGCCGCTAGCTTTGGCCTCGTAAAGTGCCGCGTCGGCTCCAGATAACGTTTGCTCTAGAGAGTGAATTGGTTGCCATTCGGCAACACCGGCCGAAAGACGAGGCTCAATCGTCACCCCGCCAAGGTTCAATGGTTGGCTTGAAACGTTATCTACAACTCTTTGCACCACTTTGAGAGCCTGATGCTTCGTCAGGTGCAGAACCACAATGAACTCATCGCCACCCCAGCGTCCAACTATGTCGACACTTGAAACGGCGCTTGCAATTCGCTGGGCAACGATGCGAATGTAATCATCGCCGGCCGCGTGCCCGTGAGTGTCGTTTATGAATTTCAGTTTGTCCAGATCAAAAATGGCCACTGATTTGGGCCAGTTCTCTTCTTTTTGAAGGGCTTCCAAAACCCCTCGTCGGTTTAGCACCGATGTTAGTTGGTCGCGCATCGCCAACCTAGAGGTTTCTTCTAACGCCAGCTTTGAAAGTTGAAGCCGGCGTTGTTCTTCTTCTTTTCGAACACGATATGCGCTGTAGACAACGGCCGAATACGCCGTTATTGCAATCAGGCCAAGTCGAGTAAGTTGCACTGTGGTGCCGGCTGCATCAAAAAATAGTCCGTGTAAGAACGCGCCAAGCACAACCATAGTTGCCACGAAGGCTGTTGACCCAGGGCGGCCGAAAATCGCTGCCATGAAGGCTACCGAGGTGGCAACACCTGCGAATTGCACAGTAGGACCTTCTAGGCCGTCGACCAAGTAAATGAAGGATGAAATGGCAAGAGGAATTATCACGCCAAAAATCGCGCGGCTTTTTCTTGAGTCAAACCTATTTTCGCTGCTCACCAGCACCCCCGTGTTGTCGAAACCAAGTTCAACATAACACCCGTAATTGTAAAAAAGTACGGTTACCCGAAGTTTTTTATAACTAAGGTCTGGGTTTAGGCTTTAGCCAACTCTTCGATCGAGGCAAAGCGACGAGTCGCACCACCCGAAACGTGCTCAATCACAAACGATGCAGCTCCAACTTTGGTGGTGAATTCGAGCGACAAAGAATCGCCTTCAGATTCACCTGCGCCGGTCCACTGCAAGCGAATCGAGTCATTGCCCAAAACGGTCCAACTAAATGAGCCACTCTCAAAAATGCCTAGTTTGCGAAGTCGTGCAAGGCCCAAAATTGCTCGGGTCACTGGCTGCTGCAGGGCAACTTCAAGCTCTGCCGGGGTGTAGTTGTGGCGGTTCACATCGCGGCCCTGGCCGGTCTTGTTGAACAGCTCAACGTCATCCATGCCATTCAATAGACCAACGTAATAAACCTGTGGTTCACCCGGCAAAAAGAACTGCACTGCACGGCTGATTACATAGGCAACGTCGTCGGCCAAAATGTTTGGCAGGGTTGCATTGATCTGGTGAGGAAGCGTGAACCACTGAGGCACAACCGATGCGATTGCGCTGTGGCCGTTGGTGTTCTCTTCGGCGCGCTTAAAGATGTAGGCCATCTCATCCTGGGTAATCAAACCAGGGCGACCGTTGATTGGGCCGCCGTCAATCACGCCATAACCGTCGTGGGTGTCGAGCACGTTCAGACAGTTGTTTGGGCGAATCTTGAACCAGTTGTCGAGGCGGTCAACCGTGCCGGTAAAGAACGAGTGCAACAGCAGCGGTGCGGTCTGAAAGTCATAGATCAGGTCAACCAGTGGTGCGATCTCGAGCTGCTGGGTGTAGTGCGCGTGAACCTCAACCAGCACTCGCATGTCATAAGACTGAATCAGCTCGGTGATTTCTTCGACGAACCTCAAGGTTTCGGCAGTCATGAACGAATCGGTGCCCGGGGTCTTAACCGCATAACCAACTGCGTCTAGGCGAACAACTTTTACGCCGCCCGACTTGAGCGCATCAAGAACCGAGCGCAAATAGGCCTGGCCCTTTTCGTGCTTGATGTCGATGTCTACCTGCGAAGGCATGAAGGTTGTCCAAACCAAACGGCGCTTGCCGGCAACCTCATACGAGGTGAATGGCATGCCTGGGCGTGGGCGATAGAAAGCGGTGATGCCCTCTTCGGTTGCCTTGCCGTCGAACACTGCGTCGAAGGTCAAGAACATGCCCGCATATTCAGATGCGTCACCCTTTTCTTGCCAGTCGATGAACTCGGGCGACAAATAAGAGGCGTGGTTAACGATCAGGTCGGCAGTCAGTTCGTGGGTCTGCGAAATGCGCTTAAAGTCTGTCCAGTCGCCTAGGCGAGGGTCAACAATCTTGTGGTCAATAGGGTCGAAACCAGCGTCGTCGCCGTCATAGGGGTGAAAAAACGGCAGCACGTGAATGCCGTTGAAGTCGGCCAACGGCCCGGCCAAAAGTTTTTCGATTTCGCCAAGGTTGCCGCCCACGCGCTCGGCATAAACCAGGATGCTTGCACCACTCATAATCGAAAATCCTACCTGCGAATGTAAACGCTTGCACAAATTGATACCAAATCTTTGCAATCGAGCCAGAGGGCAATGAAGATTGGAACAATGAATCGCAGATAGCCCTATAGCCTTGGTCTCGATCATGGGACACGACGATACGCAAGCGTTTGCAAAAACACATGTCTGTTGGCATCCAGCATTGTTTGATATCGTTGAGGTTTAGCCAACCAAAAGGAGCCCCCATGTCTGAACTGCGCCAGGTGCGCCCGAAGACTGAGGGCTGGAAGCAGAAGCTAGACGAATCAGGCAAGCCACTGCTGATGTTTGCAGAGCCAAATCGCGGCAAGCCACCGGTTCACCTTGTTGATCTAACTACCGAAGAACGCGCTGCCAAACTCAAAGAGGCCGGCATTCCAGCGTTTCGCGCCAAGCAGTTGGCCAACCATTACTTCACTCACTACACCAGCGACCCTGCGAAGATGACCGACCTGCCAGCGGCTGGCCGCGAAGATCTGGTTGCCTCGCTTTTGCCCCCGCTGCTTACCGAGGTTAAGCGCCTGCAAACCGACAACGGCGACACCATCAAGTTCTTGTGGCGCTTGTTCGATGGCGCTCTAGTCGAGTCGGTTCTGATGCGCTACACCGGCCGCATCACCCTTTGCATTTCAAGCCAAGCCGGTTGCGGCATGAACTGCCCGTTCTGTGCCACCGGTCAAGCAGGCCTAACCCGCAACATGTCGGCAGGCGAAATTGTCGATCAAATTGTTCGAGCAAACCAGGTTATTGCCGCAGGCGAGCTTGGCGGCAGCAAGGCCAAAATGCAGGGCGCTCCCGAGCGAGTAACCAACATCGTGTTCATGGGCATGGGCGAACCGCTGGCAAACTACAACCGCGTGATGACTGCCGTGCGAACCATGGTTGCCCCGCAACCCGAGGGTCTTGGCATGAGCGCTCGCGGTGTCACGGTTTCAACCGTTGGCCTAGTGCCGGCAATTCACAAACTGGCCGAAGAGAACATTCCGGTCACCTTCGCACTTTCACTTCACGCACCCGATGACGAACTGCGCGATGAGCTAATCCCGGTTAATTCAAAGTGGAAAGTCGACGAAGCCCTAGATGCGGCTCGCGCCTATTTTGATGCCACTGGCCGACGCGTTTCGATTGAGTATGCGCTGATCAAAGACATGAATGACCACGGATGGCGTGCCGACCTGCTGGCTGAAAAGCTAAATGCACGTGGCAAGGGTTGGGTTCACGTGAACCCGATTCCGCTAAACCCAACCCCAGGTTCAATTTGGACAGCCTCGACCATGGCCGTGACCGAAGAGTTTGTGCGACGCCTCGAGAAGGCTGGTGTGCCAACCACGCTTCGCGACACCCGTGGCAAAGAGATCGATGGCGCCTGCGGTCAGCTTGCTGCCGCCGACGACTAAGAGTGACCTGGCTTTAGAGCCCGCGGCTCACCAGACGCCTGCCCATCAGGGCAATAAATCCCATCGCAATAAAGAACACCATGATGCCCGCAATGTATGTGAGCATGCCCTGAATGCCGCCCTCGCCGGTCGGGTCGATGAACCAGTATGGCCACCAGCCAGAGGCTATGCCTCTAATAATCGAGAACACTGCCCAGGCGCCCGGAAAAACCAAGACCCAGAAGGCAGCTTTTATCGACAGTTTTTTGTAGCCCTGAACCAGAAGCCAGTCGAGCAAAATCACGATTGGACCCCATACGTGCAAAATTTCGTTTGGCAAAACCGGCCACACATAGTCGCCATCGACCGGCAGATTAGCCGAGCCTCGAAGCAGCGCGTTGTAGACCACTGCAACAATCGTGGCCGATGCAACCACGCTCAGTCGAACAATGTGAAGCAAGCGAGTCTCTTCACGACCAAGCCATGCCCACACGCCCGAAACCGCCAGGGCAACTGCTGCAATCAGGCTTGAGTCGACGGTGAAGTAGGCAAAATATTCGCCCGGTCTAAATAGGTTGTTGGCCAGACGATCTGAGATTTGCCAAACGATGCTGCCGAAAATGGCCACTGCGGCGGCCAGGCGAACAATTGCGATTGCTTTCATAACCGCCAATCTAGTAGTCGTTCTCAAACCTGTCTGCCATCGCGCACAGGTTTTATTCAGGTGTGGGGGCAGCCGTACATGCGGTCGAATACATTTTGAGCCCACCGTAGTTTTTAAGCAGGTCATTAGACCAGTCTTTTCGCGAAGGGGAAAATCAAAATCATGAAAAAAACTTTAGTTAGCGCGGTCTTAGCGCTGGCATTGGTTGTTGCAGGCGTTGCACCTGCCGCTCACGCTACCGGCTCCAACGCCGGCACAGTCATTCCAAACTATTTCTCACAAAGCGGCACTCTGCAAGCGCCATCGCTTATTGTTGGCTCAGATGTGACCTATGGCAGCATTTCGGTCAGACTGGTGCCAAGCGCCAGCGCTTGGGCGGCGTTGCAGAACACCACCGCAGTTTTCACCCCAGGTGGAAACGCCACCCTTGACGGAGCTGCATTGACGGGTGCGCGTTTTTATTCGTCTGTAATTAATTCAAGCGGCAACCCGGTTAACTTCACTGCTTCAACCTCAACGACACAGACATACTCGATTCCAGCATCTGCGTCCGTTTCAAGCGCGGCTTTCTACATCTATTACAACTTCGGCACCGGCATGAATAATTCTTTGGTGACGGCTGGCACTTATGCTTTCACCCCTAGCCTTCTCATTAATGGTTCTGCGATTAACTTTTCCGACTACACGGTGACTTACTCTTATTCACTCAATCACCCAGGCGCATTTACAGCCAACCCAGCAGCTACATACGTGAGCAAGAGTTCTAACACGTGTGTGAACACGACTGGATACGCCGCTGGAGATGTGTTGACCATCACCCAATACAACAACGGTGTTGCTGGCTACACAAACAGCGGTCAGATTAGTTCATACATGTATGGTTCCCTTGATCGTGCTGCCCCAGCTGGATCAACACCTTCAGGTTCTTCCTTGGCAAGCTTGAGCTCGAACACTGGGGTTTATACTTACTCGCTCACGAGCAGCGACCTAAACACTCTGTTGTTGGTTAATGGCTCTTATAACGGATCAACCTCCAATGGTGCTGAAACTTTTGACATTTCAGTTACCCGAAACGGAACTGAAGTAACCGCGAGTTGTTTTGCTGGCGCTCTTTCTGCACCGACGGTGAACAACACGGGCGCTAACGTGACCCTTTCGATTTCAAGCCCAGCAATTGCAGGTTTCGAATCGCTTTACACCTTGCGTTGCTATGGCTCACCAGTTACCGCAGGCCCTGGCCCTGCCCCCGTTACTGCTACTAACGGCTCATGCACCATGGGAACCACCAGCGCTTCAACCAACTACAACTTCTACTACCAGGCGTCACTGATTTCTAGCAACTCTGGCATCTATCTTCGCAGCCCATACGCTGCAAGCTTGGGTGCTCAGGGTGGCTCAGTGCAGCAGGTAGCCCCTCAGGCTCCAGCAATTGTGTTCAACCAGCCAAAGTTCGAGATTCCAGCGAAAATCGCCATCTCGGCATCGGGCAAAGTAAGCCTTTCTGGCAAAGACATGGGAGTCACTTCGGTGGTTGTTGGAGGCAAAGACCAGAAGGTTGATGTCAACTCAGACACCAAACTCGAATTCGACACCACTGGTCTTGCTAAGGGTGTTCACGACCTAGTGATGAAGGGTGCCTTTGGTACCTACACAATTCAGAAAGCCATTCAGGTTGGTGAAGCTGTTGTGACTAAGGTCGCTGCTGTTTCAGCTCGCCAGGTTGGTATGGCTGGTGGAGAGCTCTCAATTTCAGGACAGGGCCTGGAGGGCACAACTCAAATCACCATGAATGGTCAGGTTTTGGAGATTGTTTCTAAGACCGATTCAAAGGTTACTTTCAAGGTGCCTGCTTCAACCGTTGCTTCGGTGAACAGCTTGAAGATTGAAGGCGCTTTCGTTCCGGTTATCTTCAAGAACGCCTTTAGCTACACCAAATAACTATTGCTAATGAAGTGCCCCCGAGATATTCTCGGGGGCACTTCTTTTTTGCGCTTATTTAGATGATGCCGCGAACTTTCAGTTCAGCGTGCAAAATCGCGTCGGTTGGCTCAACCAAGTGAGTGCCATCTTTGAAAACAATCACCGGGATGTTCTTTCGACCGGCAATGGTTTCGGCTTCAGCTGCAAGTTCTGCGCTGGCCTCCACGTTCTTCTCGTCGTAATCCACACCAAGAGTATTCAAAAGTGATTTTGATCGACGGCAATCGCTGCACCAGTCTGCGCCGTAATAAGTAACTTCAGACATTCTCTTCTCCTATTTCTCTTTCAGTTTGATCTCATCCGCGCCAATTCGATTCGCGCCAAAATCATTCACCGCGGCATCGCTTGGGTAGCCAATGGCAACGCCATACAAGAGTTTGTAACCCTTGGGCACATCGAACTCGCGATCAACAGCATCTGCCCAAATTGAGACTGCACCCTGGGCGCAAGTGCCAAGGCCGCGAGCATGAGCCGAAAGCATCAGTTGCGACACAAACAAGCCGGCATCGGCGGCTGAGAAAACACCAAAGTGCTTGTGGGCATAAATAAATAGTTCGGTTGGGGCCCCAAAGAACTCATAGTTTCTAGCCCACTGGGCATCGCGGGCAACCTTGTCACCGCGGGCAACGCCAAGGGCGGCATAAAGCTCTTTGCCAACTCGCTGGGCTCGGGGTTGAAGTTCTTTTGGATAAGGCCTTGCGATGAGTGCGTGACTGGTTGGCAAACCATAGCGGGTGAGAGCAAGGCGAATCTTTGGCAGAAGGCCGCCAACTCGAGCAGCCGAGAGTGCCGCCCAGCGCTTCAAAAACTCTGCACTAATACGGTCACGCTTGTCGCCACTGGCAATGCCAATCATGAATGGGCGGGTGTTTGACCAGCTCGCTGCGGTAAGAGCGTCATTTATAACGGCATCTAAGGTTTTTTGCAGCACGGGCCTGTTGGTGAAGTCGCGGGTTGATCGGCGTGATGCCATGAAAGCCGATACGGCAGTGGCGTCGAGGCTCGGCTTTGGGCTCATAAGTCAAATCTATCCACAGATTCGAAAAATCGCTTGACTGGGCTAAGTGGGCTAACCCTAAGATTGTGGCATGGCCAAAATTTATAACGTGCACGATGCCAAGAGCAATCTCTCGAAACTGATTGAAGAGGTGCTTGCTGGTGAGTCGGTCACCATCGCCCGCGCTGGGTTACCTTTGGTCGATTTGACGATCCACTCCCCTCGCAAGGTGCAACTTGGTTTCATGTCGCAAATGGTCGATCACGTTCTCACTGACGAAGAAGAAGCAGCAGCGTTTGCGCCGCTCGACCACAGTTCCTGGGCAATCGAAGATGCAACCAAGTGGTGAAGCTTCTTCTTGATACCAATGCCTTGTATTGGGCCCTAATGAAACCCCATCGTCTCGGTCGGGCGGCGCGAAATCGAATCGAACTCTGCAACTTCGTCTGTTTCTCATCGGCCTCTGTTTTCGAGATGACCCTCAAATCGCAGATGCTCGGTAAAAATGGCAGACCGTTAATTTCTCTGCCATCCGGATTTGGTCACACCGCTATCGCGGCTGGGTTTGTTGAGGTGCCGTTGAGGGTTGAGCACGCCAACGAAACATTTTCTTTTCTGGATTTTGAATCTGGTGACCCGATTGACCGCATGATTCTGGCTCAAGCTCAACACGAAGATGCGCTCTTAATTACTTCAGATGAAAAGATGCTGGCCCTGGGCCACGACTGGATCATCGACGCTCAAGTTTAGTAAACCCCCACTAGACAAAAACTTGCGAACTCGCATAGACTTTAGGGGTGAACTCAATTAACCCAGCAGAAATCAAGTTTGGCCTCGACACCTTTGGTGACATGACCGAAGACCTAAAGGGCAACCCGCTTAGTGCCGGGCAGGTAATTCGCAACCTGGTTGCCGAGGCGGTTCTGGCCGACCAGCTGGGCATCGATGCCATCAACGTGGGCGAGCACCACCGCGACGATTTTGCTGTTAGTGCCCCCGACACCGTTCTTGCCGGCATTGCCACTGTGACCAAAAACATCAAACTTGGCACCGGCGTTACCGTTCTTTCAAGCGAAGACCCAGTGCGCGTCTATCAACGCTTTGCAACCTTGGATGCGCTCTCGAACGGCCGCGCCGAAATCACCGCTGGCCGCGGCTCATTCACCGAGTCATTTCCGCTTTTTGGCTACGAACTCAGCGACTACAACGTGCTGTTCGAAGAGAAGCTAGAGCTGCTGGTCGAACTGTTCAAAGAGCAGCCGGTCACTTGGTCGGGCACCACTCGCGCATCGCTCACCAACCAACAGATCTACCCAAAGACCGAGCGCGGCAACATGCCGATTCGCGTTGGTGTTGGCGGCAGCCCCGAGTCGGTTGTTCGCGCCGCCCGCCTTGGCACCCCAATGGCCCTTGCCATCATCGGTGGCGACCCAGCTCGATTCGCGCCTTACGCCAACCTCTATCGAGAGGCTCTCGAAAAGTTCGGCAAACCAACCGACCTGCCCGTTTCGATTCACTCACCTGGTTTCATCGCCGACACCGATGCCGAGGCTTCGAACCTCATGTTTCCCTATTACGAAAAGTTTGTTGGCCGCCTAGGTCGCGAACGCGGATGGGGTCCAACCTCACGCGCCCAGTTTGAAAGCGAAGTCGAGTTTGGTTCGCAGTATGTGGGTTCGCCAGAAACCGTTGCCCAAAAGATTGCCTATGCCGTCAAGTCGGTCGGCGCACAGCGATTCGACTTCAAATATGCCAACGGTGCCATGCCGCACGAGCACATGATGCGCTCGATCGAGCTCTATGCAACCAAGGTCATTCCGCGCGTGCGCGAACTGTTGGCCCAGGGCTAATACCTGAGCCAAAAGGGCTCAGTTTGCAAGCGGTTTAGGTATTTTTACTCCCTAAAACTCCACTTTTTACAAAAAATCGTTTCAATTTCCTGTAAAAACTGTAATCGCTTACATCGTTATAAATCTGTGTCTTAAAAGTTTCCATTCCGTATTCGCAAGCGATTACATTTCTAAGTGCGCACCATGTTGAATCCCACATCGTGCATCCATGGAAAGGAACAAGTTATGAAGAAAGGCACTCGCCTCGCGGCAGTTGTTGCATCAGCAGCACTAGCAGCGGCAAGCCTCGGAATGGGTGTTTCAGCTCAGGCTGCAACCCAGACCGTTACCATCTTCGGTGGCTACTCAGCCTCTGACGCAGCAGCATTCCAGGACGAACTGAACATTGCTTTCCCAGCAAGCTCAGGCATCAAGGTTAAGTACACCAGCCTTGCATCGTTCGACACCGACATCACCACCAAGATTCGTGCCAACCAGGCACCAAACATCGCTATGTGGCCACAGCCAGGCGGTCTTCTAAAGCAGAGCTCAAAGCTTATGAACCTTGAAACCGTTCTTGGCAAGTCAGGCTTCGCTGCGATCAAGAAGACTCTTGTTCCAGGCTTCGAGCTTCTAGGCAAGAAGGGCGCAACCACTTACGGTCTGCCTGTTTCTGCAAACCTAAAGTCAATCGTGTTCTACAACCCTGCAGTGTTCAAGGCCAACGGCTGGACCGTTCCAACCACTCAGGCTCAGCTAACCGCTCTACAGAACACCATCAAGTCTTCAGGCAAGGCATACCCATGGTGTGCTGGCACCGAGTCTGGTGGCGCAACCGGTTGGTCACTAACTGACTGGATGGAAGAGCTAGTTCTAAAGACTGCTGGCGTTTCTGTTTACAACCAGTGGTGGCAGGGCAAGGTCAAGTGGACCGACCCTCGCATCGTCAAGGCTGGAAAGCTTCTTGAAGACACCCTTCTAGCTCCAGGCAACACTCAGGGTGGTGGCCCAGGTGTAACTTCACGTTTCTTCGGTCTAGCAACCACCAAGGGTCTATTCGAGGCTGACAAGGCTGATGGCGCTTGTGCAATGCTAAAGCAGGGCTCATTCATCACCGGCTTCTTCCCAGACAAGATCATGGCTGAGCTAAAGGCTAAGGACTACTCACACGTAGGCGTATTCGCTTACCCAGGTACTCCTAACGTTCTTGGTGGTGGCGACACTGCTGCTGTATTCAAGAGCAAGTTCAACCCAGCTGTTGCAAAGGTTGCCGCTTACATCATGTCTGACAAGATGGGCACCAAGGGTTACGCTGCAAAGGCATCAGGCTTCTTGTCACCGCACAAGACCTTCAACCCTGCTTACTTCGGCGACCCACTAGCTAAGAAGTTCACCACCATGTTCTCTAAGGCAACTGGCTTCGGCTTCGACGGCTCAGACCAGGCACCACCAGAGGTTAACAAGGCTGAATGGTCAGAGCTAACCAACTGGTTCGCAGGCAAGATCACCATGGACGAAGCGTTCAAGATCATTGCGAGCAAGTACTAAATCAAAATAATCTCCGGATTATTAGATAACTAAGACGTTGGCGGAAGGAGCGAAAGCTTCTTCCGCCAACGCACTTATCAGGCAGGTTTGTCTAAGAATGACCGGCCTTCATCTAGCCCTAGGCTAGATGTAAACTTTCACAGCACCAACTTTGAATCCCCGAGTTTCATCCACAGAGAGGCCGCCCGATGAGTGATCTCATAACCGCGCTGGCAGCGATTGTGCTTGGGCCGCTAGTAACCTTCGGCCTCTATGCACTCCTAAATCTTCTGGTCAACCTTCTGCCGTCTCAAAAGATGCGCAAGGCTTTCCGCCCATACGTTTTCATTGGCCCAGTTGTGTTGCTGATGTGTGCGCTTTTGGTTTGGCCAACCATTCAGTCGGTGGTGTTCAGCTTCATGAACGACGACTCATCAGAATTCATCGGCTTCGACAACTACATCGAATTGTTTGGTGACCCAAGCTTTGTTCAGACCGTTTGGAACAACGTTCTTTGGGTGGCCGTGGTTCCGGCTACCACCATCGTTGCCGGTCTTTTGATTGCGGTTCTAACCGACAAACTCGGTCCAATTCGCGAGCGTGTTTTCAAGGCCATCATCTTTATGCCGATGGCAATCTCGTTTGTCGCCGCATCATCAATTTGGCGTTTGAACTATTCATGGGATGCCGGCGATCAGCAGATCGGTATGCTCAATGCCTTCGTAAAGGCAATCGGTGGCACGCCAATCAACTGGATTCAAACTGACACCTTTGCACTAAACAACCTGATGATCATGGTCATCGTTATCTGGGCAAACGTAGGTTTCGCAATGACGCTTCTTTCGGCTGCCATTAAGGCTGTTCCAGAAGAGACCACCGAAGCCGCATCGCTCGATGGGGCAACCGGCGCTCAGGCCTTCTTCCAGGTTGTGCTTCCGCAGATCTGGGGAACAGTGGTTTCGGTTTTCATCACCGTGCTAATCAGCTCGATGAAAATCTTCGACGTGATCTGGGGTATGACCGGCGGAAACTTCGGCACCAACGTGCTTGGTGTTGACTTCTTCCTTCAGTACTTCGTTTACAGCGACACCGGTAAGGCAACTGCGGTTGTGGTCCTCCTTATGTTGGCCATCATCCCGGTTATGTACTACCAGGTTCGCAGCTACCGCAAGCAGGAGGAAATCCGATGAAAAACAGCGCATTCCTTACCAAGCTTCGCGATTGGCGACTTGGCAGCACCCTGATTATGTTGGTGGTGGTCATTCTTTGGCTGCTTCCAACCGCGGGTCTTTTGGTAACCGCCTTCCGCGAAAAGCAGGCCTCGGTTGAATCTGGCTGGTGGACAGCAATTCTTGACCCGTTCAATACCTTCTGGACAACCGCCGCTTTTGAGGAGGTTTTGTTCTCGGAGAACTGGAACTTGGCTCAGGGCTTTGTGAACACCTTGGCGGTTTCGGTGCCGGCCACCATTTTGCCAATCACCTTCGCAGCCTTTGCTGCATACGGTTTCACCTTTTTGAACTTCAAGTTCAAAGAGGTTTGGTTCGGCGTAATCATCGCCTTGATGATCGTTCCGCTACAGGCAGTTATCGTGGCCGTGCTTCAGATGTTTGTTGCTCTAGACGAGTGGTTGATGACCATTCCGGGCAACGAGTACGGTGAGTTCCACCTCAGCGGTGAATACCCTGCCGGTTGGATCGTTCACAGCGCCTTTGCTATGCCGCTTGCCGTTTACATTTTGCGCAACTACATGATGACTTTGCCGGTGGCTCTAATCGAGGCAGCTCGCATCGATGGTGCAAGCCACTTCCAGATTTTCTGGCGCCTTATCGTTCCGATGTCTGTGCCAGCACTTGCATCGTTTGCAATCTTCCAGTTCCTCTGGGTTTGGAACGACTATTTCATCGCCTTCATGTTCGTGGGCAACCACAACGTGATGACCTACACGCTCTTGAGCATGCTTGGTCAAAAGGGTGAGGGCTGGCAGATCGTTATGGCGGGAAGCCTCATCTCGGTGATTGTTCCACTGATCGTGTTCTTTGCACTTCAGCGTTACTTCGTTCGTGGTCTAACCGCCGGTTCGGTCAAGTAACTCAGGTTCGTCGGGTGCGTTTCGGCACGCACTAGACCCCATAAACGGAGAACCCCTCACGCCCATGGATGTGAGGGGTTTTCTACTGCCCTGATGAGCGCTCGAAAAACTATTTGTTGGGCAAAAAGATAACGGTTTGAAGTCCGCCGAGCGGGCTTTGGTTCAGGTCGATGCGACCGCCGTGTTGCCGCACGATTCCGGCCATGATGCTCATACCAAGGCCAGAGCCGCCCGATTCGCGTGAGCGAGAGTCGTCGAACCTCTGAAATGCACTGATGCCGCGGGCATAGCTCTCGGCCGGTAGGCCGGGGCCGCCATCATCCACGGTCAAAATGACCCCGGTTTGCGAGCCATCGGATGCAGGCCCACCATCGGCACTGCTTAGTGACACCGAAACGCGAGCGTCGTCGGGGGTGTGGCGGCGAATGTTGCCAAACAGGTTTGCAACCAGTTGAGAAAGGTATTCGTTTGAACCGGCGATGATTAGGTTTTGATCGATTGCGGCAATGACCTTGCGCTTTGGTTGCAACACCTTGAGGTCTTCGACCGCCGCCGAAACCATCGATGAAATATCGACGGTGCCAGATTCGACCGGCTTTGATTCACCCAGCTCGGCCAGCATCAACAGGTCGTTGATGAGGCCTTGCATGCGCACCACTTCGGCGTTCACGCGCTCGAAGGCTCGCTTTTTTTGATCGGCGGTCATTTTGTTTGATGGGGTCGAAAGCATTTCGACATAACCCTTGATCACGGTTAGGGGAGTGCGCAGTTCGTGCGAGGCATCGCCCAAAAAGTTTTGCATGGCCTGCTGGGTGTCGCGTTCGACCCAAACCGCATGCTGAAGTGAGGCCACCATGCGCTCGAGGGCTCGACTCAGTTCGTCGATTTCGGCGTTTCCGACTTTGGCTTTGAGGGGGGCTTTGGCCCCCTCGGTGCGGGCCGGGCCTGAAACCGAAAGTGACACATCGGCTTTGCCATCGGCAATCTGACCGGCGGCCTCAACCAGGCGCGAGACCTTTCGCATGTCGCGGCGAATTACAACGGCAACCAACCCCATGCTGATTGCGGTGACCCCGAGAATAAACCACACCAAACGCTGCAAGTTTGAGTCGCGGTTTGCGATCACCTCGTCAAGGCTGGTCGCGAGCAAAACTTCGTCGCCACTGGCCAGCTCGACTGCACGCATGCGATAGGCGGTGGCCAAGGTGCCATCGGTGGTTGAAACGCTGTCGACCGTCACGGCACGCTTTTCGGCCACGGCAATCGAAGCTTCGCTTGGCAGTTCGGTCAGAACGGCCTGCGATTCGGCCAAAACCACAAGGTTGCCGTTGAAATCGCGAAGGGCAACGGTTAGGCCAATTTCGCTTTGGTCTGCGGCCAACAGGGCCGTTGCAAGCGGGTCAAGTGCGTCACCCTGCACGGCGCGAACCGCCACGCCAAGTTGCCCATCGATGCGATCCATCTCGGCATTTTGAACCGAGAAAATTGCTGCACCACCAATTGCCACCGATGTGCCAATCAAAATTGTGGCAGTCAGTGCGATTAGTTTGTTTTGCAGTTTCATGATTGAAGTTTCTTCATTTTGGCCCCCACCAAATTGTCGGTGCTAGCCCGCGGCAATCTGAAAGCCAACACCACGGATGGTCTTGATGCCTTCATAGCCATTGATGTGCATTTTTTTGCGCAGATAAGAGATGTATGTGTCGACCACGGTGGCGTTGCTGGCGAAACTCATGTCCCAAACTGAATCGAGCAGGTGTGATTTAGTGACCACTTTGTTTGGGCGCTTCATTAGCTCGAGCAACAACTTGAATTCGGTGGGCGAGAGGTCGATTGGTTCGCCATCCAGGGTCACAATGTGGGCATCTTCATCTAGGCGCACGCGACCGACTTCAAGAACCGCATCGGCACCTGCGCCGCTTGCCAACCCGGCCTGGGTACGGCGCAAAATGGCGGCAACTCTAAGGGTTAGCTCTTCAAGGCCAAATGGTTTGGTCACATAGTCGTCGGCACCAAGTTTCAGGCCCCGCGAAACGTCGGTGCGGTCACCACGTGCGGTTAGCACGATCGCCGGGGTGTCGTTTCCTTGGCTTCGAATGCGCTCCAAAAACTCATAGCCATCCATGTTTGGCATGTTGACATCGGTGATTATCAGGTCAACCTTGGTGTCTTTGAGCATGCGATAAGCCAGGTAGCCGTCGTTTGCCGAAACGGTCTCATAGCCCGCGATGCTTAGGGCGTCGCAGAGCATGTCGCGAACGCCAGGTTCGTCATCGACCACCAAAATCTTTGCCATGCCTCAAGCCTAAGAACTCGCATGCTTGCCCGATGGTTTTCACATAGAACTCACAAGAAACGTGATTCATTCTTTACTTATGAAAACTTCAATGAACTTCAAGAAGGCTGCAATCGCAACTGTTGCGGCTTCTGCTCTAGTGTTCGGCGGCAATGCCGCTGCCTTCGCAGTCGAGTCAGTTTCGACTCCAGTGGTCAATGGCGCTACCTCACCGATTGCAGCTCCTGCTGCGAGCGACGCTTATAAAGCGGCCATGGATGCCTATCGCGCTGCGCTTGCGACTTACAAGACAGCAATGGTCGAGTTCAAGGCTGCTCGCATTACCTACAGCGATGCAATGAAGGCATGGCAAGACACCGTAAAGCCGCTCAATGATGCTCGCAAGGCGATTGCAACCGAGTTCAACGCCGACATTAAGGCAGCTAACACCGCTTATGCTTCGGCAAAGACCGCAGCTGGCACCGATGGCGCAGCTCTAACCGCCGCAAAGAACGCCTTCATCGCGGCTCGCGATGCGGCGATCGCAAAGCGCAAGGCAGCCGAGGCCCTGTTGACCCCGCCACCGGCAAAGCCAACCATGCCAAAGCCGGTCAAGCCAACCAAGCCAACTAAGCCGGTCAAGCCAACCCCATCGCCGTCGCCTTCTAACTAGTCGAATCGGCTGGGTACCTAGTTCGGCTGGGATACCTAGTGGGCCGGGCTTTGGCTAAAAACTTCTCCTGCATCACCGCGAATCGGTGCAGCGAGAAACACCTCTCCATGGGTGAGTGAAAGAGCACCAACCTTCGGGTTGGTGCTCTTTTCTTTGTGCTGCGCGTTTTGGCTTTAGCCAGTGCCGAGCGTGCTGGTTTTAGCCCACCGTCTAGCTTGCGGGGGTTTTAGCCAGTGCCTATCGCATGCGGATCAACGCAGTGCCCGTAGTGGGTGGCTTTAATCGGTGCCCAAGAAGAGTAGTGGCAGAGACTCACACAGTGGGGGCAAAAACCAGCTTTTTGCGTCGATATATCCATGGTTTTTGGTTCATTTTGACTTAAAAATACGCCTATGGCGATTCGATAAAATCACCGAACTTTCACCATTTTTGCGGCGAAATTCAGCAAAATCAGTTCCTTATTTTTGGTTCCAAATTGCCAAAAAACTGCCCAAAAACCTCCGCAAAATCATCCAAAATACCCCCTTGGTGTGAGTATCCAGAGACCAAAGCACGGGCGCGGATAGACTTGCCGCATGAAACTTGGCGCAGCAGGCAACCGCAAACTTTTCAGGGCAACACTGGGCTTCAGTGCAATCGCGGCAATAGTCAGCCTCACGGCATGCTCGGCAAACATACCGGGGTTGCCAGCGGCCAGCCCAACTCCCGAACCGGTTTACATCACCGCACCTCTGACCGGCGCGCAATATCTTGAAGGTTCGCCAGAAGCGCTTGCACTAGCAACACCATCGGTGGCCTGCAAAATCGACAACAGTTTTGCCGCCCGACCACAGCAGAATCTAAACCTCACCGACGTTGTTTTCGACGAGATGGTCGAAGGCGGGCTAACCCGACTAGTGGCAATTTGGCACTCACAGTTAGCGGACACCGACACCGGCACACCAGCCACAACCGGCGTTGGCCCAGTGCGCTCGATTCGCCCGATGGACCCAGACATCATCAGCCCATTCGGTGGCATAGTTTGCTATTCGGGCGGTCAACAAAAATTTGTGAACATGATGCGCGACACAGTGGTGTTCAATGCCAGTGAGACAACCGAGCAGGGCAACGGCACATTCAGACGCAGCAAAGATCGCTTTGCGCCACACAATGTGATTGTCAACGTTAAGTTGCTTTCGGCAAACCACGCCGACCCGGCCGGCAAAGATTATCGACCAGCACCCCAGCAGATGTTCGACTTCGCCACTACCCTCGAGGGTTCAACGGCCGCCGCTACAGGCAACCCCGTTGCCCGCATCAAAGTCGCGTTTCCATCGGCGCTCGCCGAGTGGGTGCCAAGTGCCGACGGCAAAACTTGGCTGCGCATTCAAGATGGTGCCAAGCACCTCGACTCGGCCACCAAAGAGCAACTTCGTGCCACCAACGTGATTGTCATGGATGTCAAAGAAGATCGCTCATACGGTGACCCAAAGTATGGGCACATTCCTAAAGCGGTCTTGATTGGCAAGGGGCGCGCATGGGTTTTCACCGGCGGCAAATACATTGACGCCTTTTGGTCTAAGGCTGACAAAAACGCCAAGATAATCTTCACCGATGCTGCCGGTGCGGCAATCAACCTAGCCCCAGGCAACACCTGGATTGAGCTAAAGCCAGCCGACCCCGAGGGCAAGTTGACCATCGTTGCGGGCACCGGCCCAACCCCGAGCCCGACCCCCACAAAATAACCTCGCGCCTGCCACAATTCCACGGGTCAGGTGATGTCACAAGAAACTGCTCGGCGGTGGACTTTCTGCGTGTTCGGTAGACCGAACATGCGGGCAGCCGAACATTATTCTCTTTCTAAACTGAAAAGTTGACCAAGGTATTTTGGCGCGCCTTTTGGCCTGCCAATTCAACTTTTTAGCGAGGGTGCTGTGAAGCAAAGAAAGAGCTCATTCATGAGCCGCTTTGTCGTTGCCGCGCTTGCCTTCGCACTCTCTTGGGCCGGCACCACCGGCGGGCTGACGACCCCAGCCTTAGCAGCTGTTAGCTGCCCCACCAACTGGACAGTGTCAGGCATTCAGTGCCAACGAACATTTACTCCCGCAACTGCCGGTGTCTTTACAGTGCCCGCAGGCGTTACGCGAATAAACGCAACCATAATCGGCGGTGGCGGTGGCACCGGCGGTGGCGATGGCGCGTTCATAGGTGGCAGTGCATCAAAAGCTGGCGATGTTCAAGGATTCTTCACAGTGTCCGAGGGTGACCAACTGGGTATCTACCCGGGATTCAAGGGTGCTAACGGCGGTAGCGCTATCAACAGTGCTTGGGGCGGGGCAGGCGGGGCTGACACCTACCCGCACTCTGATGCTGACTATCGAGGAGGTACCGGTGGAATCGTCGGCACCTATGGAACTTCGGGTGGTGGCGGTGGCGGCGGCGCCGCTTCAATCATTACTTTGGGCACCTCATCAACTTCATTGAAGTTTGGAGCGGGCGGCGCGGGCGGTGGCGGTGGAGCCTCGAACACAAGAACAGGTGGCACCGGAGTAGACACTGCCGGCAGTTCACTGAACACTTATGGACAGAATGGAGCATCTGTTCAAACCGGTTATGACGGTGGTTCTGGCGGTGGCGGTGGTGGCGGCTTTAATGGGGCGGCTGGCGGATCTGTGACGCTATACGGAAGTGAATATGTCGGCGAAGGCGGCACTAGGGGAACAAGCCGCCAGTCAAATGGTAGTTTCACAAACACCCTGAACAGCATGCGAAGCAACACTGGCGATGGCTGGATTTTGCTTTACTTCGACGGCACCGAAGCTCCTGTGATTTCGGGAACCCCATCATTGTTACCTTCAGCCGGCGTTAAGGTTGGCAACACCATAACCGCTTCGGCTACTTACACCGGTACCCCTACGCCCACAAAGTATTACCAATTCCAGGCTTATAACTCATCTACTTCGAGCTGGGAAGACATCGGCTCCGCCACCACTAGCAATACATTTGTCACAACGCTTGCTCAAGTCGGAAAGCAAGTTCGTGTGGGCATCTACGCGACAAACACGGCAGGCACATCGGTAACGACCTACCCAACCCAGACACCAACAATTGGCCTAGCCACCCCAACCGCACCTGATCTTCAAACGGGCAGCGACTTGGGCACCAGCAACACCGACAACATAACGAACGACAACACCCCAACCTTTGACCTGGCCGGCTATGTGACTGGCACCGACGTGATTGTCACCGCCACAAAAAGCGGCACTACCGTGACGTGCGAAGTGCTTCTCACAACCTCGGGCAATCAAAACTGCACCTTCGCTGCGCTCGCCGATGGCACCTGGGCGATCACGGCGATTCAACGAAAAGACTCGACCAGCAGCTCGGCAAGTTCTGCATTCAACCTGACGATCGACACTGCAGGTCCGCAGGTAACCGCAATCACGTTTGTGCCAACCCTTACGAAAAACCACACGGTGAATGTCGAAGTCACATTCAACGAACCAATCTTGAGCACCGCCGGCACATTAAGCCAGGATGCAATCGAGCTAACCGGCATTTCATCTGGCTGGACGGTCAGCACCCTGACTCGTGATGCAGGCAACACCAGCAAGGCTGTTTTCACGCTCAGCCAAAGCGGCAACCTAGCCTTCGAGGGCGACCTAACCTTGCGCGCCACCGCCGGCCTAGCCCAAGACCAATTTGGTCAGCAGTCGTTGGCAAGTGCAATGCAGGCAACCGGAAACTTTGATGAAACGCGCCCTTGGGCCGCCTGGTCAGGCACGCCAACCGCCGACACCATTAAGGGCAAAACAGCCGACAAATTGCCGCTGACCCTAACTTTCAGTGAACCCATCAGGGGTCTAGCAAATAGCGACTTTAGCTTTACAGGTGCCGGCGCAACCGGCTGTGCCGCCGAAATCAGCGCAACCTCAATCGCGCAAAACGCAACCAGCCCATATGCCGTCACCGTGAACATCACATCGTGCACAGCCAGCGGCCTGGTAAACGTGACCCTCAACGCCGACAGCGTTCACGACTACACCGACACCACCGGAAACCTGGGCCCAGCAACCGCTCTCACCACCAGCTTTACTCGAGACATAACCGCGCCAACCATCACGGCGATCTCAAAAACCGTCGATGGCACCGACGTGAACTATGAAGTCACATTCAGCGAACCGGTGACTGGTTTTACTGCGGCCGACATCACGGTTGCCCACACGCTCGCGGGCGAGGCAGCCAACTGGACAATCGGCACAGTCACACTAAAGGCCGGCACCGACTCGACATACTTGTTCACCGTTTCTAACTCGAACGCAAAAACCGGCACTCTGTCGATCAGCATTTCGGGTGCGGGCGTTACCGACTTGCCCGGCAACACGCTCACGGCAACCATGCCAACCACAAGCGGCGGCAACGATTCAAACGCCACCCTTTATTACCTGCCTCGATTTACCATCAACACGCTGACCATGATTGGCCCGGATGCGGTTGCGCTGGCCTCGAACTTTGTGCTTGATGGCCGCGGTGGCAGCATCACCGGCTTCAGAATCAACCTCACCAACGCTCAAAGCGGCGACAACTTTGGGTTCACCGCAACCAGCGGATTCGCGAGTTCAAGTTCGAGCACCTCTAACAACGGTGTGGCAACCGCGTCAATTACCATCAGCGCTAGCAACAAAACCGAGGCCGAGTGGCAAGCTGCCATTCGAAACATCACCGTTCGCAACACGGCCGGCAGCAGCGCCTCAACTGCAACCCGCAATTTTGAATTTGTTGTCACACCAAACAACACCTATGCCGGCGACAGCGTTGCCGACGGCCTTACCCAAACCGCAACCACCACGGTTGACCTAACCGGCCCGGCGCTCAGCAGCTTTACGACCACGGCACCGACTGGTCGATCAAACTTGGCCGGCTTCACCGTGAACTTCACCTTTAGCGAGGCCTTCAGAAACTTTGCCAACACGGATGTGCTGCTCACCGGCACAGGCACCACCGGCTGCACGGTTGGCACTCCAACTGCAGCCAGCGACGGCACCGCACCTTATGAATCGGCAGTCACCATTATCGGTTGTTCTGGCAACGGCACCATCATTGCCACGCTGGCCGCCAACTCGATCAACGACATGGTTGGTCCAACCGGAAACGCCGGCCCAGTGGCCACGCAGCTTGCCAGCTTTACTCGCGACGGCATCGCCCCAACCCTAAGCTCGGTGGCCAAGACCACCGGCGAACTTTCGGTTACCTATGAATATGCGTTCAGCGAATCAATCGATGGCCTCGACATCGATGCCCTAACCATCAGCCACACCGGCATCGGCGGCACCACCGGCTGGTCAATGAGCACACCAACCATCAAGTCGGGCACCACCAGCACCTATGTGTTCACGCTCAGCCGCACCACCGAGGTGAGTGGCGATCTTTCTATCACCCTTAAAACGGCGGATGTGACCGACCTAGCCGGCAACACTCTGACCGGCACCGGCGCAATCGTTGATGGCAACGGCGACAATTCATCGCTGGTCACCTTCTATTACCTGCCAACCTTTAACATCGGCAGCTTGAATGCCGGTGGCAAGTCCCCATCGGTGTTGGCTCCAAACTTCACGCTTGATGCCAAGGGCGGCACAGTCGCTGGCAT
>JBEGSA010000009.1:0-39751 GCA_041180145.1 Actinomycetota bacterium | reverse complement strand
CTTTTCCAGATCAACGCGGCCGAGGCTGCTTTTCAGGCAATCGAAGACCGCGAAGAGCTAATCGAAATGATCACCGAAGGTTTCGACCAAGCCGGTCGCTAACTAAAGATGAGGTTCGAAGCGCTGGCCGACGCCCTCTTGGCCGATTCAATTCGGGTGGGCGCAATCGCGCTAGACCGCGAACACGCAATCGCGATGGCCGGCGACCTTCTGGTAGCCGGCGGCAGAACAACCCCGGATTACACCGGGCAAATGATCGACGCTCTGGTCGAACATGGCCCATATATGGTTATCGCTCCAGGCATAGCGTTGGTGCACGGTCGGCCATCCGAGGCAGTTTTAGAAACCGGTCTTTCTCTGGTGACTTTGGCTCAGCCCGTGCAGTTTGGAAATGCGGCGAACGACCCGGTGCGTTTGGTGATTGGCCTTTGCGCCTTTGACCACAGTTCACACCTCGGGCTAATGCAAGAGCTTGCCACGTTTTTGATGAATGACGGTTATGTGAATTCGCTGTTAAATGCAGTGGATTCCGAACAGATTCGAGAACTCTTCTAAATTCGCCTGCGAGAATATGGCTATGAAGATTATTGCCGTGTGTGGGATGGGCATCGGTACGTCTGTTTTATTGAAGATGAACGCCGAGAAGGTTTTGCGCCAGCTCGAACTAGACGCAACGGTTGAAGCGACCAGCGTAGACATTGCTCGTGCCTCACGCGACGCTCAAATCATTCTGACTACGCCAGATTTGGTGCCTCAGCTTCAAGGACTGCCTTCAGAAATCATCGCAATCGAGCACTTCTTTGACCTCGAAGAGATCACCGAAAAGCTTTCAAAGAGCCTTCTTTAGCTCAATACCTCGCGCATGGCCGCCTCAAGCGAGGCCAGTGAGCTCTTTGCCTCGTTGGGCGAATCGCCAATTGCCTGCAAGTAGCACTTCAATTTTGGTTCGGTGCCAGATGGGCGCACAATTACTCGTCGGCCGTCGGCCAAATCGAAGCGCACTCCATCGGTGGCCGCAAGGCTTGCCGTGGCAACCGAAAGGTCGGTGAATTTGGCCTTAGCGCCATCGATAACCTCGGGAGTTTGCTTTCGAAGTTTTGCCATCAAGCCCGAAATAAATGACAGGTCGGTGACTCGAATCGAAATCTGACCCGTCGCGTAGTGTCCATAGCGATCGCCAAGCTTGGCCAAGTGGTCAGTTAGAGTCTGACCGGTTTCAGCAAGGCGCGTCGCTAGGTCCGAAATGATTAGGGCGGCCGATATTCCGTCTTTGTCTGGAGTGTGGACCGAGTCCACGCAATAACCGAGTGCCTCTTCGTAACCAAAAATCAGGTTCGGCACCTTCGAAATCCACTTGAAACCGGTCAAGGTTTCGCGATAGTCGAGACCATAGTGCTTTGCCACTGCGCCAAGTGCCGAAGACGAGACTATCGAGCAGGCCAGTGCTCCGGTTCTGCCCTCGGCAACCGCCCTGCGTGCCATTTCATCGCCAAGAATCAAACCGATTTCGTCGCCGGTTAGGCGGCGCCACTTTTCGGCCGCAGAATAATCGCGAACACCAACCGCAAGTCGATCGGCATCGGGGTCGTTGGCAATGATTAGGTCGGCATTAACCTCGCGGGCCTTGGCGAAACTCAGATCCATAGCGCCAGGCTCTTCGGGGTTCGGAAAACTGACCGTCGGAAAATTGCCATCTGGCAAAAGCTGCTCGGTGACCGTGATCGGCGCGGCCAGGCCAACCGCCTTGAACAGCGGTTCGATGATGTGCCAGCCAACGCCGTGCATTGCGGTGTAGACAATTTTGAGGTCGCGTTCGGCAACGATTTCGCCGGTTAGGGCAGCGGTCTCGGCAACGTAGGCCTGTCGCAGTTCGTCGCCCACAATCTCGATGTTTGCGCCTTTAGGAAGCGAATCGAAGGTTTTGCTGGCGGCCACTTCGGCTATCGCAGCAGCGATTGCTTTGTCGGTGGGCGAAATGATCTGTGAGCCACCGTTTGTGCCACCCAGATAGACCTTGTAACCGTTGTCACGAGGAGGGTTGTGGCTGGCGGTCACCATCACGGCCGCCGAGGTGTTTAGGTGTTTGCCGGCAAAGGCCAAAACCGGGGTCGGCACGACTCCGTCGAAGAGCAGCGCACGAATGCCGGCACCGGCAAAGATCGCAGCCGAGTCGCGCGCGAAAACTGCTGAATTGATTCGGCCATCAAAACCAACCACGATGCTTGGGATCTCGCCAGATTTTGAGTTTTCGAGCACAAACTTGGCAAGTCCTGCTGCCGCTTGGGCCACCAAGACTCGGTTCATGCGGTTTGGTCCGGCACCAAGTTCACCTCGAAGACCAGCGGTGCCAAAGTCTAAGCGCGAGCCAAATCGCGATGCGAGCCCGGCTACATCTCGGTTGTCAATCAGCTTGCCAAGTTCATCTCGGGTTTCTGGGTCTGGGTCTTGATCGGCCCACGCGCTTGCCGCGGCAATTAGATCGGCTAGATTTTCAGACATCTCGGGCCTAGAGTTTGGTGACTATCTCGGCAAGCAAAGCGCTGATGCGCGCCTCGGCGTCGCGACCTGCCTCGAGCACCTCGGCGTGGCTCAGCGGTGTCTTCTGAATACCCGCTGCCAAGTTGGTGATTAGCGATAGACCGAGAATTTCCATGCCCGATTGACGAGCCGCTATGGCCTCGAGCGCGGTCGACATTCCTACTATGTGACCACCGATATGCTTGGCCATCTGCACCTCGGCCGGGGTTTCGTAGTGTGGTCCACGAAACTGGCAGTAAACACCCTCGTCAAGATTGGCGTCTACGGTTTGAGCCAGTTCGCGAAGGCGCTTTGAATAAAGGTCGGTTAGGTCGATGAAGGTTGCGCCTTCGAGTGGACTATCGGCGGTCAGGTTGATGTGGTCGCTGATCAACACCGGGGTGCCAGGCTTCCAGGTCTCTTTGATTCCGCCTGCGCCATTGGTCAAAATCATCGTCTTAGCGCCGGTCGCGGCCGCGGTTCTAACTCCGTGAACCACTCGGCGAACCCCATGGCCTTCGTAATAGTGGGTGCGGGCGCCGAGCACCAGGGCAAACTTGCCGTTCGGCAGTTTTATAGACCGGATGCTTGCCACGTGGCCCTGAACCGCCGGCGCCGAGAAGCCCGGGATCTCAACCGCGGGAATCGACGAGACCGTTTCGCCGATCAAATCAGCAGCCTTGGCCCAGCCAGAGCCAAGAGTAAGTGCAATATCGTGCCGGGGCACTCCAGATAGCTCAGCAATTTTGGCAGCGGCCTCGGCTGCTACTTCGAAGGGATTCGACGTTGAATTTTCGAGCGGGTTATTCATGTTTTGAGTCTACGACTTGGTCGAATAGGGCAGCACCTGCTGGCAGAATAAAAGGGTGAACAACGCAGAAAAAATCCCAGGAAAAAAACCGCACCACATCGTGATCATCGGCGGTGGCCCTGGTGGTTATGAGGCAGCACTCGCTGGTGTGCAACTAGGTGCCGAGGTAACCCTGATTGAGCGCAACGGCATCGGTGGCGCAGCAGTGTTGACCGACGTTGTTCCATCTAAGACTTTGATCGCTACCGCCGAGGCCGCTCAGCGGGTCGAAAACGCCAGCGCACTCGGCGTGAAGTTCTCGTTTGCCGGCCAAATTGTTAAGCCCAAGGTCGAAATTGATTTGGCCTCGGTGAACCGCCGTTTGCTAGACCTAGCCGAGTCGCAGTCGGCAGACATGCTCGAAACTTTGATGAACGCCGGCGTTCGCGTAATCAATGGCACTGCTCGCCTAGATGGCAATCACCACGTGGTTGTTGATGCAATCGAAGACGGCAAGAGCGAGCGCATGGAGGCAAAGACCATCATCGTTGCGGTTGGTGCCCACCCTCGCCAGTTGCCAGACGCCCAGCCTGACGGCGAGCGAATTTTCACCTGGACCCAGCTTTACAACCTCACCGAATTGCCAGAGCACATGATCGTGATTGGCTCTGGTGTTACCGGCGCGGAGTTTGCTTCTGCCTACAACGCCCTCGGCAGCAAGGTTTCTCTAATCTCGAGCCGCGACCAGGTTTTGCCTGGCAACGACTCAGATGCCGCTGATCTAATCGAGCGAGTGTTCCGTCGCAACGGCGTGAACATTTACAGCAAGACCCGTGCTGACAAGGTGGTCAACACTGGCGATGGAGTTGAGGTAACCCTTGCGGATGGTTCGGTCATCACGGGCAGCCACTGCCTGATGGCAGTTGGCGCAATTCCAAACACAGCTGGCCTTGGCCTTGAAGAAGCCGGCGTAATTTTGACCGAGTCTGGCCACGTCGAGGTGAACAAGGTTGCCAGAACCTCACGTGCCAACGTTTATGCCGTTGGTGACTGCACCAACTTCTTGCCGCTGGCTTCGGTAAGTGCAATGCAGGGTCGCACCGCGGTGTTTCACACCATGGGTGATGTTGCGGCACCGACCGAACTGCGCAATGTGGCATCCAACGTTTTCACTACCCCCGAAATCGCCTCGGTGGGTTGGATGGAGAAAGACATTGCTGCGGGTCTAGTGAACGGTCGCGTCGAAAAGATTGAATTGCACACCAACCCTCGCGCAAAGATGCTCGGAATCGAAGACGGTTTCATCAAGGTGATTTGTTCAACCGGCGGAACCGTTATCGGTGGAGTGATTGCCGCGCCACGCGCCTCAGACCTGATTTACTCGATTGCGGTTGCAATCGAAAACCGCCTCACGGTCGACGAATTGGCTCGCACCTTTACCGTTTACCCGTCGCTAACCGGCTCAATCAGCGATGCAGCACGCGCGCTGCACACGCCGAGCGTTTAGTCTTCTAGTTCAATCAGCACGGTACCGGCAGGAACAGTTGAACCTACCTCTGCGCTGATCGACTTGATCTTGCCGGCCTTGTGGGCATTCATCGGTTGCTCCATCTTCATGGCCTCAAGAACAACAACTAGGTCACCCTCTTGAACGCTGTCGCCAACGGCAACCGCAATTTTGACCACGGTTGACTGCATCGGAGCCTTGATTGAGTTGCCGGTTGCGGCAACCGTAGAGCCTCCAGCGCTGTGTGCCTTGCGGCGTGGAGCGTGGCCCGCGGTTGCGGCAGAAGTGCCGGTACCCGCAGCTAGCAGGCGCTTAGGTAGCGAAACCTCAACACGCTTGCCGCCAACTTCGACCACAACATTGTTGCGCTCGGCTGGTTCCGCGGCTGGTTCGGCAACGCCGCTCCAAGCCGGAATGTCGTTGTGCCATTCGGTTTCGATCCAGCGAGTGTAGATGCCGAACTTGTTGGTGGCTGAATCACCGATGAAGGCTGGGTCGTTCACAATCTTGCGGTGGAAGGGAAGCACGGTCGGAAGACCGGCAACTTCCATCTCGTCAAGGGCACGACGCGAGCGAGCAAGTGCCTCTTCGCGAGTTGCGCCGGTGACGATGAGCTTTGCAACCATCGAGTCGAATGAGCCAGAAATCACGTCGCCAGATTCGACGCCCGTGTCGACGCGAACGCCGGGGCCAGAAGGTGCCTTGAACACGTGAACCGGGCCAGGTGCCGGCATAAAGTTGCGGCCGGCGTCTTCGCCGTTGATACGGAACTCGAATGAGTGGCCCTTGACGATTGGGTCGGCATAGTCGAGCACTCCGCCTTCGGCCAAACGGAACTGCTCGCGCACTAGGTCGATGCCGGTAACTTCTTCAGAAACCGGGTGCTCAACCTGGAGTCGGGTGTTGACCTCTAGGAACGAGATGGTGCCATCCTGGGCAACTAGGAACTCGCAGGTGCCGGCACCCTGGTAGCCAACCTCTTTGAGGATTGCTTTCGACGACTCGTAGAGGCGACGAACCTGATCTTCGGTAAGGAACGGAGCCGGTGCTTCTTCGACCAGTTTCTGGTGTCGACGCTGAAGTGAGCAGTCACGAGTAGAAACCACGACAACGTTGCCGTAGGCGTCTGCAAGACACTGGGTCTCGACGTGACGTGGCTTTTCTAGGTACTTCTCTACGAAGCACTCACCGCGACCGAATGCCGCAATGGCCTCGCGGGTCGCCGACTCGAAAAGCTCTGCTACTTCTTCGGCCTTGTAGGCCACCTTGATGCCGCGGCCACCGCCACCGAATGCTGCTTTAATGGCAACCGGCAGACCGTGAACAGCAACGAAATCTAATACCTCTTGTGCGCCCGAAACCGGGTCAAGGGTTCCTGGGGCCAGGGGAGCGCCGGCCTTTTCGGCCACGTGGCGGGCAGAAACCTTGTCACCGAGCTGTTCGATGGCCTTTGGTGACGGACCGATCCAAATCAAACCGGCATCAATTACCTGGCGAGCGAACTCTGCGTTTTCGGCCAAAAATCCATAGCCGGGGTGCACCGCATCGGCACCCGAGCGCTTGGCAACCGACAAAATCTTTTCGATCACCAGGTAGGTCTCTGGTCCGGTGGTGCCGTGCAGTGCATAGGCTTCATCGGCAAGCTTCACGTGCATCGCGTCGCGATCCTGGTCGGCATAGACGGCAACCGAGAGAATTCCGGCATCCTTGGCAGCGCGTGCAATGCGCACCGCGATTTCGCCTCGGTTGGCAATCAGAACTTTGGTGATCTTCTTCTGTGACGTCATAACACCCAAGCCTATTGACAAAAACGACCTATTTATTGGCGTGAAATCACAAAAAAATCACGAAATGGCTGTTAAAGGTTCCAAAGGTCGGTGTATTCGACACCTAGTGAGAGAACCAGTTCGCGAAGGGTCGGTAGCGACAGACCAATCACGGTGTGAGTGTCTCCTTCGATTGAGCGCAGGAATGCACCACCGAGGCCATCGATGGTGAAAGCCCCGGCAACCTTGAGTGGTTCACCGGTGGCAACATAGGCATCAATTTCTCGTTCTGAGATGTTGGCAAAATTTACGATGCTCGATGACACCTTGCCGGTAGCCGGGGGCATCACGCCAGGGCGTGGGTCGCGGTTGTCGATGACCCAGTGACCCGAATAAAGGGTGCCGCGGCGGCCACGCATCGCCAGCCAACGTTCGCGGGCAACCTCAGGTTCGTGGGGTTTGCCAAGTGCCTCGCCGTCAAACTCGAGTGATGAATCGCAACCGATGATGATCGCCCCGCGTGCATCCGGGTGGTCAACAACCGCCTCGGCTTTGGCCTTAGCCAAAATGTGAACCATGTCTGCAGTGTTTGCAATTAGGCCGGCTGCAGTAGCTCGATCGGCTACTAGGTCTTCATCTACACCCGGTGCAATGGTTACCGGTTCGATGCCACCCGAGCGCAGCAAAGTAAGGCGGGCGGGCGAGGTCGAAGCAAGAACGAGAGTGGTCATGAGCCCAGTTTGCCAGAGCCAGCACAGGGTAATCTTGCTGGGTGAGTAAAACTACGAACTGGGTCGGCCAGAATCTTGTCTTGAACATCGAAAAAGTCGCGCACGGCGGCATCTTTGTTGCCCGCCACGACGGTCGCGTAGTTTTCGTGTCACACGTGTTGCCGGGCGAGAAGGTAAAGGCGGTTGTCTACGAAGACCGTGGTGGTTCATTCTGCCGTGCCGAACCAACCGAAATTCTTGAGGCTTCTGAAGACCGTGTTCCACAGGTATGGAAGCAGGCCGGCGTTGGCGGTGCCGGTGGCGCCGAGTTCGGCCACATCAAATTGGCGCGTCAGCGCGAACTAAAGGCCGACGTTCTCGAAGAAGCCCTAGACCGCATGGCCGGCATAAAGCTTCGTCCGGTTGTTGAGGCAGCACCTGGTGACGACGAGGCAAACGGTCTTGGCTACCGCACCCGCATTCAGCTTCACGTCGATGAGGCCGGCGTGGTTGGTCCATACCGTGAACGCAGCCACGATGTGGTTAAAGTGCGCGATTTGCCACTGGCTGTCGACGACATCCGTGAACTTGAAATGCACAATAAGAACTATCAAAGCGTCAAAAAGGTAGAGGTGGCCGCATCGAGCACCGGCCAGGTGCAGTGGAAAATCGACGCCAAGCTAAAGGGCGACGAACGCCTGATTGAGCGCGTTGCCGGTCGCACATTCAGAATTTCTGGCGGAGGTTTTTGGCAGGTTCACAAAAAGGCTGCCGAGGTTTTGGCTGGAGCAGTCACCGACATGGTTGCTGCCGTGGGTATCGATCTTGAGGCCGACAATCTTGACCTGTATGGCGGCGTTGGCTTGTTCTCGGGCGCGCTTGCCGCGAAGTTTGGCAATGGTCTGCGAATCACCTCGGTAGAGTCTTTCCGTCAGGCAACCGACGACGCAACCTTGAACCTTGCCGACCTCAGCAAGGCCAAGGCAGTTTGTGCGCCGGTCGAGCGTTTCTTGAACGAGCGAGTCGGCAACCTAGATAAGGGCGGCAAGACCGCCAGCCCGCGCAACGCGACAATCGTGCTCGACCCGCCTCGCGCCGGTGCCGGCGCCAAGGTTGTTGGTCAGCTGCTAGCAATTCAGCCAAAGCACATCGTTTATGTAGCCTGCGACCCGATTGCCCTTGCGCGTGATCTAAAGCCACTCATCGAAGGCGGATATGAGCTTAAGACGCTTCGAGCCTTCGACCTTTTTCCGCACACCCATCACGTCGAAGCAGTCGCTAGCCTCGTTCGCAAGTAACCATGGTGCTCGAAAACAATGCAGTAAAGGTCGCGGTGGTCGATGACCATGATGCGATTCGACTCGGTTTTCGCGGCGCCTGCGAAGAATACGGCCTAGACCTGCTTGGTTCAGCGGCAACAGTTTCTGGTTTGCTGAAGCAGCTGGGCGGGCACAAACCTCAGGTTGTGGTTCTCGATCTCTCTTTGGCCGACGGTTCGATGGTCGAAGATAATGTTCGAAACCTGATGCTGGCCGGTTCGCAGGTGGTAATTTTCAGCATCGCCGATAAGCAAAACCTGATTCGCGCGGCGCTAAAAGCTGGTGCCTCAACGCTGGTTCCCAAAGCGAAAAGTTTGGCCGAGCTAGTGCAGGCAATTCGCCTGGTTGCTAGCGGTGTGACGGTGAATAACCTTCAAACCACGGCTGCCATCGATGGTGATGCCGAGTTCAAGGCTGCAAACCTTTCACCACGCGAACGCGAAGTTCTAGGCCTTTACGCATCAGGTTTTGCGCTCAAGCAAGTAGCCCATCAGCTTGGCATGAAAGAGTCGACGGCCAAAGAGCATATTGACCGCGTGCGGCAAAAGTACTCTGGCGTTGGGCGAGGGGCGCCAACTAAAACCGAGTTGTTGCTTCGAGCAATCGAAGACGGCATTCTCGACGAGGGGTTGCTCTAAGCCATGACCAGCCCTGATCAGCAGACCAATTCTTTTGCGGTAAATCAGGTAAACCGGCTGTTGGGAAGAGTCTTCTCGGTGACCGCTCCAATCGTTGGCTTGCAGATGTTCGTCAACGCCTTTTCACAGGCCTACCTACTTCAACCGATCTGGTTTGGCATCGCAATCGGCGTTATGTTCGCCATTTTTATCGGCGTCTTCGTGAGCGTTTGGTTTTTCGATGAAGGCGAGTTTTGGTTCCGAGCACTAACCATCGCCACGTTGGTCATATTGCTCACCTGGGAACTTCAGGTTCAACCCGGTGCTCAAATTCCCGAAGGGTTTCAACCTTGGATTTGGTGGGCCGCAGGAATCGCGGCTATCTCCTCATTCGGCGGTTTTTCGGTGGCTTGGGCAACAATTTTCTCGCTGCTGATTCCCGCCGCCTACTTTGTGGTGCACGTGCGGGAGCTGGGTGGAGGAGCAGCGCCACTGATTGTCGCCCAAGACGTGGCGCTTACCGTGCTTTTTTCGGGCACCATTTCATCGCTCGTTCTGGTCTTGCGATACGAAGCTTCGAAGGTCGACCTAGCCAATGGCAGAGCCACCGAGGCGGCAATTGTTGCCGCGACCTCGGCGGCAGCCGATGCCGAGCGGGCCCGAGTGGATGCGCTGGTGCATGACTCGGTGCTCACTACTCTTCTAGTTGCCGCTAAGGCTCAAACCGCCGAAGAAGAAAAGGCCGCGGCTGAATTGGCCGCGGCTGCGATTCAAAGGTTGAACCTCGCGCAAACTGAGATGCAAAATCCGGGTGGAAACATTTCCGTAGCCTCACTTTTCAGTGCCCTAGAAGAGTCGGTCAGGCGCGGTTTTCCATCGGTTCAAGTCGACGTTCAAGGCGCCAATGACTACCCGATTCCCGAAGTTGTTGCTTCAGCACTGACCGGGGCAACCCTGCAGGCGGTTTCGAATTCGATCACCCACGCTGGTTCTTCGGCCCAAAGAATCGTCATGTTGCGCGCAGCAAAATCTCGAATCAAAATCGTCGTCAAAGACAACGGCCGAGGTTTCAGGCCCTCGCGCGTAATCAAGTCGAGGCTGGGGCTCAAACTGTCGGTCATCGATCGAGTCGAGGCTGTTGGCGGAAGAGTTTTCATCGATGCAAAGCCGGGCGTGGGCGCAACCATCGTGATCGAATGGAGCCGATCGTGATCAGGGTTCCTCGTTGGATTGTGAGCCTAATCGCCGGACTTTTTGCTCTGTTTCACTTCACGCTCGGTCTGCTCTCGCTAGACGCTTACGCAAACGAATCCAATGCGATACTGGCGCTAGGAATATATCTGGTCGCCGTTTTCTGCACGACTGTGCTCTATCGGGGAAACCGGCTTCCGATGTCGCAGGCGCTCTTCAATCTCTCGGCTGCTTTTATGATTCCGCTGTTGGTCAACAATGAACTCGACCCCTCAAAACTGAATGATTATTCCACCTGGTATGTCGTTGGGGTCGGCACCCTTATGGCCGCAACGGCGGTGCGCGAGAGGTTCGTGGTCGCCTGGATTGGAACAGTCGGTCTGATTCTTCAAGTCATCGTGTGGGGAGGCATCGGGTCGTTCTTCATTTCGGGAATCATCGGAGCCACGCTCCTGGTCGCCGCAGGTCACGCGGTTTCTCTCGGCTTGGTAAAAGCATCACGCCAAGTCAAGGAATTTAACGCTCAGGCTTTGAAGACTCAAACCGAACGAGCCGTTGCTTCGGCAGCCAGCCTCGAACGCCAGTCCCGCGCTGCAGCTGCGCTTGCCGGTGCTCTGCCTACCCTCGGTCTAATTCAAAGTAAAAAAGGCAAACTTGACGAGGAATCTCGGCGAGAGGCACTGCTTCTTGAGGCGGCACTGCGAGACGAAATTCGTGGTCGAAACCTGATGAACCCAATCCTGAAAAAGACAGCCGAAGCGTTGCGAGGTAGGGGAGTCGAAGTGATTATTCTCGACGAGGGCGGCCTAGACCAAGTTTCGGCCGAATATCGAGATCGACTTTTGACACAGGCGGCCGAGGCGGTTGAAAAGGTGACCGAAGGACGCGTCACCATTCGTTCGCCTCAGGGCGAGGCCTGGCTTATCACGGTTGCCGCCGTGCGTCACGGAGTGGCTAACCCAGACATCTGGCTGAAGCTAGGTTAAACGCGAAAGGTGGCTCTTTCGAGCCACCTTTGCTTCCCCAAATCAGGATTTCGCCTGACCCCAGAGATTCTCGGCATCCCCAAATTCGCCGATGAGAACCTCTGTTTCAAGTATGGGTTCTTGCGAACATTACAAGCTCCGAATCGGTGTCCCCTCTTTGGGGGATAGCCGGTAACGAATCGATTAACCGAGTAGTGCTCGACGCAGGGTGTCTAGACCCAAACCGCCTAGGTTGAGCGCCTCGCGGTGGAACTCCTTGATGTCAAATGACGCACCTTTGCGGGCCGCATATTCATCGCGAGTTTGCTCCCAAATGCGCTGGCCGATCTTATAGCTCGGGGCTTGCCCTGGCCAGCCAAAATAGCGGTGCACTTCGAAGTTCACGAACTCCTTCGACATGTTTACGTTCTTACCCATAAAGTCGAGAGCATATTCGAAGTCCCAAACTCCAGAGCCTTCGAGCTTTGGCTTGCCAAGGTGCACGCCGATGTCTAGAACCACTCTTGCCGCGCGCATGCGCTGACCGTCGAGCATTCCTAGGCGGTCACCGGCGTCATCCAAGAATCCAAGGTCGGCCATTAGGCGCTCTGCATAAAGCGCCCAACCCTCGCCGTGACCAGAGGTCCAAGATGCCAGGCGGCGCCAGCTGTTGAGTTCGGCACGGTTATAGACCGCCTGAGCTACCTGAAGGTGGTGGCCAGGCACACCCTCGTGATAAACCGTTGTGGTCTCGCGCCAGGTGTCGAACTCGTCAACGCCAGCCGGCACCGACCACCACATGCGGCCAGGGCGGCTGAAGTCATCGGTTGGGCCGGTGTAATAAATCGCGCCGCTGTTGCTCGGGGCAATCATGCACTCAAGCTTCTTGATTGGTTCGGCGATGTCGAAGTGGGTGCCACTAAGTTTCTGGATGGCTGCATCACTCAGGTTCTGCATCCACTCCTGCAGTGCCTTGGTGCCGTGCAGTTTGCGCGAAGCATCGTTGTTCAAAACATCGATGGCCTCTTGAACGGTTGCACCAGCCTTGATTTCGTTTGCCACAGCGTTTTGTTCGGCAGTAACCCGAGCAAGTTCTTGGATGCCCCACTCATAGGTCTCATCGAGGTCAACCTTTGCTCCCAAGAATCTGCGGCTAAGCAGCGAGTAGCGTTCGCGGCCAATTGCATCGACCTTGTTGGCGTTTGGCAACAACTCATTTGCCAAAAAGTCGGCGAGTTGGGCATAGCCTTCGGTGGCAGTTACTGCGGCTCGCTCAACGTCGGCCTTTAGACCAGCCGAAAGTTCGGTCTCTCCAGCTTTTGCACCAGATGCAAATCTAGTGAAGAAGCTTTCTTTTCCGGCTAGCTCTTTGACCTCGTTTAGCACCCATTCCACTTGGCGTCGTGCCGGGGTGTCATTGGCTGCGATGCCTTCTTTCAGGCTTCGGATGTAGCCATCCACTGCACCTGGAATTGCGCTCAAACGAGCTGAAATGTTCTTCCAGTCTTCTTCGGTTGCCGTCGGCGAGAGATCGAAAATTTCACGGAATCCCTGAGCGGGCGAGGCGATGACATCGAGTTCGCGCTTCCAAAGACCCGATTCGGCAATCTCTACGCCAAGGGTTAGGTTTTCGCGAAGCGCATCAAGTGTGACCTCGTCGACCTTGTCGGCAGGCTTAGCGCCTTCAAGTTCGACAAGCACCTTGCGCATTTCACCAACGTAGCGGGCGTGGGCTTCAGGTGAAGCGTCGTCAATTTTGTCTTTGCCGATATCACGGCCAATGTAGGTGGCGAAAGATGGGCTCAGCTCGGCTGAGGTGTCGACCCATTTATCGGCGATGCGGTCGATTGAAGAAGTTTCGCGCGTCATTGCGTGTCCTATCTAGTTGGAGTTGATGCCAGCCTAGTTAGAAATCGCGAGTTTCGAAAACCTAGTTGAGACCTGATCGATATGCGCCGCGCCACTGGCCGGGGCCGGGCAGAATTCCGTGACGCAGTTGAGCCTGGTTACGCGACCAAGTTGACTTCAACTGACGCTCAAATCCATGACTCGCTGCTGCCTCTTCAGCGTGTGCAGCCTCGAGAACGGCGATCACGGTTGCCAATTCCTCGGGCGTCGGAGTGCCACGAACCACCCGCAGCGCTTGCTGAAGTTCGTGTTCGTTGCCCTCTGAGCTCACATGCTTGCCGGCCATTACAGTGGAATGTTTCCGTGCTTCTTGGGCGGCAGGTTAGAACGCTTTGTGCGTAGTGCGCGAAGCGCCTTGATAACCGAGATGCGCGAAGCCGCCGGTTCGATGATGCCGTCTAGCTCGCCGCGTTCGGCGGCCAGGAACGGGCTCGCCACGTTGTAGGTGTATTCGGCGGCTAGCTTGGCGCGCACTGCTGCGACATCCATGCCGGCGTCTTCGGCCTTTTTGATCTGGTCGCGGAACAAAATGTTAATCGCACCCTGGCCACCCATAACCGCAATCTCGGCGGTTGGCCAAGCCAAGTTGATGTCGGCACCGAGCTGCTTTGAGCCCATCACGATGTAAGCGCCTCCATATGCCTTACGAGTGATGATGGTTACCAGCGGCACGGTTGCTTCGGCGTAGGCATAAAGCAACTTAGCGCCGCGGCGAATCACGCCGGCCCACTCCTGGTCTGTTCCAGGCAGGTAACCAGGCACGTCGACGAGAGTAAGAATCGGAATCGAGAAGGCATCGCAGAATCGCACGAATCGAGCGGCCTTTTCACCGGCATCAATGTTTAGAGTTCCCGCCATCGCCTGTGGCTGGTTGGCAACAATGCCAACGCTGCGGCCGTCAACGCGTGCAAAACCGATGATGATGTTGGGCGCGTAAAGGCTCTGCACCTCAAGGAACTCGCCGCCATCGACGATGCCCTCGATAACCGTGTGCATGTCATACGGCTGGTTTGGAGAGTCTGGAATGATCACGTCGAGCTTGCGGTCGGCATCGGTGATTTCGAGTTCACCCTCGGCCTCATAAACCACGGTCTCAGAAAGGTTGTTTTCAGGCAGGTATGAAAGCAGGTTGCGCGCGTAGTCGATCGCGTCGGCTTCGTCATCGGCTAGGTAGTGGGCAACACCAGAGCGTTCGTTGTGAGCGCGAGCGCCACCGAGCTCCTCCATGCCAACATCTTCGCCGGTTACAGTCTTGATAACGTCTGGGCCGGTCACGAACATGTTTGAGGTCTTGTCGACCATGATCACAAAGTCGGTAAGCGCTGGTGAATAGACCGCGCCACCTGCTGCTGGGCCCATGATGATCGAGATTTGCGGAATCACTCCAGAGGCCATGGTGTTGCGCTTGAAGATTTCGCCGTATTTACCTAGAGCGATCACGCCCTCTTGAATTCGAGCGCCTCCCGAGTCCAAAATTCCGATGATTGGCACACCGGTGGCAATGGCTAGGTCCATGACCTTGATGATTTTGTTTCCGGCAGCCTCGCCAAGCGAGCCACCAAAGATAGTGAAGTCCTGAGAGAAGAGTGCAACTTGACGGCCGTGAATGGTTCCGACACCGGTCACTACGGCGTCACCGTATGGGCGCTTGGCATCCATGCCGAATGCGGTCGAGCGGTGGCGAACATACTCGTCGAGTTCAACGAATGAACCAGGGTCGAGCAGCGCCTCGATGCGCTCGCGAGCCGTTTGCTTGCCCTTTGCGTGCTGCTTAGCGATTGCGTTCTCGCCGGCGGCGGTGACGGCTTCGTGATAACGCTGACGAAGGTCCTCCAGCTTGCCCTTGGTGGTGGCAATGTCTGGGTTCAATCGAATTGCTTGAGTAAAGGTGTTCTCAAAGGTCATAACAGCACTCTACTGAAGCGAAAGGGCAAATCCTTTGAAGGATTGCTACTGCGATTTCGCAAATCCGCTGGCAGAAACCCACAAACGCTAGCCTTGAGGAATGGAATACGAATACGTTGAATCGACCGGTTCGACTAACACCGACCTGATCCTAAGCGCCTCTGATCGCGAAGATTTTTCTGTTTTGGTTGCCGGTTTTCAAACCGCTGGGCGTGGGCGTTCCGGTCGCGATTGGCTGGCTCCGGCCGGTAGCTCTTTGTTTGTGTCGGTGTTGCTAAAACCAACTTCGTTTGATGCCACCAAGTTTTCGTGGTTGCCACTGATGGCCGGCTTGGCTATGCAGAAGGCCGTGAACCACTTTATCGAGGGCTCAGAGGCCAAAATCAAGTGGCCAAACGATGTTTTGGTGAACGACAAAAAGATTTCGGGAGTGCTAACCGAACTAGTGCCTGATTTGTCGGGTGTTGTAGTCGGCGCAGGTTTGAATATTTTGCAGGGCAGGGAAGAACTTCCAATCGAAGCCGCCACGTCGCTGAACCTAGAAGGGGCGCATTCACCGACGGTCGACGACGTTCTGCAGGTTTACCTAGACAACTTTAAAATCCTGTATTCGGCTTACAAGCAGGTACGCGGCGATGCCGTTGCCAGTGGCCTACGGGCAGCCGTGGTCGAAAACTGTGCCTCAATCGGGCATCGAGTTCGGGTCATTTTGCCCGGCGACCAAGAGTTGCTTGGCGAAGCGGTGGGCCTTGATGACACCGGTCGATTGGTCTTTTTGCCCGATAACTCGGGCCAAGTTATGCCCATCGCTGCTGGCGACATTGTGCACTTGCGACACAATTAGACCAATGACTTTTCTTGCCGAAACCCAGATAGCCAAATTGCGCCCGCGCGCCGGTCGTTTATTTTGGCCCGGAGTCGCGTTGTTTTTGGCCGCTTTTTCCCTCAGTTTCTTCAGTGGCCGCCTAACCGAGCAGTGGCAAAACATTGTGCTCTGGTCTGTTGCAGGTGCAATTGCCTTCATCCTTTGGTTGATTCCCTTGCTGCGCTACCTCTCAAGCTATGTCGAAATAACCAGCAATCGAGTTATCGCGCGCGCTGGCCTAATGGGGCAAAATCGCCGCGAGGTTTCGATGTTGTCGATTCGCCAGGTTGAGGTTTCGCGCGGCCGCTCAATCACGCTTTACGTAGAGGGCGAAGAGGCATTGGTACTCGAGGGGTTGCCAAAGCATAAATTGGTTGCCGCTGAAATCGAACGCATCAGTGCGTCAAAATAGAACTTGAAAATTAACGAACGGTGGGTGCGGTGAACGCAAAGGTTTTGCGCGTTGGCGTGATTGGCGGCGGCCAGCTGGCACGCATGATGACCGTTCCGGCAATTAACCTGGGTCTAGATCTTCACGTGCTCGCCGAAGCCGAGGGTTCTTCTTCTCAACTTGCCACCACCATGGTCGGCGATTACACCAAGGTCGAGTTGGTTCGTGAGTTTGCCAAGACCGTTGATGTGATCACCTTCGATCACGAACACGTGCCACTTGGTGTGCTTCAAACTCTAGAAGCCGAGGGGGTTAGCGTTCAGCCGCCAAGCAAGGCGCTAGCTTTTGCTCAAAACAAACTTCACATGCGTCAGCGACTTGGCGCGCTTGGGCTGCCGATGCCTGCTTGGGCCGAAATTCAATCCGCAGAAGCGCTCGAGGCGTTCATTGCCGAAAACGGTGGTGTTGCAATTTTGAAGACACCAATCGGTGGCTATGACGGCAAGGGCGTGCGTGTGGTTCGAAGCGCTGCCGACGCAATCGATTGGCTCGGCAATCTCGATGACTTTGGTGGCAGTTTGCTGGCCGAAGAAAAGGTCGACTTCGTTCGCGAGCTTGCACAGCTAAGCGCTCGACGTCCGTCGGGCGAGCTAAAGACCTGGCCACTGGTTCAGACCATCCAAGAAAACGGCGTATGTTCGGTTGTTCTTGCCCCAGCCCCTCAGGTTAGTGCCGAGACCTTGCAGCGCACCGCCGACATTGCAGCTGCTGTAGCCGAGGGAATCGGTGTGACCGGCGTTCTTGCTGTTGAAATGTTTGAGGCTCGAGATGGTCGAATCTTGATCAACGAACTGGCCATGCGGCCACACAACTCTGGCCACTTCAGCATTGAGGGTTCGGTTACCAGCCAGTTTGAGCAGCACCTGCGAGCAGTACTTGACCTTCCCCTTGGTTCAACGGCGCCTCGGGCAGAGCACTCTGTGATGGTCAACCTGCTCGGTGTCGACGACTCGAACAACTTTGTGCAGGCATACGACAGGGCGCTCGCCGCTCACCCTGAAGCCAAGATTCACACCTATGGCAAGAGTGCAAGAGCAGGTCGCAAGATGGGGCACATCACGGTCGTTTCGAACGATGCCACCCATGCTCTGGCCGAGGCCAAAGGTGCCGCCGCCGTTTTGCTACAGGGATAAAGTCAGCTTTTAGGTAAAATTTAGGGGTTGCCGAAACCTAAGGAGCCCCCATGTCTGCAGCAATTTCTGGCAAGCCGGTAGTCGGCGTTGTGATGGGCTCTGACTCCGACTGGAGCGTAATGTCTGATGCGGCCCAGGCCCTGAAAGAATTCGGCATCGAATACGAAGTCGAGGTACTTTCCGCACACCGCACGCCAGAGCGCATGATCGAGTGGGGCAAGGCAGCAGCCGGCCGTGGCATCAAAGTAATCATCGCTGGAGCAGGCGGCGCAGCACACCTTCCTGGCATGCTTGCCTCGGTCACCACTCTTCCAGTAATAGGCGTTCCGGTTGCACTGGCAAAACTCGACGGAATGGATTCGCTCCTTTCTATTGTGCAGATGCCAGGCGGAATTCCCGTAGCAACGGTTTCAATCAACGGGGCAAAAAACGCCGGCCTTTTGGCCGCCCGAATTCTTGGCACCAACGATGCCCAAATCTCGGCTGCAATGTTCGCCTATGGCGAGTCGCTCAAAGAGCAGGTTGCCGAGAAGAATGCGAAGCTAAAATCTCAAATCTGAACCAACGCATGAACCCGCGTCAGCGAAATGCTGGCCCATTTCACGCAATCGACCGTGCCACACCAGAGCAAATGCATCGCCGTGCCTGGTGGTTGATTGCGCTAACCCTTTTTGTTCCTGGTTCGGCTCAACTGGTTGCCGGCAATCGAAAGCTGGCTCGAGTTGGCATCAGCGCCACCCTAGGTTTCTGGGCACTCATCGTGTTTATGGTTCTGCTTGGCCTCATCAACAAGAGCTGGGTCATTTGGCTCGCCACGCTGCCAGTTTTGATTGGCATCCTCGCTGTGGCGCTCATCGCCTATGCGGTTCTGTTCGCCTTCTTGGCGCTCGATACCCTTCGCCTAATGAAGCTCGGTCGCCTATATTCTCGTGAACGCTGGATCACCCTTACCGCGATTGTTTTGGCAGGTGTGCTCGGCACCTCGGCGATTGGCTATGCGGGAAACATGGCCGGAGTGCAGGCGAACTTCATCGGTTCGATCTTCAACCAAAGCGGTTACACCTCGCCGGTCGACGGTCGTTACAACATTCTTCTGCTTGGTGCCGACTCGGGCCGAGATCGCTTTGGCATTCGCCCTGACTCTATGTCGGTGATAAGCATCGATGCCGCCACCGGCAAGGCGGTCAACATCGGTATTCCGCGCAATTTGCAGCACGTAAGCTTTTCGGCGGGTTCGCCCATGCTCACTGTGTACCCAAAGGGTTGGAACTGCGGCTTCGAATGCCTCATCAACGCGATCTTCAAGGATGTCACGGACAACCACGAAGACCTTTACCCGAATGCAGTAAAACAGGGTTCGTCGCCTGGTATCGAGGCCACCAAAGAAGCAATCGAATATGTGACGGGTCTAAAGATTCAGTCATATGTGATGGTCGACATGGCCGCCTTTTCTTCGCTAATCGATGCCCTGGGCGGCATTGAAATCGACGTCAAGCAGCGCCTGCCTATCGGCGGCAAATTGGATGACCTGTCAGACGTCAAGGGCTGGATCGAAGTCGGCAAGCAGCGCCTCGATGGTTATCACGCTCTCTGGTATGCCAGATCGAGGCATACCACCAGCGACTACGACCGAATGAAGCGTCAGCATGAGGTCGAAGATGCCGTTTTGCAGCAGATGGACCCAGCGAACGTGCTCAGTCGCTTCCAACAGATTGCTTCGGCCGGTGAAAAGCTGGTCAAGACCAACATCCCTAGTGGCATGCTTTCTCAGTATGTTGACCTGGCGATCAAGGCAAAGTCACAGGGCATCACTTCTATCACCCTCACTCCGCCAACGGTCGACGTGGTCTGGCCAAACTTCAAAGAAATTCGCAAGCTGATTCAAGACGAGTTCAAGCAATCGACTTCGCCGAGCCCTTCAAACTAGGGTCGAGCCGCCCCGTCGGCGATAGACTTTTGACACCAAACTTCAAACCCGAGGAGCCCGAATGAGTGTTGCTGATTACGCTCGCGAGCACGGGTTAAGGCGCGTCGGCGCAAGGCCACCTTTGGCCGAATATCTCAAAATGGCTTGGCAGCGCCGAGACTTTGCCGTCACCATGTCGGTCTTTGCGAATCAGGCGGCAAATTCCAAAAACCGCCTCGGCAAGTGGTGGGTCATTCTGCTGCCAACCATTCAGGGTGCGGTTTATGGCCTGATCTTTGGCATCATCATCGGTGGTGACCGCCCAACCAACTTCATCCCGTTCTTGTTTACCGGCGTGTTTTTGTTCTCGTTTATTCAGAGTTCAATCTCGACCGGTGCAACCTCGGTAACCAGCAACCTGGGTCTGGTTAGGTCACTCAACTTTCCGCGAATGCTGCTGCCGTTTTCGTCGGTGCTTCGCCAATTTCTAAATCTTCTGCCGCAGATCGGTTTGCTGCTTGTCGTGCTTATCGGCTTTCAGCAGAACATCACCTTCAACTGGCTTCTCATGATTCCACTTCTTGCGCTGATGGCTATCTTTGCGTTTGGATTGGCGCTGATTTCCGCCCGTCTCACCGTGCACATTGAAGACATCAACAAGCTCATTCCTTTCGCTAACCGGGTGATGTTTTACACCAGCGGCATCTTCTTCAGTATGGAGCGGGTGCTTGGCGCTTATCCAACGCTTTTGAAGTTGATGGACTTCAACCCGGTCTATGCCTTCATCAGCACCGCCCGCGGCGCATTGGTTGAGGGTTATTCGATGTCGCTAAACCTTTGGGCCGTTTGTGCCAGCTGGGCGTTCGGCGCTCTAATTGTCGGCGTTTGGTTCTTCTGGAAGGCGGAGGAGCGCTATGGCCGCGAAGACTAAGCCGCAGGCAACCGAAACCCGCAAGCCGGTAGTTGTCGTCGACAACGTCGACGTGACCTACAAGGTTTTTGCCAGCGGTCGCAAGGCAACTCGTCGACTTGCTGGCGGTGGCCTGTTCTCTCGCAAGCTCAATCTGCGCGAGGTTAACGCGGTCAAAAAGGTTAGCTTCACAATTTATGAGGGCGACTCAGTCGGCATCATCGGCAGTAACGGCTCGGGCAAGTCATCGTTGATGCGCGCCATCGCGGGCCTCACCCCAATCGCGGGTGGTGGCGTTTATGCCTTTGCCAGACCAACTCTGCTCGGCGTTGGCGCAGCCCTAATGCCCGCGCTATCTGGCGAAAAGAACATCTTGCTTGGTGGCCTTGCGCTCGGATTCACTCGCAAACAGATAAACGCTGCAGTCACCGACATCATCAAGTTCGCTGGCCTTGAAGAGTTCATCGACCTGCCCATGCGCACGTATTCTTCGGGCATGGCTGCCCGACTTCGTTTCGCTATTGCAGCATCGCGCGACCATGACATTTTGATCATCGATGAGGCCCTGGCGGTTGGCGACCAAGAGTTCCGAAACCGTTCAGAGGCACGCATGCGCGAAATGCGCGCCAACGCGGGAACCGTCTTTTTGGTCAGCCACAGCATGAAGTCGATTCTCGACACTTGCACTCGAGTGATCTGGATCGAAAAGGGTGTTTTGAAAATGGATGGCGACCCGAAGACCGTGGTCGACGCATACAACTTGCACACCGGTTCTGACACGATCGACTAGCCATGGCTGCAGAGAACAAAGCACTCCCAGCGGTCAGCGTAATCATGCCGGTGCTCAACGAAGAGGGGCACCTGGCCGCCGCAGCGGCAAGCATCTTGGCCCAGAATTACCCCGGCGCAATCGAGTTGATTTTGGCCCTCGGCCCATCAAAAGACGAGACCGATCGAATTGCGGCCGAACTGGCTGAGGCCGACCCGCGCGTGGTTTTGATGCCCAACCCGAGGGGTCTAACCACGGTCGGAATGAATGCCGCCATCAAGATTGCTAAGCACGACTACATAATTCGCGTAGATGCCCACAGCGAGCCGGCCCAGGGCTACATAAAAATCGGCATTACCGAACTTCTCAGTGTGGGTGCCGACCTAGTTGGCGGCATCATGGATGCCAAGGGGCGAAGCGCTTTTCAACGTGCGGTCGCCTGGGCCTACACAAGCAAATTTGGCATCGGGGGAGCCCGCTATCACGTTGGCGGAGCGGCTGGCGAAGCCGAAAGTGCATACCTAGGAATCTTTAGAAAGTCTGCCCTGGAGCGGGTTGGCGGCTATGACGAAGCAATCATTCGCGGCGAAGACTGGGATCTAGCGCAGCGCATCAAGAAGACCGGTGGTTTGGTTTGGTTCTCACCCGAACTAAAAGTCACCTACTGGCCACGTGGCCGCTGGAGTCGACTTGCCAAGCAGTTTTATTCGACCGGGGTTTGGCGCGGTGACTTGACCAGACGCGACTTGAAGCGAGCCTCTAAGCGTTATTTCGCCCCGCCCGTTTTGGTGCTGATTTTGATTCTCAGTTGGATAGACCTGCTCGACGCCAATCCGCTGGCAATCTTTCCGACGGCAGCCTATTTGCTGGCAGTCGCCTCTTTGGCAATCAGCGCCAAGGGCTTGCAACTTAAAGATCGCGTGGCCTTGCTCGTGGTGCTGCCGACAATGCACTTATCGTGGGGCTGGGGTTTCATCCGAGGTTATTTGTTGGGTGCAGGCATGACCATTGATCGCAGCCGCATGAACAAGGAGCAGGTCAAGTGAGCAAAATTACCCGGCTGATCAAGACCTATTCGCCAACCCGAATTGCCGGTGCACTGCGCCGGCGCGGTGGGCAATATTTGCGCAAGTGGCAGTATCGCCCGCAGGCAACAAAGTCACTCAAAAACCAAGTCTTCTTTGAATCTTTTCAGGGCAAAGTAATCGGCGACAATCCATACGACATATTCGTTGAGCTGAAGCGCGCTCGACCAGATTTGAAATTCGTTTGGACAACCGGCCCAGGCACGAAAGCCCCCGAGGGTTCAACCGGTGTTCGCTTCGGCAGTCGCGAGTGGCTCGATGCGCTGGCAACATCAAAGTATTTGGTTAACAACACCAACTGGCCCTGGTATTTTCGCAAGGTTCCCGGTCAGGTCTATTTGCAGACCTGGCACGGCACACCGCTTAAGCGACTCGGCCGCGAGATTCCAAACAACAATTTGACCAAAAGCTATCTCGACACCATGGATCGCGAAGCACTGGCTTGGGACTACTTGATTTCACCAAACGGTTTTTGCACCAAGGTTTTCCCAGGTGCTTTTGGCTATAAGGGCGAGATCATCGAGACCGGTTACCCGCGCAACGACCGCCTCACCACCTCGACCGCAGTCGACCGCCAGCGCATTCGCGAGGCCATCGGTATAGCCGACCCAAGCACAATTGTGGTCATGTATGCCCCGACTTGGCGCGACTACAAGCGCAGCGCAACCGGCAACTGGGAGTCGGTGACCTTCATGGATGAAAACATCGAGCTTCCGGCTGGCTATCAAATGATTTATCGCGGTCACACCAATACCCACGCCGCCCATAAAGCAGAGGTCGCAGGGCGAGCCATTGACGTGACCAAATACCCAGACGTGACCGAACTGTATTTGGCGGCCGACGTTTTGATCACAGATTTCTCATCGGTGATGTTCGATTACACGGTTACCGGCAAGCCAATAATGTTCTTGGCCCCCGACCTTGAACGCTATCGAGAAGAGCGCGGTTTCTATTTTGACTTCGAGGCCGAAGCGCCCGGGCCAATTTTGTCGACCGACAAAGAGGTTCTGGTTGCCCTAAGCCAAATCGAGCGGATTTCTACCGAGTATCACTCTCGCTATCGTGCTTGGCAGCAAAAATTTAACGCACTCGAAGACGGCCACGCGGCTAAGCGGGTTGTCGAAATTGTTTTCAAATAAAGGTTCAAATTGAAAAAGTCACTCATCAAGTTCGCGCGCAAAATGCTAGCCTCGGGGCTTATTCCGGGCGTTCACTATGCCGTTTTGCGCCTGATTTGGTGGGTTAGTTTCAAGACCAAGGCTTACGACGCCAGCCAACCCAGAGTCACAATCGTGATGCCGGTTTACAACGTCGAAAAATATCTCGCCGATTGCATTCGCTCGGCAAGGGCACAACGTCACGGCAACTTTGAAATCATTGCGGTCAACGATGGTGCGACCGATTCTTCGGCGAGCATTCTGGAGAAGTTTGCAGCCAGTACCCCCGAGCTTTTCATCGTGACCCAAGACAATCAAGGGCTTGGCGCCGCCCGAAACGCTGGCCTCGAGGCAATCGAAAACACCGAGTTCGTGATGTTCTTAGACTCGGATGACCTTCTGCCAATGGGTGCAATTGAGAGATTCGTGGCTCAAGCTCAAAAGACTTCGACCGATCTCGTGGTTGGCAAGACCGTATGTTTCTATGGGTCTCGCTATTTCGATCGCACCTCCACAGCGTCGCTCTATAAAGCGAATCGCGAACAGGTTTCGGTCAATGAGGTTCCCGAGATTTTGGGCGATGCCACCAGCTGGAACAAGTTGTATCGATATGACTTCTGGCAGAACACCAAGCTGCGTTTTCCCGTCGGTGTGAGCTATGAGGATATGACCCTGGTAGTCACTGCATACTTGGCCGCAGGTAAGTTTGACATGTTGGCTGAACCGGCCTATTTTTGGCGCGTTCGAGCCGAGGGGGAGTCACTTTCAAAGCGCACCGCCGAGCTCATGAGCCTTCAGGATCGCCTGCTTTCTATTGAGCAAATCAACCGGATTCTGCTGCGAGCAATTGACAAGGGTTTGATTGGACCCGACGTGCGCGACAGCTGGTTGACCCGAATCATCTCGCTTGACCTGCAGCTTTTCACACCGGCTATCGAGCAGGCCGATCAGGCATTCTTTGACGAGCTGAAGACGCGCGCCCGTGCGGTCTTGGCAGACGCTGATCCGAAAGTCTGGGCGGATTCGACAGGTGAATATCGAGCAGCGGTGTGGGCTGCAGTGCACGGCAATCGCGACCAAACCCTAAAGGTACTGCAAGGCCGTTAATTAGGGTTTTGTGCGGCGGTTCACAGGGCTTTTTCAGGGTTGCGAGCTTAGGCTTGAAGAGCTTCCGGGAGGCTAAATCATGAAAAAATTCCTCGCACTTTCATCAATCACAATCGCAACGCTGCTGCTAAGCAGTTGCAGTTTGCTCTACCCAAACTGGGATTCAGGCCTCACCCCGAGCGACCCAGAACCTAGCCCTACCGAGATTGTCGAAACACCAACTTCTGTGCCGTCAGAATCGGCGACCCCGAGCGCGTCGCCAACCGTGAACAAAAAGTCCGCCAGCGTTGTCATTACCGACGCCGGAGTCGATGCGTCGGCCGGTGTGATCTATGCGGTCGGCGAAGTCAGCAATGTTGCCGAAAACGATGGCATTTGCACCATCACCTTTACCGGAGCCGGTGTTACGAAGACTGCTACGGCCAAAGCCGAAGCAAACGTAAACCGCACCGAGTGCTACCCCCTCCAGATTTCACTCAAGGGCCTACCCAAAGGTGCCGCAATCGTGACCGTTAGCTATGAGTCACACTCGAGCAGTGGCCAATCAAAGGCCGTAGGCGTAGTCGTTCCTTGAGTTCTCGCAAACCGTCACGACTGATTGGGCTTGCACTTGCAATGGTGCTGGCCTTTATCGGCGTGGTCGCTCTGCAATCTCCACCGGCATCTCAGGCTGCCGACGTGAAGCGTTTCGACCCCGGGCTGATCATCAGCGACAGCGTTTTCTTCGACTTCGGCACCATGACTGTCGCCGAGATTCAGCGCTTTCTAGAGAGCAAAGTGCCGGTTTGCGAAGATAACGATGGCGGGCCAAAGTGCCTGAGAAACTATGTTTCTGACACCGTCGACAAAGTTGGCGAAGACGGTCGTTGCAAACCCTTCGTTGGCAAGGTTCAGCAAACCGCTGCGCAAATTATTTACGAGGTCTCGCGCGCCTGCGGAATCAACCCGCGAGTGCTTCTGGTCAAACTACAAAAAGAGCAGGGTTTGATTCAAGCCAAAAACCCAACCGCATACATGTACAAAGCCGCCATGGGCTATGGTTGCCCCGATTCTGACCCGGCAATTTGCGGCAAGGTTTATGTTGGTTTGTTCAACCAGCTTTATCACGCGGCCGGTCAACTGAACTGGTATGACGACCCGCGCAGTTCGTTCGTGCAGAACAAAAAGTTGCCGCTGGGCAAGGTTTCGAAGGTCCTGCTGAACCCAAATTCGAGCTGTGGCACCAAAGAGGTGCTGATCAAGAGCAACGCCACCAGGGCGCTCTATTTCTATACGCCCTACACTCCCAACGATGCTGCTCTGAAGAACCTTTATGGCTCGGGTGACAGCTGTAGTGCCTACGGAAATCGAAACTTTTGGCGGTTTTTCACCGACTGGTTCGGTGACCCGGTCGGCGGTGGCTTTTTGCTAAAGAGCGCCACCAGCGGCACCTACCTGATTGTCGATAACAATAAGTACCTGATTAGCGACCCAGAAACCGTAAAGGCTCTTAGCCCGCTTGGCCCTCTTGGCACTATCTCGGCAGACTACCTAAACACCTTCAATGACGCAGGTCCCATGACCCGCGTGGTCAAGGCGATCACCGGGCAGCTTTACTACGTCGACGCCGGAAAGAAATACACCTTCTCGAGTTGCGACCAGGTTGCCAGCTTTGGCCTCGACTGCACCAAAGCCATCGTGCTCACGGCTTCACAGCTTGCAGCTTTGCCGGCAGGCGGCCCAGTTACCGCGTATGTCGCCGGCGAAAATGGCGATACCTACATCGTTCAAAACGGCTTGAAGCGTCAGATTCTCGATCAAGAGTCATTAGCTGCCGCGGGCATCGCGGTTCCGGCGCTATCAAACCTGAAAATTAGCGGTTTGGGGCACCTAGGTTGGGGTAAGCCAATTATTCGCAACGGTGCCATGTTCACCAACGTCACCAATGGCAACCTCGGCCTTTACGCAAACGACAGTTACTCCGAGGTCAGCAAGGCCACCGCGGCCGAACTTGATTTCACGAAGTGGTTCATGCCCTCGGTAGGCAAAATGACCACTCCGGGCCTGTCGCAGGTAGCCAACATTTCTGTGCTTCAAAGCATCGTTTCAAGTTCAAACTCGACGCACTACCTAATTGCCACTGATGGCAAGCGCAAGATTGACAATGGCACCGACCTTGTCAAAAATGCCCAGGTGGTTGCCGACCCAATCTTGAATCTGATTCCGAACTCAACCGCATCGACCCTAAAGACTCCGTTCTTCGCAAAGTCTTCAGCCGAGAACCCGATTTATCTGGTGCGCAATCTGCAAAAACGTGTGATTCTCACCGGCGCCGACCGCGCCAAGTTCGCACCCGCAATGACCGACCCGGTGATTCAGGTGCTTTCGCCTTCGGCCATGGCCCTGATCGCCACGGGCCAGCCTGCGTTTGCGCCTGGCACCTACTTGAAAGCCAGCGACTCTTCGGTCAACTACCTCATCGATGGCTATGACCGAGCCTTAATTGTGCCAAGCGCCGAGAAGGCCCTTCAGCTTGGGCTAGTTACCAAGCCAAGAGTTGTTAAGGCAGCCGACTTCAAGGGCTACAACAAAAAATTGGCCATCGACACCAGCAAGATTTTGTGCCAAGACCAACTGTTCATGGCAGTCGGCGGCAAACTTAGTGGCATCAGCGTTGCCGATGCCGCGCATTACCCGGGCGCCGTGCTCAGCCTCGATGCGCTCACTTGCGCGACTCTAAAAAAGAACCTCGCCGCCGATGATCGCCTGAACCAAATTGGCCGTTTCATTCGCACGCCAGACCGTCAACTCTGGCTGGTGCAGCGCGGCAAGAAGCGCTTGATTGCGAATGCCGCTGCATATCAGCTGCTGGTAGGCGATCGCGTTCCGCTGGTTGCAGTTGATGCCTACTTCGGCTCATTGATTCCGGTCGGCACTAAGGCGCCGGCCACCCTGGTCGAGGCCACGCCAACCCCAACCGCTTCGCCTACCCCTTCGGCAATTGCCAGCCCGTCGGCTAGTGCAACTCCTAAGCCAAGCGGCTCGCCTTCGCCGACCGCCACGGCCACCCCAAAGCCGACCGCAACCCCAACGGCATCGGCATCGCCTAGACCAACGGCCAGCCCGACTCCGAGCCCAACCGCATCGGTAAAGCCAACCACCTACACCGTGGTTTCGGGTGACACCCTGACCCGTATCGCAACCAGATTTGGCGTGACCCTAAGTGCCCTCATGACCGCCAATAAAATCACCGACGCAAATAACATTCGCATCGGGCAAGTGCTGCAGATTCCATAGACTTGACGCATGTCTAAACAGGTTGTCATTCTTGCCGCTGGCATGGGCACACGCCTTGCCCGCCCGCTGCCTAAGCCACTTACCGAGTTGCGCGATGGTCGTTCGATCATGAAGCAGCAAATCGACAACCTAAAGTTCGCCTTCGCCGAAACCTATCGAGTCATGATTGTGGTCGGCTTCAAACTCGAAGCAATCATTGAGCGCTTTCCTGAGGCCACCTTTGTTTACAACGAACTCTACGACCAGACCAACACATCCAAGAGTCTGTTGAAGGCCCTTCGCGCATCTGGTGACGGTGGCGTTCTTTGGATGAACGGTGACGTAGTTTTTGACCCAAATGTGCTCACCAGGGTAACCCCGCTGATGGATGCCGGTCAGTCGTTTGTAGTGGTTAACACCTCGAAGGTGAGCGACGAAGAGGTCAAATACACTCTCGACGCCGACGGGTTCATTGACCAGCTGTCGAAGCAGGTTACCCCGGCCCTAGGTGAAGCAGTCGGAATCAACTACGTTTCGGCGGCCGACAAGGCGGCACTGATTGCTCGCCTCGAAGAAGTAGGCGACCAGGATTACTTTGAGCGCGGCATTGAATTTGGAATCGAGCGAGACGGCCTAAAGTTCAAGGCCGTAGACATTAGCGATCTTTATGCCGTAGAAGTCGACTTCGCAGAGGACCTCGAGCGAGCAAACGAGCTCTTTTAGGCGACCGACCACGAGGCTCTAGGAACTCTTCGGGTTCGTTGACCTTCACGGCAAAGACCACCAGCAGCACCCATCCGATTTCGATCAGCATGCGGCTTTCGGTCAGGCTCCAAACCAAGAGCCCCATGAATAACAAAATTGGCCACAAATAAAGTGCGCTGGTGTGGCGCACCGCTAGCCTCCAAAGCTTGATGAAGGTCAGCAGAATTAGAAGCATGAACAGCGCCAATCCGACAAAACCGAGCTGCATGGTTACATCCAGGTAGGCATTGTGAGCTTGGTAATAGGGCACTTTCTTGATTACCACCAGGCCCTCAAAAGGTTTTACACCTGGCACCCAGTGACTGATCCAGCCCCAACCCAAGACCGGCTTCTGTTCTACCAAACCGAGAACCAATTTCCAGATTCCACTTCGACCGGTCATATCGGGGCTCTTGCCGAAGAACTCAAAAACCTGCGCTCTGAAAGCCAAGACCACGGCGGCGATGGTGCCAGCAACCGCCCAGGCAACGCGATAGTAACGATGGCGAGTATCGCGATCTTTGCCCTCGGCGGCAATCGAAACCAGGGCTGCGGCGGCAACCGCAACCAGTGCGAAACCGATGCCAGCAGACTTTGCCATGGCCACGGCAAGCAGCGCTAGGGCAGCGCTGACCGCGCTGAGCGGGCGATTGGTCGCGATGATTGCGTATTCAACCGAAAACACGACCAGGCCAATCATTGCGGCGAAGGCAAGCAGGTTCGAGTTGCCACCGATTCCTTGAATGCGTTCACCATCAAACAGGTGCCCACCAGTCCAATAGAAGGCTGCGGCGGGAGGTTTCTCTCCCTCATAATTTTTGAAAATCGGCGCAATTGGCCCTTGCACAATTGCCGCCGCGATGAACTCAAAAATGAACGAGCTGATCAGAATGAATCGAACTACGTTGGCAAAGACCCGAAGCAGGTGACGCCAACTAAATTGACTCACTAAAAACAAGGCAAAAAGCGTTGTCAAAACTTGAGACAGGGTTGCCAGCAGAGTAAAGCCCGGGTAGGCCGACCAAATTGTGCTGACCAACATGTATGCCAGCAGCGCGGACAGCGGCCATGGAATATTCTTGAGAGTGCCGATCGGGTCGCCTTTGAAGAACATCGTGAAGCTGCCGATTGCAATCGTGGCCAGCACCGCACCCCAGCCGTACCAGCCCACCGAATAGCGAACCGCATCCCCAGCCAAAAGAGTAAAAATCGCTAGGTAGGCTAGCCAGGTTTTTGAGCGGTAACCCTTTTCACGCGTGTTGTAAATCACGCGAATCGGTTGGGTCAGTGCGTTCATCTTGGCTTCCTGTTTGGCAAGTTCCTCAAGTCTATTTTGGTTGGTGCTGGTTAGGCTTAGTTCGTTGAATTGCTAGGGGCAAACAGTGCTGATCAAAATTACCAACACCGCGCGTGACTACGCATGGGGTTCGCGCACCCTGATCAGCGACTACTTCGCAACCCAGCCAACCGGCCAGCCAATGGCCGAAATTTGGTTTGGCACCCACGAGGGTTCGGTAGCCAAAGTTGCCGAGTCAGGGCGACCACTGTCCGATGAAATCGGCCACCAGCTTTCGTTTTTGCTAAAGATCCTCGCCGCCGACAGCCCGCTTTCGATTCAGGCACATCCAAACACTGCTCAGGCTAAGGCCGGCTTTGAACGAGAAAATGCCGCCGGTATCGGGCTAACTGCCAACAACCGAAACTACAAAGACGATCAGCACAAGCCAGAGATGATCGTGGCCTTATCCGAATTTGAGGCGCTTTGCGGGTTCAAAACGCAACAGGAGATAGCCTTCCTTCTCGAAGACCTAGCCCAGCACCCAAGCGTGAGCGATGGCATGCATGCGATAGCTTCCGCATGGTTAGAGCTCTTCAATCAGCCGGATGGTTTGAAGCGGCTTTTCGCTGACATCCTGTCTCGCCGAGGCAACCTAGACGGTGTCACCGCCGAGCTAACTAACCTTGCTGAGTTTGAGGGGCAGTTTGCCCTCGCCGAGCGCCTGAACCTGCTTTACCCGGGCGACCCAGGGGTCGTGGTGGCCCTGCTAATGAACCACATCTACCTTGAGCCTGGCGAGGCGCTCTTCTTGCCCGCGGGCAACATCCATGCTTATTTGTCGGGTCTAGGTGTTGAAATCATGGCGGCATCAGACAACGTTTTGCGTGGCGGTCTGACCCCAAAGCACATTGATGTTGCCGAGCTTGTGAACGTTGTTGACTTTAGCTTTGCAGCCGCGCCAAAGGTTGAGACCCGCGAATTGGTGACAGGTCTAATTGAATATCCGGCGGCCGTAGAAGAATTCATCACCTATCGAGCCGAGGTTTCGGGGGCTAACCTGCTTGCCGATCTAAACCTGCCGGGAGAGAGCATTTTCTTGTGCACCGCGGGTGAGATCGCGATCAGCACCAGCCTCGATGAGCGACTGGTTCTTCGCAGGGGAGAGGCGGCCTATCTTTCGGGCGACGCCAAAAAGTTCAGCCTCACGGGCTCGGGCACCTGTTTTATGGCGACTAGCCCGAAGCAATAAGGGGCTGCTCAACCGAAACTAGGCGAGCTTTGCCTGCCATGCCGATTGGATAATTTCGTGCAAGCCATTTTTAGCGGCCCAGCCAAACTCGCTTTGAATTCGGTTCACGTTTGCGCAAAGCGCGGGAGGGTCGCCGGCGCGACGGCCTTGAACCTCGATCTCAAATTCGATGCCAGAAACCTTCTTGATCTCGGCGAGCACCTCGAAAACGCTCGAGCCTTTACCGGTGCCAACGTTGAATGTGTCGTATTTGCGGTCGTCGCGCTCTAGGTAGTCGAGAGCGCTCAGGTGAGCCTCGGCTAGGTCGAGCACGTGAACATAGTCGCGCACGCAGCTGCCGTCGGCTGTTGGGTAGTCATCGCCAAAAACGATTGGTGCCTTGCCCGCATCTAGAGCGGCAAACACGATTGGCACCAGGTTCATGATGGCCGTGTCCGCTAGGTCATTCCAGCCCGCTCCCGCAACGTTGAAATAGCGCAGGTTTGCTCCGCGCAGGCCCCAAGCCTTAGCGGCGTTGGCCACCATCCATTCGCCAATCAACTTGGTTTGGCCGTATGGATTGATTGGTGCGCAAACTAGGTCTTCGGTCACCGAATCGACATCGGGCATTCCATAGGTGGCGGCACTTGAAGAAAATACGAATCGAGTCACATTTGTCTCGCGCATGGCCTCGAGCAGGTGGGTCATGCCACCGATGTTTTGGTCAAAATAGTGCTCAGGTTGCTGCACCGAAACCCCGACCTGCTTCTTTGCGGCGAAGTGAATCACCGATGAAACCCTGTGGGTCTTAATGGTGTCGGTCAGGCGGGCAACCGCATCGGGTGCGGCTAGATCTAGGTTCACGAGCGGGGCAGCACCGATGCGGGCCGCCAATCCGGTGTCGAGGTCGTCAACCACCACTACATCCTGGTTTCGCTCTTGTAACAATCGCACAACGTGCGAACCAATGTAGCCTGCGCCACCGGTGACCAAAATGCTCATAAACACAAGGATAGTAGGCATTTCAAGGCTCAACCGAGGGGTTAGGGTTGGCTCACCTCAACTTGACATTGAGTGAGTTACAACGGTGTAATTACAACCACGGAAGTATTTCGCAAGGTTTCACAATGACCGTGGAACCTGGGGTAAGGAAAAAGACATGGATAGTCGTAATCGCGTACCAGAAAACTGGTTTGTCGATCCACTTCGACTTGGCGTCGCGGGGGCGTACTCAAACGGTGACACCGACCCACTAGCTTGGCAGGCCGATGCGCTTTGTGCGCAGACCGACCCTGAGGCATTCTTTCCTGAAAAGGGTGGCTCGACTCGCGATGCTAAGCGCATCTGTTCTGGTTGCGATGTGAAGGCTCAGTGCCTTGACTATGCGCTTGCGAACGATGAGCGCTTCGGTATTTGGGGTGGCTTGTCTGAGCGCGAGCGCCGCAAGCTAAAGAAGCGCGCTTAAACCACGGCCTAGGCCGAACCAATGAAAACCTTCGTTACCGCAGTTGTGGTTGCGCATGACGCAGCCGATTACCTCGCGGTAACCCTGCAGGCGCTCGATGCCCAAACCGTCAAAGCCGACCAGGTTTTAGTAATCGAAGCAACCGGCAGCCTTGCTGACTCACTAAAAAAAGCCCGTGCCCAAGCCGACCCACAGGCCACTTGGTTGTGGCTGCTGCACGATGACAGCGCACCACGGGTCGATGCCCTCGACAACCTGCTAAAGGCGGTCGAGCTTTCGCCTTCGGTTTCGATTGCCGGGCCAAAGCAGGTCGATTGGAACGACCCCCGAGTAATTTTGCAGCAGGGTCTCACACTGACCCCGCTCGGCGATCTTTTCTCGCTAGTCAGCGGCGAGCTTGACCAAAGCCAACACGACCTCACCGAAGATGTAATGGCCGTTGGCACGGCCGGTGCTCTTATCAAGGTGGCTTTGTTCGACTCGCTTGGCGGACTTGACCAAGCGGCTCCGCCGCTCGCCGCCGATTTCGATTTTTCGATTCGAGCCAGAATGGCCGGCCATCGCGTAATCGTGGTTCCAACCGCGAAGGTGGCCCACGCCGCACTGTCACTCAGCGGCAAGCGCCCACGCAAGTGGCTTGGCACCAGCCCAAGGGCCGCGCTGAGACGAGCTTCGATCCACCTACGGCTAGCCTATGAACCGCTTCCGCTGGCCTTGGCTTTTTGGTTCTTTCTGCCAGTGATCGGTCTAAGCCGAGCCATTTGGCGAATCGCAAGCAAGCGCCCGGACAAACTCTGGTCTGAAATCTCGTCCGCCGTTTGGAGCTATTTCACTATTTTCAAGCGTCTGACGAGTCGACGCAGAATCGCCAAGACCAGCATTCTCAAGTTCAAGTCGCTTCGAGGCCTGAGGGCAAATTGGCAGCAGGTTCGGGCCAGCAAACGTGCTCGCTTCGAGCAAGAGCAAATTGCTCAAAACCTAGAAGAATTCAATCGCGGCCAGTTTGCCGAGACCTCGACTGGCAAAGGTTTTGTTGCTGGCGGTGCACTTTGGTTCGTCATTGCTTTGATTGCCCTCAACTTTGCTTTTTGGCCCAAGGGCATAGCGGTCACCGGTGGCGGCTTGCTTCCGCTGAGTGAATCTTGGTTCGACATCTTTGCGCGCGCGGGTGCTAGCTACCAGCCGATTGGTCTGGGGTTCTTTGCTCCAAGCGACCCGTTTGTTTGGGTGCTAACTGCAATCAGTGCACCAACCTTTTGGGCGCCGTCACTTTCTATTGGTTTGCTGCTTTTGCTTGGAAAGGCGATTGCCTTTGTCGGCGCCTGGCGCCTGATGTCCCTGCTGGTCGAATCGGCATTGGCACGCAACCTCGCCGCTTTGGCTTTTGCCCTTTGGCCGACGATTGCCGTAATTACCCTAGAGGGTCGATTGCCCTCAATCATTACCGCGGCAGCACTGCCTTGGGTGCTTTTTGCCGTGGCCCGGGCCGCCGGCCTAGGCAAGGCTCCCGCCGCCAGCGCAACTTTGCCGATTTGGGTTTGGATAGCGGTTGCGAGCCTATTGCTCGCCGCGGTTGGGGCCAGCTCGCCGAGCCTGATTCCGATTCTGCTGGTAGCCCTTGCCGCAGTGATTGCCGTTCGAGTTCGACGGTTCGGATATCTAATCTGGGTTCCACTGCCGCTTGCCGCGATTATGGCTCCATCGGTTTGGCACTATTTGATTGATCTGCAGCCGCTGGCTATCCTCGCCGATCCGGGTTTGCCGCAGAGCACCGAAAAGCTAGCGTTTTGGCAATATCTGCTTGGCGGTCACAGCTTTGGCGCGAGTCTTCCGTTTGTTGGTCAAATCTCGCAGTGGATCGTCATTCCGGTTCTGGCTTTCGGGCTTCTAGCCCTGCTAACCAAGCGCAGCGGGGTGGCGGCGGCGGTCTGGCTGGCCGCTCTCGTGTCGTTGGCCAGTTCAATTGTGGTTACCTCAATCGAGTTTCCAGCGATCGGCGTTGGCTCATCAACAGGTTCTGTCGACTACGTAAATGGTGCAGCAGCTCCTCACCTCATCTTGGCTGGTCTTTGCTTTGCCGCGTTGCTCGCAATTTGCCTTGGTGAAGCCAAAGCCAGGTCAATTCGCGTGGTACTTTCATCCGTTTTGGTCGCTCTCTCGTTTGCCCCCGCCGCAGCATTGGCTGCTACCACCGCTCCAGGTTTTAAATACTCGGATGCCCGCGTTGTGCCTTCGATAGTTTCGGCAGAAAGTGCGCTTGGCAGCCAACTAAAAATGTTGGTGATCAACCCAGAAATCGACGGTGATTCTGGCGTTCGCCTCGGTGCCGAAATAGTTGGCGGCGACGGCATTCAGCTGCAAGATGTGAGCCTGGGCTATCGATTCGCTCTCAAGAATCTTCAGGTGCCTACCGACTCGAGCGATCAAAACGCACTGGCCAAGGCTCAGCGCTACTCGACGACCGCAAAACTGGTCGCCGATCTAGCTTCGGCTAACGGAACAGATTTGCTGCAGGCCCTTCAAGACGCTGGGCTCGGCTATGTTTTGGTTCCCGCCCAAGGTTCGAGCGTCAATCATGACCTCGGTATAGCGCTTGATTCGGTTAAAGAACTTGAAGCAGTTGGCATAACCGACTTTGGCAAACTTTGGCGAGTCAAACAGCCGAATCCTGAATTGACAAAACCGGCGACCTCCGAACCATCGGTTTGGTCAATCACCAAGGGCGTTCAGTTGGCTGTTCTGCTTGCGTTCATTTTGCTTGCCATGCCGACCGGCTCTGGCCGCACGACCAAATCGTCGGACAGTTCGATTTTTGTTGAGTCTGGAGAAGACGGCGATGCTTAAGCGATTTGTCTCACTGATTTCGGTTTTGGCATTGGGCGCTGCACTGGCCTTCTTGATGCCTAATTTTGAGATCACCGCCGCCCAGATTCCCCAGGCTCGTGAGCTAGAGGTTAAGGCTCGAGATTTGCAACTGGTTTGCCCCGGCGGGGTTTATCAAAGTGGTGGCTCAAGCGGCACCAAGCTCGGCAGCTTTGTGGCCCTGGGTGCCGGCACGGTTTCGAGTCGATTCGCAAACCCCAATCCAGCCAACGTAACCCTGAAACGTGAGGGCCCGGTATTCACGGTCGCTGACCCAGAGGGATTAGCCGAACAGGGCTCTATGCTGCTCAACGCCAACCAGATTCAGCTTCTTGGAGGCTCGGCAATCGCTGGCCTCACCGGAGCGGCATGCCAGAGGCCAACCAGCGAGCAGTGGCTGATAGGTGGCGACACCGATACTGGTCGCGAATCGCTATTGATTCTGAAGAATCCTACTGCCGTCGATGCCACCGTTGACCTGGAGATTTTTGGCCAAGGCGGTCGAGTATCTGCTCCTGGTCTAACCGGTATCGCTGTGGTGGCTGGCAAAGAAGTGGTTTTGCCACTTTCAAGCTATGCGCCGAAGACCAAAACAATGGTTACTCACGTCACTGCGACCGGTGGCTCGATTGCTTCCTGGATTCAGCAGAAAACTGTAAGGGGCCTTGCCGCATCTGGTGTCGACTATGTATCTCCAAGCATCGAAGGCTCTAAGCGGCTAGTGATTCCCGGAGTGTTTATTCGCGGCTCTAAAGATGCAACCGCCCTTGCCTCGGCCAATAACGACTTTGCTGACCTAGCGCCGGTGCTGAGGGTGTTCGTGCCGGGTGACAAGCCGGCAACGGTAACCGCTCAAATCATGGGTACGAGCGCTACCACCTTTGGAACCGTGATTCGCCAGAGCATAAACGCCGGCCAGGTGGCCGATCTGGCAATTTCGGGGCTTGCCGACGGTGACTATATCGCGGTGATTGATTCATCGGCGTCGATTCAGGCATCGCTTCGACTGTCGCGCACCAACAAAACCAAAAAGCCGATCAGCGACTTCACCTGGTTGCAGGCCGTTCCCGCTTTCAAAGCGGCTCAGGCAATCAGCATTCCACCGGTTGGCATTTCTAAACTCAGCATTTTCAATTCAAAAACCTCTCGAGTTCAAACCATCGAGGTTGGGCCAGGCAGCAACTACTTCTTCGCCAAGAGTGAAGTCGCCCTATTCGCGAATCTGATCGTCGATGTCGACGGAGCAGTAACGAGCATCCCGGTGCTAGATTCTAAAAATTCTGGCGGAACAGTTCAGGTTCGCGTTCGCTAATTTGCGAGGCGCTAGCCCTGGGCTATCTGCGGGCGCTAGTCTTCATCGACGCCAGGAATAAGCTGCCAGGGTTCTTTACCGATCAGGCTTGCCGCGGCTGTGAAAACGTATTCCTCGATGTGCATGCGCTCGTGAAGCGGATCGGTTCGACGGTGATGCCCGAGGCGTTCGATGGGTAGCCGATAAATCACAACCGTCATGGTTTCTGGTCTGGTTGACCAGCGGCGAACCGACTCGGCTCCATCTGGCAAGGCGGGTGCGTCAAGAATTCGCCAGTTCAGTTGCCCTAATTCATCGGGCCAGGCATCTCGCAAGAATTCACATGAACTCTTCACGATTTGTTCGAACCCGGCGAGCCGGGAGTCGCCGAAGCGAAAGAGGTTGCTTAGCAGTGGGCGACGAATGCCTCGGCCATGGCGGTCGCGAGATGCGCCTCTGGATGCCGGTCTTTCGCTCATTGCTCAAGTCTATTTACTCGCTTGTTGATAAACTTGGGGTTCGCTGTTTGGAAGGGCTTCAATGACTATCGACTGGAACGCAATCGTCAAAACTTATGACGTGCGTGGCCTCGTTGGCACCGCCCTAACCCCAGCAGTAGTAGAGGCCCTGGCTGCGGGATTTGTAGACGAACTAAACGCAGCGGGTCAAGACGTAGTGGTCGGACATGACATGCGTGATTCTTCGCCTGAGTTTGCCGATGCATTTGCGGCCGGTGCCCAGGCACGCGGAGCCAATGTAGTGTCTATTGGGCTATGTTCCACCGACGAGTCCTACTTTGCCTCTGGTGTTCTAGATGCCCCGGCTGCGATGTTCACGGCAAGTCATAACCCGGCAAGTTACAACGGCATCAAGTTTTCGCGCGCTGGCGCTCGCGGAATCAGCCTCGACACCGGCTTGGCTGCCATTCGTGATCGCGCGATTGAATACTTAGAGAACGGAATCGATGAGGTCGAGACTCCGGGAACTTTTCGTGAAATGCACATCCTGGTTCAATACGCCAGCTACCTTCGCGAATTGGTTTCACTGGCCAGCATTCGACCCCTCAAGGTTGTTGTTGATGCCGGCAACGGCATGGGTGGCCTTACCGTACCAGCAGTTTTAGGCACCGCCAGTGACCTCGAGCGACTTCCGCTCGAAATCATTCCCATGTACTTCGAGCTCGACGGAACTTTTCCGAACCACGAAGCTAACCCACTCGACCCAAAGAACCTGGTTGACCTGCAAAAAGCTGTAGTCGAGCACGGCGCGGATATCGGATTGGCCTTTGACGGCGACGCCGACCGGTGTTTTGTGGTGGATGAAAAGGGCGATGCGGTCACACCTTCTGCAGTTGCCGCAATCGTTGCCCGTCGCGAAATCGCTCGCGAGCGCCGCGACAACCCGGGTGCGCCGGTCACCGTGTTGCACAACCTGCTCACCTCAAGGGTTGTCGAAGAAGTAATTCTGGCCGACGGCGCCAAGCCGGTTAAGACCAAGGTCGGGCACTCGCTGATCAAAGACCAGATGGCTGCCACCAATGCGATATTCGGCGGCGAGCACTCTGCCCACTACTACTTCAGAGATTTTTGGGGTGCCGACAACGGAATGTTGGCGGCCATGCACGTGTTGGCAGAGTTTGGAGCTCAGAGCGCACCGCTATCTGAGTTTGCAAAGAAATACAATCCATATCACTTGAGCGGCGAGATCAACTCGACCGTTTCAGATGTCGCGGCCGCCAAGGCTCGCGTGGTTTCGGCTTTTGCCGACCGTGCGAATTTTGACGAATTCGACGGCATCACAGCGCAAGGCAAGCCTGCCGAAGCTGGTTCATGGTGGTGGTTCAACGTTCGTGCATCGAACACCGAACCGCTGCTGCGTTTGAATGTCGAAGCTTCATCCGAAGCCGACATGATCCAGATTCGAGATGAAGTTTTGAAACTCATCAAGCAGGAAGCCGAGTAGTAATGTCATTTGATTTCAAAGTTGCAGATCTAAACCTCGCCGAGGCAGGCCGTCACCAGATTCGCTTGGCCGAGAACGAAATGCCTGGCCTAATGTCGCTGCGCGCCGAGTTCGCAGCCTTGCAGCCACTCAAAGGCGCTCGCGTCACCGGTTCGCTGCACATGACAGTGCAGACCGCAGTTCTAATCGAAACCCTTGTTGCACTTGGTGCTCAGGTTCGTTGGGCATCTTGCAACATCTTTTCAACCCAGGATGAGGCAGCCGCTGCAGTCGTAGTTGGACTGAATGGAACCCCGGCAGAGCCTAAGGGAACTCCGGTTTTTGCTTGGAAGGGCGAAAGCCTTGAAGAGTACTGGTGGTGCACCGACCGGATTTTCGACTGGTCAGCTGAAGCTGCCGCCGAAGGTGCAAACTACACCGGCCCGAACATGATTCTTGACGATGGCGGCGACGCTACCCTCTTGGTTCACAAGGGTCGCGAGTTTGAGCTTGCTGGTGCTGTGCCAGCAACCTCGGCCTCCGACAGCGAAGAATACGGCGTGATTCTCAACCTGCTTCGCAGTTCAATCGTGACCGACCCAACCCGCTTCACTCGCATTGCTGCCGAGATCAAGGGTGTCACCGAAGAAACCACCACCGGCGTTCTGCGCCTCTACGAGTTCCACAAACGTGGCGAGCTACTGTTCCCAGCTATCAACGTCAACGACTCGGTTACCAAGTCAAAGTTCGACAACAAATACGGCATTCGCCACTCGCTTCCAGACGGCATTAACCGCGCAACCGACGTTCTAATCGGCGGCAAGGTTGTCTTTGTTGCCGGCTATGGCGATGTTGGCAAGGGTTCTGCTGAGGCGATGCGCGGCCAGGGCGCTCGAGTGATTGTCAGCGAGATAGACCCGATCTGTGCGCTTCAAGCAGCCATGGATGGATTCCAGGTTGCTCGCCTCGAATCAGTTATCGAATCGGTCGATATTTTCGTTACTGCAACCGGTAACCAAGGAATCATTTTGCCTGAGCACCTGATGAAGATGAAGCACCAGGCGATCATCGCAAACGTCGGCCACTTCGACGACGAGATCGACATGGC
>JBEGSA010000008.1:0-44925 GCA_041180145.1 Actinomycetota bacterium | reverse complement strand
AATCGAGTCACAGCAAAGATGGTCGCTCAGTTGATGACCAAGGTGGCTAGAGGCAATCTAGATGGCAACCCAACACTTGCTCAGATGGAGACCTACTTGCCAGTAGCCGGCAAAACCGGCACCTTGGCGGGCCGATTCAACGGCGCAAACGCTATTGCCCGCAATTATGTTCTTGGTAAGAGTGGCTACATCCCCGGTCTCTATTCACTAGCCGGAATTGTCAACGCAAAAGATGGCACCCGCCTTGCGTATGCGTTCTTCGCAAGATCTGCCGGCGGCAAGAGTGTTGGCTATGCGGCAAGGCCAGCGCTCGACACCTTGGCAACTCGTTTGTACCAATGCGGCTTTGGCCTCAAAGCCAACTGATTCGGCTTTACGAAGATAAAATCGAACCGATGGTCGGCTCGTCGTTGACCCGTTTGCAGGAGATCAATTGTCTGAAGAAACCAAGGGCTTTGCCTACTTCAAAGAGGTAGCAATTGGAGCCGGTGTTGGTGTTGCGGTTCTAGCCCTAATCATCGGTGGCTTCAGCATCTCTGGGGGAGGGCTGCCCACCTCTACCGGTGCCAACAACAGTGTGCAGCCGAGCAATTCTGCCAGCGCCAGCCCATCTCCAAGCTCTTCATCCGCTCGAACCTGCTCAGTTTCTGAATTGGCCGCCGACCCTCGCCTGGCAAACCTGTCGGCCGTGGTTCTTAACCCGGCAACCGACGAGATTCTGTTCGACCGCAATGCGGGCACCCCGGCTGCAACGGCATCTGTGTTGAAGACACTGACCGCGGCTGCCGCTCTTGCAACACTTGGCCCTAACTATCGCATCGACACCCGCGTTTACAGTGACCCCTCGGCGCCCGGCACCGTTTATTTGGTCGGCGGCGGCGACGTAACTCTTTCGCGCACCGCGCCTGGCACGCAATCGGTTTACAAGGATGCCCCAAAGCTCTCAACCCTTGCGGTTGATGTAAACAAAAAGATGGCCGGTATTCCGATTACCCGAATCATTCTCGACAGCACCCTGTTTACCGGCCCTAGCTGGGAGTCAAGCTGGGAACGCAGCGAACAAACCGAAGGCTACATGTCTGAAGTAACTGCTCTTCAGGTTGACGGCGACCGCAAGACCCCCGGCAACGAAACCTCGGCGCGTTCGACCAAACCGGTCATGAACGCCGGAAACTACTTTAAGAAGGCTCTCGGTGCGAGTGCCGCGGCAGCAGTTGTTTCTGAAGGCAAGCTGCCGACTTCTGCCACCGAGATTGCGAAGGTTTCGTCACAGCCAATCAGCAAGTGGATCACACACATGCTTCAGGTTTCTGACAACACTCAGGCCGAGGCTCTGGCTCGACTAGTTTCGCTTGATCAGGGATTCGACGGTTCGTTCTCATCTCTAAACGTTGCAATCAAGCAGGCACTAACTGCGACGGGGCTCGACGCCAGCGGAATGGTTATCCGCGATGGCTCGGGCCTAAGCAATTTCAACGCCGTTTCGCCTACCTACATGGCAAAGTTCATGAAGTTGGTTCTCAACGGCACCGGTGACTTTAAAGTCATCAGGGATGGCCTGCCTGTTGCTGCCGAGTCGGGTTCCCTGGCCAGCAGGTTCAAGGGCGACAACCTAGATGCTGCCGGCAAGATTTTGGCAAAGACCGGCTGGATCAAGAAGGGGTACACCCTAGCCGGAATAATCAATGCCAAGGATGGAACCGCTCTCACTTTCGCGATTTATGCCCTTGGCGACGTGAAAACTGAAGCCAAGGATGCGATCGATAACCTGGCCACCGGCTTCTATCGATGTGGCAACCAACTCTCAAACGAGTAGTCGGGCGCCAGTCAGTGCGCTAGTTGTCTTTGCGTGCTCCGGGTGCTGCTGAAACCACGAAGATGTCTGGTTTGGCATAACCAAGTGCCTCAAATTCGGCAGTGACAGACAAACTGACCTCGCCAATTTTCTCGACCGGGGTCAAGGCAATCGCTGCACCGCCAAAACCGCCGCCTGTCATGCGTGCACCTATTGCACCGTGACGAAGGGCAGTTTCTACAGCAGTGTCGAGTTCATCAACCGAGATTTCAAAGTCATCTCTCATCGATTCGTGAGAGGCATAGAGAAGCTTGCCGATTGCGCGCGGGCCCTGCTCTCGCAAGACTCTTACTGTCTCGACCACTCGATCGTTTTCGGTGACCACATGCTGAACTCGGCGATATGTCACGTCATCCATGAGTTCTTTGGCCTTTGCAAGGTCTGCAATCGTCAAAGCACGCAGAGAACTTACGCCCATTATTTGAGCGCCTTTTTCGCAGGCTGCGCGACGAGTTGCATAGCCGCCATCAACTAAGCGGTGAGCGACCTTGGTGTCAATTATGAGAAGCTCCAAGCCCTCGCGAGCAAAGCCCAAATCAATCACTTGAGCCTCAAGGCTTTGGCAGTCTAGGAACACGCCCTTGTCGGTCTCGCCTAGCAGTGAAGCCGACTGATCCATGATGCCGGTTGGCGCGCCAACAATTTCGTTTTCGCCAAGCTGACCCACGCGGGCAAGGTCTCGACGATCAAGGCCAACCGACCAAAGTTCGTTTAGCGCAAGTGCAACGGCGCACTCCAGGGCGGCCGAAGATGACAGGCCGGCGCCAACTGGTACATCAGATTCTATGAAGCAGTCAAAACCTTTTGGTGTGATTTGGATGCCTTTTTGGATAGCGGTCTGTTGAATTGCCCAAGCCGCGCCAAACGGGTATGCCGCCCAATCATTTGATTCGTCACGCTTGATTGCGGTCAGGTCAACTTCGTGAATCTCGGTTGAAAAACTAGATGCGACTCGAATTAGGTTGTCGGTTCGCTCGCCAATTGCGGCATAGGTTCTGCGATTGATCGCGAATGGAAAGACAAAGCCTTCGTTGTAGTCAGTGTGCTCGCCGATTAGATTAACGCGCCCGGGTGCCGACCAAACGCCGGTTGGCGCGTAACCAAAAGTTGACTCGAAATCGCTCTTTACTGCAGTGAGGGTTGAATCGGGCATTAGAGCACCTCTCGAATCTGAGCTGCGGTCTTTTCTGGTGGAAAATCTGCGATGAAGGCACCCATGGCTGACTCAGAGCCGGCTAGGTATTTCAGCTTGTCTGCAGCACGACGAGGAGAGGTGATCTGCAGCTGGAGGCGAACGTTTTCGCCGCCTTCGACCAGTGGTGCCTGATGCCAAGCCGAAATGTATGGCGTTGGACTGTCGTAAATCTTGTCCATAGCCTTTAGCAGCCGTGAGTAGATCGAAGCCAGCTCGTCACGTTCAGCGTCGGTCAATTGCCCAAGGTGTTGAACATGACGGTGCGGCAGCATGTGAATTTCGATTGGCCAGCGCCCTGCAAAGGGAACATAAGCCGTGAAATGTTGGCCCTTGATCAGAACCCTCTCGCCGGCCTGCTCGAACGCAAGAGTGTCAGCAAACAGGTTTGGCCCATACGCCTCAATTGATGCAAGAACCTTCGCGGTGCGAGGTGTTACATACGGGTATGAATAAATCTGACCGTGTGGGTGGTGCAGGGTCACGCCAATTTCTTGACCGCGGTTCTCAAATGGAAAAACCTGGCGAATGCCAGGCATGGCCTGTAAGGCCTCGGTGCGCTGGGCCCAAGCTTCAACCACTGTGCGAACTCGTTCAACCGGTAGTTCGCCAAGTGAACCAAGATGCTCTGGGCTGAAGACAACAACCTCACAGCGGCCAATTGAGTCGCGAACCGAACCAAGCTCAAGGTTTGCCACAACGGCATAGTTTGGGTCGTCGACCTCGGCGAGAGTCGGCCCAAAAGATGGGCTCTTGTTCTCGAACACGGCTACATCAAAATTGTCTGGAAGCTCTGACAGGTTTTCTTCAGTGGTTGGGCAAAGCGGGCACTGGTGAGCTGGTGGCAAAAAAGCGCGGTTGTGTCGAGCAGCCGCTACCGAGATCCATTCGCCGGTGAGCGAGTCGAGGCGCATCTGAGCAACGGCTGGGCGAGGGTCAAGCTCGCGAGTGTCTGCCTTGCGGTCACTGCTCAGTTTTGAAGTTGAATCGTCGAAATAAAAGAGGTCTCGACCGTCGGCTAGTTTCGCGTCAATTTTCTTGATCATGGTTCCGCCTTCGCTCGGCTTGTTGCCAGAGGCCATTTCCAACTGAGAGTAGGCTGAAACAATGCATTCAGCTACAGGACACCAGTTTATACTTTCCGCGACTTTCGGCTCTGAGAATCTAACTGCCAGCATCTCTTCGGTGGGTGCGGCACTGCGTTCTTTCAAGGTGAATGGTCGCGAACATCTAGAGCCTGGTAACTCTGACTCGATTAGCCCCTTTCATGAGGGCATCGTTATGGCCCCTTGGGTAAATCGCCTTGAAGATGGCGCCTGGACGCATAAGGGTAAGCGCCTCGAGGTGCCGATTACCATCCACAACCAGAACAACGCGAACCACGGTCTTTTGGTGCATTACCCATACGAGGTGGTTCACCAGACCCAGTCAAAGGTAACTCTTGCCGCTACCGTTTTTCCTCGCATGGGCTACCCGTTCCTGGTTGACACCACCGTCACCTACGAACTTGTCGAACACGGCATGAAGGTGACCCACACGGCGCTCAACCACTCAGCAGAACCTGCCCCGTATGTAGTTGGCGCGCATGCCTATTTCATGTTCGAGGGTTTTTCGACCGGTGATTGCATTCTTACCAGCGGCGCAAAAACAGTTCTAGAGCCCGATGACCGACAGCTTCCAATCGGCAAGTTGCCAACAGCCGGCACCTACTTTGACTTATCGCAGGGCATTGAGCTTAAACGCGGTCACATTGACCACGGTTTCACAGATTTGCCTCGCGACGAAAATGGTTTGGCGCACACTTTATTGCAATCACCCGATGGTGAAGTCATAGATGTTTGGCAAGACCAAAACTTTGGCCACCTGGTTTTGTTTACCCCAGATTTTTATTACCGCGATGAAGATGGGCCCCGCATGCATGCCGTTGCTATTGAGCCACAAACCGGTGGCGCAAATGCCTTCAACACGGGTGAAGATCTAATTCACCTTGAAGCCGGTCGCCCGTGGGCTGGCACGTGGGGTTTCAAAGTAAGTCGCCCATAGTATTGTTCACCTTTCGTTAACCTTCCGTCCATAAACTAACAGCCGTCGTTTAGATTCAATTCGCAATCAAACAGGAAGGATCCCATGGATCCCATCTTGATCGTGGGCCTAGTTGTTGCCCTCGCTCTTTTCTTTGACTTCACCAATGGCTTTCACGACACTGCAAATTCGAGCGCAACAGCAATTGCCACCGGCGCACTTAAGCCTCGAACCGCAGTGATTATCGCGGCGCTAATGAACTTAGTTGGCGCCTTTCTGTCCACCGCCGTGGCTAAGACCATTTCGGTTTCACTAATCAACGAAGGCGTAAACCTTGGCGCTGAGATGGTATTTGCTGGACTAACCGGCGCGATTCTCTGGAATCTCACCACTTGGCTTCTTGGGCTGCCATCATCATCATCACACGCTCTGTTCGGTGGTCTGATCGGTGCCGCACTTGCCTACGCGGGAGTAGCGGCAATCAACTTCCCCAAGGTGTTGGAAAAAGTAATTTTTCCAGCGCTCTTTGCCCCGCTCGTGGCCGGAATCGCTGCCTTCTTGGCAACCCGTTTGGCTTACATAATCACGGCTCGCTCACAAGCACAGCGCAAGAAGACTGGCATCAGTACAGGTCGCGCTAGCTTCAAAGTTGGCCAAATTTTCTCGTCATCTCTAGTTGCTCTATCGCACGGCACCAACGATGCACAAAAGACCATGGGTGTAATCACTTTGGTGCTTGTTACCTCTGGGCTGCAGTCTGACGGCAACCACGTTGAGTGGTGGGTAATCATTTCTGCTGCAGCCGCAATTGCTCTGGGAACCTACTCGGGTGGTTGGAGAATCATCAAGACCATGGGCTCGGGACTTGCTGAAATTAAACCGCCTCAGGGACTTTCGGCCGAGGTTGCAACAGGCGTAACCATCCTTGCGTCTAGCAACCTTGGTTTTGCGCTTTCAACCACCCAGGTAGCTTCGGGCTCTGTAATGGGTGCAGGTCTTGGTCGAAAGGGCGGAGCTGTTCGCTGGAACAAGGCGGGTCAAGTTTTTGCCGGCTGGTTCTTCACTCTGCCTGCAGCCGGTGCTGTTGGAGCGCTGTCGGCCTTTCTCACCATGTCTAGCGACTACGGGTTGATTATCGACGCGGTAGTTACGGTGGGAGCCATTCTGGCTATTTTCCAAATTTCACGACGAAACCGCATCAGTCACCACAACGTTCTAAGCGAAGTTGAAGGTGCGTCTGAGGTTATTGCTTCGCCGCGTCAGGTTCGCGCTGCCCAGGCTAAGGCTGCTCGTGCAGCCAAGGCCGCAAAGAAAGGTAAGAAGTAATGATTGAGTGGAACAACCTAATTTTGGTTGCGATCGTATCGATCGTGGGTTCAACCGTTCTTGTTGCAAGCTTCTCAGTTGGCATGCGTTGGTTGACCAATGCCCGCCACCTGGTGCCTGGTGCTAAGAAAGGGAAAGCCAAGGCCATTCGTGCCGAAGTGCTCAACCGAACTGGTGCATACATAATGTTCACCATTTGCGCATCGGCGCTGATTTACGGCATCTATCTGATCGTTCCTTACTTTCACCTCGATAAGTAAGCTAATTCACAAAAAGACCCCGATCTCTGGACGGGGTCTTTTTGTTTACCCAGTAAAAACAAAATTAATCAAATAACACCGATTGGGGAGATGGGAATCGATCGAACGGTGGCAAAATCAAAGCATGACTACTTCTAAAACCACCACTGCCATCTCAGCACGTAAACCGGCCGCAACTCGCAAGCCTGTAGCCCGCGCAACATCTTCGCGTTCGGCCGCAACCAAGACTGCAGTCGCTATCGCTCCGTCAGCACCAGATTTCACCAAGACATATAAATTGCTAACCGGAATCGACAACTCAGAATTCTGTGCCAAGGTTCGTTTGCACCTTGAGAATGGTTACTCGCTTCACGGGTCACCGACCATGGCATTCAACGGAAAAGACATCATTGTTGGTCAGGCTGTGACCAAGCCGGCTCCGAAAAAGAAGTCAAAGGGCAAGAAGAAGTAACTCTCTCTCTGATCGAAAGGCTCGAGCTTAGGCTCGGGCCTTTCGCCTTAAACTGGTGCGATGAGTGAAACTTTGCCAGCTTGCCCGCAATGTAACTGCGAATGGACCTATGAGATGGGATCTCTGTTGGTTTGCCCTGAGTGCGCCCATGAGTGGAGCCAGTCGGAGCCCGCAGACGATTTCGGTGCTGAGCCAATGCGAATCGTGAAAGATGCTTCGGGCAATGTGTTGGCCGATGGCGACACGGTCACCATTGCGAAGGATCTAAAAGTCAAGGGCAGTTCAACTGCCATCAAGGTTGGCACCAAGGTGCGCAACATTCGCCTGGTTAGCCCAGTTGACGGTCACGACATCGATGCAAAGGTCGATGGCTTTGGTCAGATGATGCTCAAATCAAGCGTCGTCAAGAAGGTACTTTGACGCCGGCATCGATACCTAACATTCAAGGGGCAATTCATGTTTTTTCTTTGCATCCTGAGAAACTAACTGAATGTTGAAATCAACGGCTCGTGTAGCAATCGAACGTCCGGAGCGCTGGGCAAAGCAACTTGTTTCGCACCTTGGTCACAAGGCTGACGTGACCGAAATTGAGCAGGGCAACAGGCTGACTCTCACTGTTGGCGTTGGTTTGGTTCTGGTTAATGACGGATGTGTATTGCTTGAGGCAGAGGCGCCTGACGAGGAATCGCTTGCCAAGGTAGAGAATGTATTGGGCGGTCATTTGGAGCGCTTCGCTCACGAGCACGAGATCAAAGTTATCTGGACCAGGGGTTAATCATGGCAGCACAAAAAGTGAAACAGTCACGCGCAAACCGAATGGCCCGTTTTGCCGTCTCGGCCATGTTTACTTTTGCCGGTGCAACCATGACAATTTGGGCCGTTCATCTGCCTGTCGTTGAGCAGAACCTCAAAATTTCGAGCGGTGCGATCGCTCTAGTTATCTTGTCAGCCGGTATGGGTGCCCTGAGCGCGATGCAGCTCGTTGGCGCATTGGTCGACAAAATTGGCAGCAAACCCGTAGTAATTGGTGCCAACATGCTTGCCGGCTTGGCTCTGATGGTGCCGGCCTTGGCAACCGACCTTTTGCAAGTGTGCCTGGCGCTTTTCGTTCTGGGTTTTGCTCTGGGTTCAGCCGACATTTCGATGAATGCGCACGCAGTAGACATCGAGAAGGCCTATGGTCGCCCTATTTTCTCGGCTTTCCATGCATTTTGGTCAATCGGAGGTGTGATCGGAGCTTCAGCCGGCGCTGCGGCCTTGGCCGCGGACATTCCGATGCCTGTGACTTTGGCAATCGTTGGCTTGTTCTTTGCGGTTGCTTCGGCTTTGTTTACCCCATTCCTGCTCGACACTTCAAAGGCCAAGGTTGCTAAAGCTGATAAGCCTTCTAAGGCTGAAGCTCTGGAAATCAAGGCTGCGGCAAACGCGGCTAACCGCCCATTCTTGAAGATGATGATAGCCCTTGGTTTTATGGGCGGGGCTGGCGCTCTAATCGAAGGTGTCGGCATTGACTGGTCTGCGCTTCACGGCGTAAATGTGCTCGGTGTGCCAAAGGCCGAAGCGGCGCTCTCGGTCGTCGTCTTTTCATCAGCAATGGCCGCATTCCGATTCGTGGCCGACAAGGTCGTCGAAAAGTTTGGCCGCATCTTTGTGATCCGCTGGGGTGGTGCGCTCGCCGCATTTGGCATTGCGCTCGCCCTGACGCTTCAGCCTCACAGCCTGTCACTGGTTGGTTGGCTCGTCGCAGGCTTGGGTGTTTCGGCAGTTGTGCCGCAGATCTTTGCCTATTCGGCAACCGTGGGCGAGGAATCTCACTCGGGTCGAAATATGGCAAAAGTGTTTGGCCTAACCTATGCCGGCATGCTTGGCGGCCCGGCCATCATCGGTTGGTTAGCGTCTCTTTCTGATCTTGGAACCGCACTTTGGGTGGGAGCCCTGCTTGGCGCGCTCATTGCGTTGGGTTCTCTGCTGATCAAAAACACGAAAGAGAGCTAGGTGCTCGAACTAGTTTGCTTCCGTCCAACGGAAGTAGACTTTTTTCATGTCTGTTCAAGGTTCTAAGCCACCGGTTTCGCGTGAGTTAACCGACAATAAATCGGTAACCGGCCGGGCGTTTCTGGTTCTAGACGCCTTTGATGCGGATCACAGACATCAGTCTCTTGCCTCGATTGCTAGACGCACCGGGCTGCCGCTCACAACCTGCCATCGCTTAGTTCATGAACTTGTTGCCCACGGAGCCCTTACTCGAACCCTTGACGGCGCTTATGAAATTGGCAGCAAGATTTGGCGGCTGGGCATTCTTGCCTCGCTGCACTCGGACTTGCGTGAAGTCGCGCTGCCATACATGGAGGATATCTATCAACTGGCTAATGACGCAGTTCAGATTGGCGTACTCGATGGCTTTCGCTGTTTGATAGTTGAGCGAATCGCCGGTTCGAGAACTCTCGAGGTGATTAGCAAGCCGGGTGCACGTTTGCCGTTGCACGCTTCTGGTGTTGGAAAGGTTTTGTTGGCTCACGGTTCTGCAGATTTGCAAGACGCGGTCTTTGCCTCGCTCGAAAGTTACACCGGTCAAACTATTACCGATGTAGGTGTGCTGGGATCACAACTTCAACAAATTAAGAACAAGGGGTTTGCTCATTCGAAAGAGGAACTCGCCGTGGGAGCTACCTCGCTTGCGGTTCCGATTTTGGGCTACGGAAACAAGGTGATCGCGGCCCTGGGTATTGTGACCCCGGTCGAAAACCGCGACATCGAGCGCATGGTTTCGGTGCTCAAAGTTTCGGCAAACGCGCTTTCGAAAAAATTGATTCTCAACGGTATGGGCGATCTAAACCAGCGCGTCTAAATTGTTACCGAAAATTCTTCCACTGAATGGAAGTAATCCAACGATTTAAACAAAACTGGTGTTTTCTGAATTCTATGAAAACACAGGTTGCCATCATCGGAGCTGGCCCTTCTGGTCTAATGCTCAATCGGTACCTCGCCCTTCACGGGGTCGAGTCAATTGTTATCGAAAATCAGTCGAGAGAATACGTTGAGTCTCGAATTCGCGCTGGATTGCTCGAAGCACAAACTGTCGACTTGCTTCAAGAGATCGGCGTTGGCGAGAGGCTGCATAAAGAAGGTCTCGAACACCACGGAATCTATTTGCAACTCGGTGAGGAGAAGGTTCGGCTTGACATTGCCGACCTGATTGGATATTCGGTTTGGGTGTATGGCCAGACTGAAGTTCAGAAAGACCTCGATGCCGCGTGCGACAAGGCAGGCCAAAAAATTTTCTACGAGGCAACCGAAGTCGAGCTTCACGGTATTGAATCAGAAAACCCATCGGTGACCTTTCTCGACAGCGAGGGCAACTCACAGCGCATCGACTGTGCTGTAATCGCCGGCTGCGATGGATTCTGGGGGCCCTCGCGCAAAGCGTTGCCGGGCGCTGAAGTTGGCAGTTTTGAAAGGGTTTACCCGTTCAGCTGGCTGGGCGTCTTGGCCAACGTGGCCCCTTCAACAGATGAACTTATCTATGCCCGTCACGAAGACGGTTTTGCGATGCACTCAATGCGATCAGAGAAAGTCAGCCGGCTATATCTGCAGGTTGACCCAACCGACGATATTGCCAATTGGTCTGACGACCGAATCTGGGAGGCGCTCTCGAAGCGCATGGCTACCCCGGGTTGGGAGCTCAAGACCGGCGAGATCACCGAAAAGAGCATTTTGGCAATGCGCTCGTTTGTCTCAAGCAAGCTGCAGCACGGTCGGTTGTTCTTGGTAGGCGACGCGGGGCACATTGTGCCACCAACCGGCGCCAAGGGCTTGAACTCGGCTGCCAACGATGTGCGCTTCTTGGGCCAAGGCTTGGTTGAGTTCTTCAAGAAGAACGATGCGACTCTTTTGAACCGATTTGAAGAGCGGGCCAAAGAAACTGTATGGCGTGTGACCCACTTCTCATGGTGGATGACCTCGATGCTGCACACCAGCAAGGATGAGTTTGATAATCAGCTTCAAATTTCGCAGTTGAAGCATGTTATGAAGAACCGAGCTCTGCAGGTAAATCTTGCCGAGAACTATGTAGGAATTCGATAGGAAATCATGGCAAGAGTAGTTCGCGGAACTCCACGCACCGACCTAGCAATTGTTGATGCCTTGGCGAAACTTGGTTCGGCCACGGTCCATGAGGCCCAAGGCCGAATCGGTCTGCTGCATCACCGTCTTCGCCCAATTTTTGCCGACAAAATCGCTGGAAATGCCTTGACTTGTGAGGTTGCCCCAGGCGATAACTGGTCGATTCACGTCGCTGTTGAGCAGGCTAAACCAGGTGACATCCTGGTTGTAACGCCAACAAGTGCCTGTGACGACGGCTATCTGGGCGACCTGCTCGCCGAGAGTCTCATGGCGCATGGCGTGCGCGGCCTGATTATTGATGCAGGTGTGCGCGATGTATCAACCCTTACCGAAATGGGTTTTCCGGTCTGGTCAAAGGTAATTTCATCTCAGGGCACTGTCAAAGAAACCCCCGGAAACGTTCAGGTTCCAATCACGATTGCGAACCAGCACGTTCGCCCGGGTGATGTGATTGTTGCCGATGTAGACGGAGTTTGCGTCGTTCGTCGCGAAGACGCAGCCAAGGTGCTCGAGGCCGCCCAAGCCCGAGAGGCAATGGAAACAGAGAAGCGCGCCAGACTTGCATCAGGCGAACTCGGTCTCGACATTTATAAAATGCGCGAAAAGCTTGCTGCCAAGGGTCTCGTCTACGAGGATTACCAGGAGTAAGCATGGCTAACTCGCAACAATCTGTCCCTTGCGCGGTGATGCGAGGCGGAACATCGAAGGGGCTTTATTTTCTAGCCTCTGATTTGCCGTCAGAAGTTGCCGCTCGTGATCGATTTTTGCTTGCTGCGATGGGTTCACCCGATGATCGCGAGATTGATGGCATGGGAGGCGGGCATCCGCTCACTTCAAAAGTCGCCGTAGTGAGCAAATCTGACCGACCCGGCATCGACGTTGATTATTTGTTTTTGCAAGTTTGGCCCGACCGCGCAGAGGTTAGCGACCAGCAGAACTGCGGCAACATTTTGGCCGGTGTTGGCCCATTTGCTATTGAGCGAGGGCTTGTTGAGGCCTCGGGTGACTTAACCGCAGTATCGATTTTCATGGTGAACACCGAGGCTAAAGCCACAGCGTTTATTGAGACCCCGGGCGGAGTAGTTAACTATGACGGCACCGCTCGCATCGATGGCGTGCCAGGTTCTCACGCGCCGGTAAACATCAACTTCGAAGACGTGGCTGGGTCAAGTTGCGGAACCCTATTGCCGACTGGAAACTCGGTCGACATAATCAACGGCGTTGAAGTAACCTGCATCGACAATGGAATGCCGGTCGTTTGTCTAAATGCGACCGACTTTGGCATCAGCGGCTATGAAACTCCCGAAGAGCTAGAGGCCAACAGCGATTTGAGGGCCAAGGTCGAGGCAATTCGCTTAGCCGTGGGCGAGCGAATGAACCTCGGAGATGTTTCCAACAAGACCGTGCCGAAAATGTCGCTACTGGCTCCCGCTAAAGATGGCGGCCTAATCAGCACTCGCACCTTCATTCCTCATCGGGCGCATGAGGCCATCGGAGTTCTTGGCGCAGTTTCGGTGGCGACCGCGTGCATGCTGCCTGGCAGTGTTGCCAACAAAATAGCAGGTCTTACAGAAGTTGCCGGTGAGCTCAACATCGAGGTTGAACACCCAACCGGATTCTTCACTGTTCAAATGCAGGTAGACAATTCAGGCCCACAGCTTGTGGTCACAAAGTCGGCTCTGCTTCGCACCGCTCGCATGTTGATGTCGGGCAACATCTTCGTTTCAAAGTCAGCATGGGAGAACTAATGATTATCGACTGTCACGGTCACTACACAACCGCGCCTGAGCCCCATAACCAGTGGCGCGAAGACCAGTTGGCCGCCTTCAGAGCAGGCCTACCGACTCCTGCATACCCAGAAATCTCGGACGACTTAATTCGCGAAACCATCGAAGGCAACCAGCTTCGGTTAATTAAAGAGCGTGGCAGCGATCTCACGATATTCTCTCCTCGCGCGTCTGCTATGGGGCACCACGAAGGCGATCAGCGCATCAGCCTGGAATGGACCATCGCCTGCAACAACCTGATCAAGCGAGTTGTTGATCTCTACCCGGAAACATTTGTTGGTGTTTGCCAGTTGCCCCAGTCGCCTGGTGCAGACCTGACTGCAACAATCGCTGAGCTTGAGCGGTGTGTCAATGAGCTTGGATTCATAGGTTGCAACCTCAATCCAGATCCGAGTGGCGGTCAGTGGCAGACTGTGCCCCTCACCGACAAGTACTGGTACCCGCTCTACGAAAAGATGGTCGAACTTGATGTTCCTGCCATGATTCACGTTTCGGCCAGTTGCAACAAAAACTTCCACGCCACCGGTGCTCACTACATGAACGCTGACACAACGGCATTTATGCAGTTAATTCAGGGCGATCTGTTCAAAGATTTTCCGACTCTCAAATTCATCATTCCTCACGGTGGTGGTGCGGTTCCTTATCACTGGGGTCGCTATCGCGGGCTTGCCGACATGTTGAAGCAGCCGAGCCTTGACACCCACCTGATGAACAACGTTTTCTTTGACACCTGTGTTTATCATCAGCCGGGCATTGACCTGTTGGTCGAAGTCATCGAAAACAAGAACATATTGTTTGGGTCAGAAATGATTGGTGCAGTTCGTGGCATCGACCCACAAACCGGGCAATATTTCGATGACACCAAGCGCTACATTGACAATGCAAAAATCAGCGCGGATGAAAAGGCAAACATATTCTCGAGAAACACCCGCAAGGTCTTTCCGCGACTAGACCAAAAACTGGAGGCTCGAGGACTGTGAGTCAATTTGTAAAAGACGCCGACTGGCTCGACTGGCACCAAAACCCTTCGAAGCCGAAATTCGCGGTTCCGGCAGGTGCAGTGGATGCGCATTGTCACGTATTTGGTCCTGGTGATGTGTTTCCGTTCGCTCCTGAGCGCAAATACACCCCATGCGATGCCAGCCGCGAGCAGCTTTTTGCCCTTCGCGATTTTTTGGGTTTCGAAAAAAACGTAGTGGTTCAGGCAACTTGCCATGGAGCAGACAATTCGGCGTTGCTTGATGTTCTTGAACACTCAAACGACAAGGCTCGCGGGGTTGTGACGGTCAAATCAGATGTGACCGAGGCCGAGCTACAGCGCATGCACGCCCTTGGAGTTCGCGGCGTTCGTTTTAACTACGTGAAGCGTCTAGTTGATCCAAAGCCCGACGAGTACTATCGCGGCATTATCGAAAAAATTAAGCCTCTCGGTTGGCATGTAGTGCTTTACTTCGAGCCGGCTGACTTAGCCGAAAAGTGGAATTTCTTCACCTCTTTGGGTGTGCCAATAGTCGTAGATCACATGGGGCGTCCAGATGTTTCGAAGCCGCTCGATAACCCAGATTTTGCGCTGTTTCAAAAATTTATGCGTGAAAACGACGTTTGGGCAAAAGTCAGTTGCCCTGACCGGCTAACCGTTACAGGATCGCCGCTTTACTCGGATGTAGTTCCCTTTGCCAAAGCCATTGTCGAGGAATTCTCTGACCGTGTGCTTTGGGGTACAGACTGGCCGCACCCAAACATGAAGAAAGAGATGCCAGACGATGGCATACTCGTCGATTATGTTCCATCTATTGCAGTCACCCTTGAGCTGCAGCAGAAACTTCTCGTTACTAATCCCAACAACCTTTACTGGAGCTAAAAGTGAAACCAGATTTTGAGCAGTTTAAGGACATTCCGGGCACCACCATATTCACCATTGAAAAAGCTCGCCAGGGCTTTTGGTTGAACCAGTTCTGCATGAGTTTGCGTGAAGAAGCAAACCGTAAGCGTTTCTTGGCCGCAGAGCGCGAATATCTCGACGAATGGCAGATGACCGAAGAACAAAAACAGGCGGTCATCGATCGTGATTTTCAGAAGATGCTCGACTTCGGCGGAAACGTCTACTTTTTATCAAAGATTTTCGCCAGCGAAGGCCTTTCATACGTGCAGGCAGTTAGCACCATGACCGACATGAATGTTGAGCAGTATCAGCAGATGATGTTGAACGGTGGCCGCAATGTCGAAGGCTGGCGTTCGAAGAAGGAAAGAGGAGAAGCGTAATGGCACGCATCACCGCAGGAATCAGCACCAGTCACGTTCCAGCCGTAGGTGCTGCCGTCGACATGCAGCGAACCGAAGAGTCTTATTGGAAACCGATGTTTCAGGGTTACGAGTTCTCGAAAAACTGGATGAAAGACAACACTCCCGACGTCGCCATCATCATCTACAACGACCACGCTTCCTACTTTGGTATGGAGATCATGCCGACCTTTGCCATGGGTATCGGAGATAGCTTCAAGATTTGCGACGAGGGCTATGGCGCTCGCCCCGTGCCTATTGTTGAGGGAGCCCCCGAATTGGCAACCCACCTTGCGGCCTCGCTGATTCTCGACGACTTCGATATGACAGTTTTGAACGTTCTCGAAGTTGATCATGGTCTAACCGTGCCAATGTCACTTATGTTCGGCACCCCCGACAAATGGCCAACCAAGGTGATTCCACTTCCGGTGAACGTAGTTATGTATCCTCAGCCGTCAGGCGAGCGCTGCCTTTCTCTAGGAAAGGCAATTCGTCGCGCTGTCGAGCAATTCGATGGCGATTTGAACGTTCAGGTTTGGGGAACCGGCGGCATGAGCCACCAAATTCAAGGCGCTCGCGCGGGTTTGATTAACGAACCGTGGGACCGCAAGTTCATGGATGACCTAGTCAGTGACCCCGAGACTCTGCAGTACAAACCGCACCTCGAATACATGGTCGAAGCTGGTTCAGAAGGTGTCGAGCTGATCATGTGGTTGATCATGCGCGGTGCTCTTGGTGAGAAGGTCGATGAGGTCTATCGCTTCTATCACGTGCCAGCCTCGAACACGGCTGTCGGCCACATGATCTTGACCCCTAAGGAATAACAATGACTGTAAATCTCGCTGTAGTCGGCCTTGGTGCCTTTGGTCAGAAGCACCTCGATGCACTGGCGCTTATCGACGACGTAAATATCCTTTACGTGGCGCATAGCAAAATGGATGTCGCTGAAGAGGTGGCAGCCAAATACGGAGCCAAGCGCGCTTTCACCGACTATGCCGAGCTGCTAGCTCAGCCAGACCTTGACGGTGTTATTTTGGCTACCCCAACTCAGATGCACCTGGGTCAGACTCTTCAGGCGCTAGAGGCTGGCAAACATGTGCAGGTCGAGATTCCGATGGCCGACAACCTGGCTGGGGTGAGGCAAATTGTTGAGCTGCAGGCCAAGAGTGGTCTAGTGGCAATGGCTGGTCACACGCGACGTTTCAACCCATCGCACCAGTTTGTGCACAACAAAATTAAGGCTGGCGAGTTCTCGATTCAGCAGATGGACGTTCAAACCTATTTCTTTAGGCGCAGCAACATGAATGCACTCGGCAAGCCACGCTCATGGACTGACCACCTTCTGTGGCATCACGCTGCACACACAGTCGATCTATTTCAGTATCAAACCGGCGAAAAAGTTGTTAAGGCAAACGCAATTCAGGGTCCAAAGCACCCCGATTTGGGCATCGCCATGGACATGTCGATTCAGTTGCAGTCTGAAAATGGAAAGATCTGTACTCTTTCGTTGTCATTCAACAACGACGGCCCACTGGGAACGTTCTTCCGCTACATCGGCGATACGGCGACTTACATCGCCCGTTATGACGACCTGGTTAACGGTAAAGAGGAGCCAATCGATGTTTCTAAGGTTGACGTTTCTATGAATGGCATTGAACTTCAAGATCGCGAATTTGTGGCTGCCATCAAGGAAGGTCGTCAGCCAAACGCTAGCGTTGCAAGTGTGCTGCCGTGCTACGAGGTGCTCGACCAACTTGCTAGGCAGCTCGACTACTAGCCGAGTTCGGCGAATGGAACTCTCACGCCATGAATCACTCTCGAGAGGGTTAGTTCTACGCCGCGAATCATGGTGCTTTCGTAGCCGGCGTCGGTGAGCGTCTCTGAGATATCAGCCATCTCGACTGATTGGCGCTTGGGGTTCTGCTGGGTGCCGTCAAGGTATTGCCTCACGGTGGTTGCGGAACTTGAATCGAACTCGAGATTTATCTCATCAATTGCCCACTGCTGAAGGCCCAATTCTTTGGCGGCCCATAGGGTGTCGATCACAATCGCAGCCATGCCCTTGGCGAGCATTGACCGGATTAGTTCTCGCGCTGCGGCGTCTCCAGCGACTTCAGACACAAAGCGGATGTCGAGATTTAGTCCTTCGCAGATCTTGATCAATTTTTGGGCACCGTCGCCTGAGATTGCAATCGACATTTCACCCGATTGATGGGATGGCTGCTCCAAGAAAGCCCCATCAACAAAGGCCGTCGGTGTGATTATCGAGGCAAGTTTCTTTTTTAGAGCTGGGGTGCCACGATTCAGGTCACAGTAAATTGCACCCGGCTTTAGATGTGTCGCAACCTGCTGTGCAATGTTGATTGAAGAGGTCGCTGAGTTGATTGAAAAAATGATGTCGGAATCCGCAACTGCATCTCTGGCCGAGTCGATTAATTTAACTGGAGGATTCTTGGGCTTTGCGGAGTCGAAACCAACCACTTCAAGCCCTTGCTCGCCAATTTTTTTTGCAAAGATTGACCCAACGTCGCCAAGCCCGAGAACCGTGATTTTCATTCTTTGAGTTTAGGCTCGGACAGCTCTCTAAAACCACATTGTGTCATTTGCGTTAATTCTGGTTCGTAAATCACTTGGGCCCAATAGCCGCCGTCATCTATCCCTAGACTTAAAAGATGAAAGACCTGTTTCAAGCGGCATCGGCAAGTTCAACAGCCGGAATCACCATGCTCGAAATTGGGGCGGTGTTCACCCTCCTTGGGTTGCTCTCCTTTGTAGCCCTGAAACTCAAGATTTCTAGTGTTCCCTTATTTTTGATTGCCGGTCTTGCGCTGGGCAAAGGAGGGTTCTTTCCGCTTGATCTAAGCGAAGACTTTCTTAACGTAGGTGCCGAAATCGGAGCGCTGCTTTTGCTGCTGGTTCTGGGCTTTGAGTATTCCGCTCGTGAACTTGTCGACACCATGAAAAAACGGTGGCATGCCGGACTTGTCGATTTTCTTCTGAATGCCCTGCCTGCAGCGGGCATGGCGTTGGTGCTTGGTTATGGTCCGCTTGGCGCTTTGGCCTTTGCGGGCATCATGTTTGTTTCGTCTTCGGGAATTGCAAGCCAACTGATTCGTGAAACGGGTTGGGCTCGTTCTAATGTTGCCAAACGCACCACGGGCGTTTTGGTGTTCGAAGACTTAGCGTTGGCCCCGTATCTGCCGATTCTTGTAGCCTCAACGCTGGGAATTGGAGTGCTTGGTGGCTTGATTTCGGTAGCAGTTGCCCTGGCCGTGACCTCAGGTGTGTTTCTAATCGCACTCGGGCGCGAGCTTCCGGGTTTGAGAACTCTGGCACATCAAGGGCCTGGCGTGTTGTTGCTTTTGGTATTCGGAGCCGCACTAGCGGCAGCAGGAGTCTCAAACCTGGTGGGTTTCTCAGGAGCGGTTGCGGCGTTCTTAGTTGGCATGTTGCTAACCGGTGAGGTGGCCGAATCGCTTCGAAGCCGCTTCGCGCCTTTGCGTGACATCTTCTCGGCAATATTCTTCTTGTTTTTTGGTTTGACTATTGACTATCGCGACGTGCTGGAAGTGTTGCCAATCTCGCTTATCTTCTCGGTTGTAGGTGTTGCTGGCAAATTTGCGGTTGGCTGGTGGGTTGGCAGAGACATGACCGATCACATGAGTTGGAAACGCATCGGCGCTTTTTTGTCTTCGCGTGGTGAATTCTCGATGATTATCGCTAGCACGGTAGCCACCAACGCAGCCCTTTCGACAGTCAAAGAAGTGACGCTCGGCATTGTTGTAATAACAGCGTTGGTATCAACACTCGCAATTCGTGCTTTCAGGAGCAAATTCGAGCACTAAAAGGCTGAGCTTGGCAAGTCTCGCTCGTCATCCAGAATTCCTTGAATGATGCGAGATGTTACACGTTCAACCGTCATGCCCTCTCCAAAGTTCGGCGCAGTTCCGAAAATTGCACGGCCGGCCAAACCCGATTCGGTGTGGCCTGGTCTAGCATCCATCCAGCGAATTCGAGATTTTCTCAACTCTTTCGCTGCTGCCTGAGAGTAGCCGTGCAATGCGGTTTTGCTGGCCGAATACGCAGAGAGGCCAGGCATCGGCGCCTCGGCTATTACCCCGCTGAGCGACACCACAAAAGGCTCCCTCTCGGCTAACGCCGAATCAAGCAGCTTTGGTAAAAGTCTTTGTGCCAGATCGATTTGTCCCGTGGCGTTTACTTTCAGCAGACGATCGAGCGCGCCATCTGGAGTTTCGGCGATAGAACCGAAGCCAACCAGGCCTGAGGCAAGAATTATGGCGTCGAGTGGCGCAGCTTGGGCTAGTAGGTAGTTCGCAAGCACTGCGATTGAATTTGAATCTTCAAGATTTAGAAGCAAACGAAGGTTGAGGTTTTCGCTTAGCCTCACCGAACTTTCGGCTGAGCTCGCAGTGCCATAAACCGCAGCACCCTGATTCTTCAATTGGCTTGCCAAAGATGCACCGATCGCACCAGTTGCGCCGACAACCAAAATAGTTCTGTTCTGTAACTGGCTCATCTCTACCAACCTCTCTAGGGGTCTAACCTAAGCCTTGTGAAAAAGATTTCTAAACCCGCTCTGATTGCGGCAATCGTTGGGCCGATTCAGTCGGTTCTAGGTTGGGTAATCGCGGCTGCCCTTTGGCCTGGCTATGATCCAATCGCCAAGACGATCAGTGACTTGGCTGCCGATGACTCGCCGGTGCAGGCCATCCAGACCAGTTTCTTCTTGCTTGGCGGCACTCTGAGTTTGATCGCCGCCGTGTATTCACGAAGTTTTTCGATGCCTGGCCGCGTGATGATTTTTCTTGGAGGTCTAGCCACATACGGGTTCGCCTATTTCACGACCCCGAGCCAAGACAGCTCGTCAGCCATGCATCGGTTGTTTGCAATCATTTCTTTCGTCATCTTCTCGGCTTGGCCCATTTTTGCCATGCGCTTCGACAAGGCCTATCCTTTGGTTTTGCGGCCACTTGGCGTCATCATTGCGACTGCCATCATGACAGCGGTCTCACTTTGGTTCTTGGCCACTTGGACAAACCCGGATGCGACCAACGTTGGCCTGGCCGAGCGTGTAGTCGCCACCATGCAGACCGGCTATTTGTCGTTTGTCATATTGGTTTGCTGGTTCAAAGGCAAACGACGGTAAGGTATCAGCATGACAAATCTTCAGCCCCCAGTTCTTGAGCCAATGCTCGAACCAGCACCGACCGTTTTGACCATGCACGACGACGTAGTGGGCGATGGTGCCGAGGCGCCAGCCAACTCAACGGTCAAGGTGCACTACCTGGGCGTCGACTACGAATCAGGCGAAGAGTTTGATTCGTCTTGGAGCCGTGGCGAAGCAATCGAGTTTCCACTAAACCGCCTAATCAAGGGCTGGCAAGAGGGCATCCCCGGCATGAAGGTTGGCGGTCGTCGCACCCTGATTTGCCCGCCAGAACTGGCCTACGGCCCCGCCGGCAGTGGTCACAGGCTTTCTGGCCGCACCCTGGTTTTCGTAATCGACCTTCTTGGTGTTCTCTAATCTCAACCGAAAAGCAAAACCCCACTCTTTGAGTGGGGTTTTGTCATTTGGTAGGCCCCGTCGGGATCGAACCGACGACCCACGGATTAAAAGTCCGTTGCTCTAACCAACTGAGCTAGAGGCCCTTGCAGTGCTCAAGTCTAACAGTCGATTGACGCCTGTTAGCATGAAGTCGACACCTCGAAGGAGAGAACCCATGCCACTGAACCCGTATTTCATCGAATTCTTTGCAAACGTTTCGGCCAAACTTCAGTCGGGTATGACAATCCCCCAGGCATTTCAAGCAATAGCCAAAGAAGATGTTCCGTATCCCCTGCCGCAGGGAGTCACCACCGAGGAACGTTCGATTCCTGGGCGGCACGGGGAGATCCCGGTTCGAATTTATCGTTTTGAAAACCTCCAAGCCAACGCCCCGGCTCTAGTTTGGTTTCACGGTGGGGGATTCGTAAGCGGCAGTATTGATCAAAAAGAGGCTCACGTGGTTTCGGCTGAACTGGCAAAACTAGCAAATTGTTTAGTGATGTCGGTCGACTACCGCCTTGTTACCAAAGATCAAAAATTTCCTATTCCTCTAGAAGATGGCTTCGACGCTAGCCAATGGTTATTTGAGAATGCTCAAGCTCTTGGAATTGATGAGCGAAAAATTTTTGTAGGTGGTGCCAGTGCCGGTGGAAGCCTAGCGGCGACTGTATGCCTAAAAGCCCGTGAAGTCGGCCTTACTGTTCGAGGCGCGGTGCTGGCTTACCCGCTAGCTCACCTTGAACTTCCCGAAATTTCAGAAGAGCTTGCCGAGAAAATTACCGTACTTCCGCCACCACTTCTCATGGGCTCTGAGTATGTCAAAAACCGCAATGCATTTTTAATGCCCGAAAGTGAACTTCCTGCCAATCACTTCGGTTGGCCTGCCGAAGAGAACGACCTTTCTGGGTTTCCATCGGCCCTGTTCATCGAGTCTGAATATGATGCCATCCGAGCTTCTTCAGAAGAGTTCATTCGCAAACTCAAGGCTCAAGGAGTTCGAGTCGAAAGCTTCTTGGCTGAGGGCATGACTCACGGATTCTTGAACAACACCTCGGCGCAGGTGCCAGTTATTGCTCTCAGTCACAACAAAATGGCAGAGTTCATTAAGTCGCTCAGCGCCTAACCGATCTGACTAGTGCACCAAAGGTTCAAGGGGCACAAATGAATTCTTACGCGATGGCCACTCAGCAACCAGCATCGAGGCAATCATCAAAGCTCCGCCGATGATGGTTTTGAGCATTAGTTCTTCCTGGCCAACCATTACAGCGATACCTGCTGCAAAGACCACTTCGCTGGTCAATATGATGGCCACGCGAGAGGCATCCATGTGGCTTTGAGCCCAGGTTTGCACAAAGAATGCGATGGCTGTCGCGAACACAGCGGTGAAAAGAATCGCAAACCAAACATCGCCGTTGGGCGGAGCCTGATATCCATCGACCAACGCGCCAACCCAACTGACCAAAGAAACCACACCCAGCTGGACCACGGTCAAAGCGTAGGTGTTGAGACCGGAGCTCCACTTGCCAAGGCCAATGATGTGAGCGGCGAACAGAAGTGCACACAGCACTACCCAGAGTTGACCCACTTCTACGCTGAAGCCGGTGATCGAGATCAGGCCAAGTCCTAAAGTTGCCAAGGCAACGCCAATCAAAACCTTGCGTTCAACCGTCTCACGAAGCAAAAGCCAAGCCAGCAGGGGAGTCAGCACCACATAAAGACCGGTTACAAACCCGGTGATTGCTGCCGTGGTCATTTCTAGACCAATGGTTTGAGTGATATAGCCGCCGCCTAGTAGAAGGCCGAGCACGAAGCCCTTCTTTAGCATTTCGGCGTTCAAGGCGCGCAAAACCTGGGGGCGAACAGCAATCATGATGAGTGTCGCGATGCTAAAGCGAGTGGCCAAAAAATCATAGAAAGGTTGCGCGTTGATCGCATCTTTCATCAACACAAAGGCTGCGCCCCAAGATACGGCTACCAAAATTAGGGCAATGGCTGCCCATGCAGAACGCTTCATCGTGCCAGTCTAAATCAGGCTAAGTGACTATTTTGAGCGAGTGCCAAGGGCTGCATTTTTGGCCATGGATGGAAAAACCAAGCCGTGCATCGGCCAGACTGACCACCAGTATGCGTGGCCAAGCAAGCCTTTTGGTGCGTAAATTGCGCGCTGGGTGAGAGTGCAACCGGCGTCGTTCGTGTGGGGCTCGATAGTAAATTCCAGCCATGCTAAGCCTGGCATTTTCATTTCAGCGCGAAGGCGAAGTAGCTTTGGCTGCTCGCGCTCTTCAACTCGCCAAAAATCCAAGGCGTCGCCGACCTGAAGAGTCACTGGGTCTCGTCGACCTCGACGAAGTCCGACTCCGCCGAACAGTTTGTCAATTAATCCGCGAAGCTCCCAGGCCCAGGTTGCGGTCGAGTAACCGTTTGCGCCGCCGATTGACTCGACTCGTCTCCATACCGTTTCTGCCGAGTCTGGCGATTCAACTACACGAACATCGGTGTAAAGGGTGCCACCAGCCCAACTGGGGTCTGTGGGCAAGGGTTCTGATGGCGTGCCTGGCACTGAGGCATCGCTCCATCGAGTTTCGACTCGGGCATCCTTGACCTTGGTCAAGGCTAATTGCACGGCCTTTTTGAACGGTGTCAGGCCGTCGACCGGATCAGCAATTAGTTTTCGAATGCGATCGTCTGCAGCGACGACCTCATTTTTCAGGCTTGCAACCAGACGTTTTGCCAAGGTGTATGGAACAGGGGTGACCAAACCCACCCAACCGCTGGAGAGTCTGGGCGTTAGCACGGGAACAGGAATGATAATTCGACGACGCAACCCTGCCGCTTCGGCATACTGTTGCATCATCTCTTTGTAACTAAATATTTCTGGCCCGCCGATATCGAACACGTCGTTTATTTTTGGGTCTAACGCTGCTGCTCCGACCAAATATCTCAGTACATCTCGAACGGCTATGGGCTGAATTCGAACGTTGACCCACTTGGGCACGGTCATGATGGGTAGGCGCTCGGTTAGGTATCGAAGCATCTCGAACGAAGCCGAGCCCGACCCGATAACCACGCCGGCTCGCAATTCGATAGTTGGCACACCCGAGGCTCGCAAAATTTCGCCTGTGTCTGCGCGTGATTGAAGATGCGGAGACATAACTTCTGAAGGCGCAATGATTCCGCCCAGATATACGATTCGAGCCACTTTTTGGGCCTTAGCCACTCTTCCGAAAGATTCGGCGAGCTTCTTTTCCTCAGCCTCGAAATTGTCTTTCGACATCAGGGCGTGAAGCAAGTAATAGGCAACATCTACGCCTTTAAGCGCGGCATTAAGGGCATTCTCGTCGTGGGCATCGCCGCCAGCAACCTCAACCTGATTGATCCAAGGATGGTTCTTTAGACGAGCTGGGTTTCGGGCTAAAACGCGAACCCGATAGCCATGATTGAGCAGCTCAACAATTAGACGACCTCCGATGTAACCGGTAGCCCCCGTGACCAGGCACAGTGCTGGTTCACCTTTGGCGTTTCTTGCAAGCGGTAACCCTTGGCTGACTGTGCTGGTCATGTTCATGCCTGCTGTTTTAAGCCGTCAGCGGTAGAGCGATAAATCGGAGTCTTCTCACCGGCTTCGACACTGACCGCGAGTCGGTTCTTAAGCGGCACAATTGGGCAGGTGGCAAAGTCGGTGTAACTGCACGGATAGTTTTGCGCGTAGTTAAAGTCGATAGACCAGTTGCCATTTGCGAGTTTGTGGGCAATCAGATTGCGACCAGTGCCATAAGTGGAGACACCATTTGATGCATCTCGGAACATCACAGAAAGTTGGTCTGTGTTGACGGTCTCGAATGCGGTGATTCGATGAGTGGTGCCAGCTAATTCAAAAACCAAGTCACCTGGCGAAACCTTTTCGCTCTTGGTATCACCAGCAAGGCTGCCAACAGCGACCGATTTGGCAGCACCCTCCAACCTGGCCTCAACCAAATATTCAGGGTTGTAGTCAAATACTTTTACCCCGTCGAACTTGCCTAGCAGGGGTGACTTCGGGCTTCTTGGTCGAAGAATGATTGCTCCGTGGCGAGAAGCCACCTCAAGCACTCCGTCGCCAGCGGGCAAAGTTATTTCTGAACCCTTTGCAATTTCAAAAGACTGAACTTCATTCGATGTGAAACCGCGCGAGAAAACGGTGTGGTCTTCAGCCCACCACTCGCCTTCGACATCGTCGAAGTTTTGCGGTTCACTTGTCAACCAGTGCATGCTAGTGACCGCTAGAAAACCTGTTGGATTCGAAAAGTTCTTTGTTCGGGCCGAGACCCAGTCGTTCCAATTCGTCATAGTAGAAGTCAACACTAGGTTGACTGCTTTACTTCCCGCCGCAGTTGGCTAGTCACCAAATGGTGCGTGGGTCTCAATGCCAACCACTCGCCTTTTACCCTCGAAGATTTCTTTGCTCAAGTGCACCACAAGCATCTGAGCGGGCTTTAGTGCAGACGCAGCTTTGATGTTTGCTGCATAAGCTGAATCGGCGTGTTCTGCGAGCTTTTCAAGCACGGTTGGCAATGCCGGGCGATGACTGCAGATGACTGCGGCTCGACCAGCTTCGATCGCGTCGCTAACAACATTTGCCGTTCGCTTTGGGCCTTTGGCATTGCCAAATTCACTCAGCTGGTGGCGCTCGATTAGTTTCAGGCGTCGGGCCTTTGCGAATGGCTCTAGCGTTGAATAGCAGCGTGCCCATGGGCTAGTGATCAGACGCTTGATGCCGAAGGCTGCCAGCAAGGGCTTGAGTGCCTCGGCTTGGGCGTGACCGGCTGGCAAAAGCGGGCGATGTCCATCGTCGATCCCTTTGCCGCCCTTCCAATCACCTCTTGGTGTGGCTTTCGCGTGGCGCAGAACAATCACCGGTTTGGTTTGCAGCAATTTCTTGGCATGCAGATCGACAAGTTGGTCAAGCACCTGCTGATCAAACACATAGGTGAGAAGCTTTCGTGCCTCAGCAGGTTTGCGCCATTCAACGCTGGCAACCTCTTCAGAGGGCTCAAAGTTCGATGCCGCGAGGGCTTTATCGCTAACCCGTGCTGCCCAATAGTGAACCTCTTTGGGTTCGCCTTTTCCCACGGTGTATTTGGCAACGTGCAGGGGAACACCAAGACGAATCTTTAGGCCGGTTTCTTCGGCAATCTCGCGCACCGCTGTTTCAGGAAGAGTTTCGCCCGGGTCTTGCTTGCCCTTTGGCCAACTCCAGTCGTCATAGCGCGCTCGATGAATCAGAGCAACGCTCAGTTCTCCATCTACTTCGCGCCAAAGCAGTGCTCCGGCGGCATAAATGGTCATGCGTTACGCGAACCTCGCTTGGCATAAACGTCTTTCATGATCCTGTCTTGAATATCGACAAGTGGTTGCCCGTTTTCGCCGTATTGGTGTCGACTCCACTTGCCATCGGCGCCCAGGTGCCAAGACGCCGAGCCGTCATCCATAGCCAATTCGAAAAGACCAAATAATTCACGGATGTGGTCGGGCTGCGAAATGCGCACCAGGGCTTCAACGCGACGGTCGAGGTTTCGGTGCATCATGTCGGCCGAGCCGATGAAAATAGCTGGATCGCCACCGCCCAGGAACCCAAAAACTCGAGAATGCTCGAGATAGCGACCAAGAACCGATCGAACGCGGATGTTCTCGCTAAGGCCCTTAACCCCGGGCTTTAGCGCGCACATACCGCGAACCAGGATGTCGACTTCGACGCCTGCACAAGATGCCTTGTAAAGCGCGTCAATAATCTGTTCGTCAACCAGCGAATTGACCTTCACAAAAACTTTGGCCGGTTTGCCCGCGGCCTTGTGAGCGATTTCTCGATCAATGCGTTCAACCAACCCGTCTCGAACGCCGTTGGGAGAAACCAGCAGTGACTTAAATTCGGCTTCTGGCGCATAGCCGGAAAGCTGGTTGAAAAGCTTGGTCAGGTCTTCGCCAACAGATTCTCGTGCCGTCAACAAACCATAGTCTTCGTAGAATCTGGCCGTCTTGGGGTTGTAGTTGCCGGTGCCAATGTGGCAATAGCGGCGAAGCTGGTTGCCTTCTTGTCGAATCACCAGCGCAAGTTTGCAGTGTGTTTTGAGCCCAACGATGCCATAAACCACGTGAACACCTGCTTGCTCAAGTTTGCGAGCCCAAGCGATGTTGTTTTGTTCGTCAAAGCGCGCCTTAATTTCGACCAAGGCAAGCACCTGCTTGCCCGCTTCGGCTGCAGCAATCAGGGCATCAACAATCGGAGAGTTTCCAGATGTGCGATAAAGAGTTTGTTTGATTGCCAAAACCTTGGGGTCAGCGGCAGCCTGTTCAACAAACGCTTGCACTGAGGTCGAGAAAGACTCGTAAGGGTGGTGAAGCAGAATATCGCGTTGCCGCAGAGCAGAAAAAATGCTTACATCTTTGTCTTCAACCGGCTTCAAAAAGCGGTTTGTGATCACCTGATGCGGGGGGTAGTGCAGATCAGGGCGCTTCAGCGATGCGATTTCGAACAAACCAGTTAGGTCGAGGGGCGAAGGCAGGTGGTAAACATCTTCGTCTGAAATGTCTAGCTCGCGAATCAGCAGCTCAAGCACCTCGGGATTAATATCGTTGGCCACCTCTAGTCGCACCGGAGGGCCAAAACGGCGGCGCAATAATTCTTTTTCGAGGGCGAGCAAGAGGTTCTCGCCTTCATCTTCGTCAACCTCGAGGTCTTCATTTCGAGTGACTCTGAAAGTGTGATGCTGCAACACCTGCATGCCTGGAAAGAGTAGTCCCAAGAATTCCCCGATGATGTCCTCGAGCGGCACGAAGCGAGCATCGGCTATTCCAGTGTTGCCAGGGATGCGAACAAAGCGAGGCAAGAGCGGCGGCACTTTTACTCGAGCAAAGTGCTCTTTGCCGGTTTCATTGTTTCGAACCACCACGGCGAGGTTGAGCGAAAGGCCAGAAATGTAAGGAAACGGGTGGGCCGGGTCGACCGCTAGCGGGGTTAGTACCGGGAAAATCTGGTTTTGGAAATAGTCGTGCAGGGCCGATTTCTCAGAATCTTCGAGTGCCGACCATCGAACTATTCGAATTCCGGCATCCTTCATTCTCGGCTTAATGTCGTCGATGAAAAGTGCAGCGTGACGCTCTTGCAGGCGGTGCCCCTCGCGGCTAATTTCACTAAGCACTTCTTGCGGAGAGAGTCCGGAGCTTGAAGTTACCGCAAGCCCGGTGGCAATTCTGCGCTTGAGGCCAGCAACTCTAACCATGAAAAATTCGTCTAGGTTCGAGGCGAAGATGGCCAGAAAATTGACTCGTTCGAGCAGATAAAGATTTGGGTCTTCGGCAAGCTCCAGCACTCGCTGATTGAATGCAAGCCAGCTCAGCTCTCGGTCGAGGTAGCGATCAGCTGGAAATTCGGTGCCAAAGTCGGGCAGCGAAATCGCCATTGTTTCTTCAGAAGACATAGAGCAATCTTGCCACGCCAGTGTTGCTAGCGGGTAAACGCTTTATAGAGAATCAGCCAATTCGTTTTGGTCTTCGATGTTAAATCGATAGCCCACGTTGCGCACTGTGCCGATCAGCGACTCAAGGTCTCCAAGCTTTGCGCGAAGGCGGCGAATGTGCACGTCAACGGTTCTAGTGCCACCAAAGTAGTCATAGCCCCACACTTCGCTCAGCAATTGTTCGCGGGTGAAAACTCGCCCCGGGTGCTGGGCCAAGAATCGAAGAAGTTCAAATTCTTTGTAGGTCAGGTCAAGTGGTTTGCCGTGAACTTTAGCCGAATAGCTGTTTTCATCGATGACCACACCAGATGCGTGAATGCGGTCGTCTTTTTCGACAGTGGTGGCGCGACTGATAGCCAAACGTATGCGCGCATCGATTTCGCCCGGGCCTGCGCCATCGAGAATGATGTCGGTTGCGCCCCACTCGTTCGAGATTGCCGCAAGGCCGCCCTCAGAGACAACCAGGATGATTGGCGCCGAGGTTCCGGTGGTGATAAGAATTTTTGAAAGTGCCTTGGCCCCTGCCAAATCGCGGCGGGCATCCAAGAAAATAAGGTCGTGGCCGGGTGCATTAACTAGGCTTGCCGGTTCTGCGGCAATTTTGCGCACGCGGTGACTCAAGAATCCGAGCGCAGGCAGAACTTCGGTTTCGGCAAATGCCGTCAAAACCAAAAGTTGAGCCATTTCTCTCTCCAAATCGCTTGCCACAAGTCTAGACCCAGATGAACAAAGCGTTAAGGCATGATTAGAGGGTGAAGAATCATTGGGCTGAGATTATTGCCATCTGGGTGACTGTTGCCGTAATCACAATCGCTCTGGTGTTGAACACCGACGAGAACGAACACGTCGAGGTGGCCTTCGGTGCCATTCTGGCTGGATCGGTGGCTTTGGTTTCGATGATTCAACTCTTTAGGGCGCAGGCCGAAGGTTTCGTTCGTCGTTTGGTCTACGTTGGGGGCGGAAGCTATCTGATTTTGGCAATCGCTACCGCTTACCTTTTCTGGAGAGGTTAGACTTTTACCATGTTGCTAGCGCTAGAAATCTTCTTTACTGGGCTACTTGTCTTGGCTTCTTTGGCGATTGCCGGCGTTTCGGCTCTCGTGCTCTACAAGCTGTTCAAGGGTCAGAAATAGTTGTTCGTTCTTCCAGAGGGTTTGCCACTGGAGTTAACCCCGTTTGCCTTTCTTGTAGGTAAGTGGGAAGGCACCGGAGTCATAAGTTACCGAGTGAACCCCGAAGACGAACTCCCGCTTGAACGCGAATTTAAGCAACGAGTCGAATTCGACCACGATGGTTCAAACGCCCTCACATACGTTTCAAGCGCCGAGCTAATTGGCGATGACTCAACGGCGCTTCCGAGCGAAATCGGTTACTGGCGTTTATCGCGACCGGCTCAAGATGCTGACCACGGCCCAGGATTTATTTTGGGTAACGGCGAGCCTTTGCTTAAGACTCACGAAGACCTTGAGAAACTGCGCAATAAAGAGGGCGGTTTCGACATCAGCGTTTCGACCCTTCACCCGGGCGGCGTTGCAGAGCTTTACAACGGCAAAATCAAGGGCGCCCGAATCGATTTAGCATCGGCCAAGGGCGTTGCCTTTGAGGGCGCAAAAACCTACCGTCACTCAACCAGGCTTTATGGCCTGGTCGAAGGTGCACTTTTATGGGTTTGGGAAATAGCTTTGCCCGGTGGCGAGTTGATTCCTCATGCATCAGCGCGCCTTGAACGAGTGGAGTAAACATTGATCGCCGCAAGCGAGCACTTCGGCAACCCCCTGGTTGAGCAGCGCAAACTCGTTGAAGGCACCGCTCTGGTTTTCTTGGGTGAGCGCGGAGTTATCCAAGTTTTAGGCATTGATCGACTCGACTGGCTGCACTCTCTGCTTAGTCAAAACATCAAAAACCTCACACCTGGCCAAAGCTCCGAGGCTCTTTTGCTCGACCCAAACGGGCACATCGAACAAGCCATTCACCTCATCGACGACGGTCAGTCAACTTGGTTGGTAGTTGAAGCAGATAAACGCGAGGCTTTGCTTGCTTGGTTGGGCAAGATGGTTTTTAGAATGCGAGTTGAGGTCATCGATCGTTCGACTGACTTCGCTGTGTTCGCTTCGCTCGGATGCGCCGTACCTAAGGTTGCCGAGTCAAACGGCGTCTCACTCACTTGGTCTGACCCTTGGCCCGGCGTGGTTTCGGGCGGTGCACGGTATTCGATGGCTCGACCCGCTAGGTGGCCGCTAAGTGAATCTCTAGTTGCGGTTGATGATGTCGAATCGGTTGTCGCTTCGGCTGATAAAGCCGGATTGATGGCTCTCGAAGCCTTGAGAGTTGAGGCTCATCGACCACGAATATCAAACGAGGTGGATGATCGTTCTCTTCCTCACGAACTCGACTGGTTGTCAACCGCGGTTCACCTTTCAAAGGGCTGTTACCGGGGCCAAGAAACCGTAGCTAAAGTGCATAACTTGGGGCACCCGCCGCGCAGGTTAACCTTTTTGCACCTTGATGGCTCGGGGCACGACCTGCCCGAAGTTGGCGATGAGGTGTTTGTTTCAGGCTCTGATGTGGTTCGCGGCAAAATCACCACAGCCGGCCAGCATTACGAGATGGGGCCAATTGCGCTCGCACTGCTAAGTCGTTCAACACCCGAGGATGCCCAGCTTGTGGTTCGTGGCAACCACGGCGAAATAGCCGCCACTCAAGAGGTAATCGTGCCGCAGAGCGCTGGCAAGGCGGCCGACCTGCCCAAGCGAAACCTTTTGATGGGTGGGCGTCACTAGTGAAGTTACACACGCCAAAGTTGCACTGGACTCTGCGCGGTTCGACTCAGCGGGTCATCGAGTCGATCCCCCCGATTATTCAAATCGTGCTGGGGGCAACCGCAGCATTTTCGTTTGCATACTTTGTGCTGGGGCACTCGAATCCAATCTTTGCGGTGACTGTCACCATTGCATCGCTTGGTTTCACGCGCGATGCGAGACCACGCAGAATTGTCGAGACCGCATTCGGCATGGTGGTTGGTATTGTCCTGAGCGAACTGCTTTTGATGGCTCTCGGGCAAGGCGTTTGGCAAATGTCTTTGGTGCTGCTAATCGCCCTTGTCGCTGCTCGTTTCATCACCGGTTCTGCGGCTTTTGCCCTAACGGTTGGCATTCAGGCAATGTTGGTTTACATAATGCCGGCACCAGAGGGTGGTGTTTTCATTCGCAGCCTCGACGGTCTGATCGGTGGCGCCACAGCGCTTTTGTTTACGGCTTTGATTCCCCGCGACCCTCGAGGTCTGGCGATCAAAGATGCCAACAAGCTTTTTGCCATTTTTCTCGACTCGCTTAGTGCCCTGAAAATAGCGGTAAGGAACGTAGACGTAACCGTTGTCGATGAGGCTCTTGTTCGTGTTCGTAAGTCGCAGCCCTTAGTAGACAACTGGCGCCTTTCGCTTGACAGCGCAATCGCAATCGCTCGTATCTCTCCGTTCTTGCGCAAGTACCGCGATGAGTTGTCTGGTCAGGTGCGCCTGATGCGCGGCATGGACCTAGCCACGAGAAACCTTCGCGTCGTTGTTCGCCGTGTCGATTTTTTGGTTGCCGATGGCGTGCCTAGGCCATACTTAGCCGACCTTTTTGAGCAGATTTCTGATGGGGTTTCGCTTTTGGCCCGTGGGCTCGAAGAACCTGAGGTTCTTCACGAGGCAGAGGCGCTTCTGACTGAGGTTATGCACCAGCTAGATCCAAAGCGGTTTGGCATTGCCGATCAAATTCGAGAGGCCAGCGTGCTCCTGCTGCTACGCCCGCTGCTGGTTGATCTGCTTTGCGCATCGGGCATGACCGAAGACGAAGCTAGGGCCGAACTGCCAACAATTTAGTCGGGCCTAACGGCCTGCCAGTCAATCGTGAGTTCGCCCAAGCGCCAACGTTTTTTGTCACCAACAAGTGGCCAACCGGCGGCCAATAGTTCTTTGCAGCAAGCAACCCATCTCTGCGCAGCCCCAAAAGTGCCTAATGCCGCATTATTTCGCCAGGCCGCATCCAAGGCAACTAAAAATTCATGGATGCGCTCGCCGTCGGTATTGTGATGAATCAGTGCTTTGGGGAGGCGCTCGGCAACCTTGCTCGGCAAATCAAGCCCACTCAAACGGAGTGAAATGCTCAGGGTCTTTGGGCCGGTTTTATCTAGGGTTATCCAGGTTGATAGGCGACCAATTTCGTCACAGGTGCCTTCGATTAGCAGGCCCTCGGGGCTGAGACGGTCGAGCATGCGAGCCCAGGCTTCGGCGACTTCGGCTTCGTTGTATTGGCGAAGAACATTGAATGCCCTAATGATGGTCGCCTCGCTGCCAACCTGAGCTGGCAACGGAACCTCAAAGCCTCCGTGAGTGAAGTGCAGGTGCTCGTGGGCTACGGCTAGGCCGCGGTCAACTCGTTCTCGATCAATCTCGATGCCAACAACGTGGGTATTTGGGTTTACCTTGGTCAGTCTGGCTAGCAGCTCAACCGCGGTAATGGGGCTCGCGCCGAATCCTAAGTCGACAACAATTGGTTTCTTTGACTGGCGAAGCACTGGTTGGTTGGCTATGAAGCGGTCGACGCGACGCAACCGATTTGGGTTGGTTGTTCCGCGAGTGATTGTGCCTACCGGCTTCTTTGTTGCCACGCATTCAAAGATAGCCGACCGCTAAACTTGAGGGCATGACTGCTAAGTACACCCTTATTCTTCTGCGCCACGGCAACTCGGTGTGGAACCAAGAAAACTTGTTCACCGGCTGGGTAGATGTTGACCTGAGCGACCAGGGCCGCGCCGAAGCCAAGCGTGCCGGCGAGTTGCTTGCCGAGTCTGGTTTGAAGCCTGACCTACTTTTTACCTCGCGCCTAAAGCGTGCAATCAACACTGCCCACATTGCGCTAAACGCTGCCGAGCGCAGCTGGATCGACGTTCAGCGCGACTGGCGCCTAAACGAGCGTCACTATGGTGCTCTTCAAGGCAAGGACAAGGCTCAGACTCTTGCAGAGTATGGTCCGGAAATGTTCCAGACTTGGCGTCGCAGCTTTGACGTTCCGCCACCGCCAATCGATGACGCCGACCAGTACTCACAGGCTCACGATGAGCGCTACGCCGACCTCGGTAGCGATGTTCCAAAGACCGAATGCCTCAAGGATGTGCTAGCCCGCATGCTGCCATTCTGGCTTTCAGACATTCAGCCGGCACTGAAGAGCGGAAAGACCGTTTTGGTTACGGCTCACGGCAATTCGCTTCGCGCTTTGGTAAAGCACCTCGATGGAATCTCAGACGAGGACATCGCTGAGCTAAACATTCCAACCGGAATTCCATTGGTCTACCACCTGGATGAAAACTTCAAGCCGGTCGTTGCCGGAGGCGAGTATCTTGACCCAGAGGCCGCCGCCGCTGGTGCTGCAGCGGTTGCTGCTCAAGGCGCTAAGAAGTAGAAACTAAAAATGAAACCCCTTCGGCATCGGGCCGGAGGGGTTTCATTTTTGGCGAAGAAAAATTATTCGGTCTCGTGCCAGGCGCCGGTGGTTAGGTAGCTGACCTTGCTCGAAATGTCGACAACGTGATCTGCAAAGCGCTCGTGGTAGCGGCTGGCCAGAGTCACGTCAACGGTAAACATCGCGTTCTCCTTCCAGTCATCGGCCAAAACAACATCGAATACGTGGCGGTGTAGGGCGTCTACGCGTTCATCCTGTGCCTGAATTTCGCGAGCAAAGTCGACGTCGGTGTTGGCAAGAAGCTTGGTCACCTTGCGGGCAAGCTCGATGTCAAGCTGACCCATTTCTTCGAAGGTTGCTTTTAGCGAAGCCGGAACGGCCGAGCCTGGAAAGCGGTAACGAGCGATCGCGGCAATGTGGCCGGCCAGCGCACCCATGCGCTCGAGCGAAGCCGAGATGCGAAGTGCCGAAACTAGAATTCTGAGATCACGAGCGACTGGAGATTGGCGCGCGAGAATGCGAATGACAAGTTCGTCTAGTGCCAAGGCCTTTTCTCCGGCCTGGTCAGCGATTGCAATTGCTTCATCGGCCAGGGCAACATCTGAGGTATTGAATGCCTTCGAAGCCTTTTCGATGATCTTGGTCGCATCTTCGGCGATTTCAACTAGACGGGTCTGAACCTCGTGCAGCTGACTCTGAAAAACCTCGCGCATGGTTATGCCTTTCGTAGCGTTCTTGAACACCTTTTCAGCCAAAGGTAAACAAACGACAAATATTCGTTGAACGCCCCGAAAATAAAGGGCGCTACGGGGTCACAAAATGATTGTCGCCCGCCGGCATAACCTACTGTTAATAATGTGAACGAGTTTCTAGCCAATACCTTGATCGCCATTGCTGGCATTTCGGTTGGCGTTCTGGTTGGGCTCTTGGTCGGTCGTGCCTATCGACAAGACTTAGCCGAAGAACTCGAGGCCGCGACGAGTCAAGACACTGTTGCCGACACGCTTGAAGTGCTTTCAACGCCAGCGATTTTGCTCGATGGTGTCAACACAATCACGAGCGCAACCGAAACCGCTGTAGCCCTTGGATTCAAGCAAGATGCTGTGCTTACTCAGCCAGAATTGCTGCAAATTGCGAAAAAAACTCGCAAGAAAGGCGAGGCAAGTTCTGGGCAACTCGAGATCTCAGTTGGGCTCACTGGTGAGAAGTTGTATGTAAACGTGCGTGCCGGTTTGCTAAATGATGGCAAGGTGCTAATGGCAATCGAAGACCTTACCGAATCAAAGAGGCTCGACGACACCCGTCGCGACTTCATCGCAAACATCTCGCACGAACTTAAAACCCCGATTGGAGCCATCAGCCTGCTGTCTGAAGCGCTCATGGATTCGATCGAAGATCCTGAAGTCACCAAGAAGTTCTCTACCGACCTACACCGCGAAGCGGGGCGTTTGGCCAACCTGGTTCAAGACATCATCGAACTGAGTCGCCTGCAAGGAACTGAGATTGATCGAAACGGCCAAATCGTTGATATGGCATCGGTGGTTGAAGAGGCCGTTGATCGAAACCAAGTGCTGGCAGCGCAGCGCAAGGTGAAAGTAAAGGTTGACACCAAGCCTGCAATCGAGGTGATTGGTGACCGAGAGCTCTTAGTGACCGCGATCAAAAACCTGGTCGAAAATGCGATTTTGTATTCAGATGAAGGCAGCCACGTTGGCATCGGGTTGCGTCAGAAGCATGGAATCGCCGCCGTTGCGATTGCCGACAGCGGTGTTGGTATTGCTCCAGAACATCAAGATCGCATCTTTGAACGCTTCTATAGAGCCGACCCATCGCGATCTCGGCAAACCGGAGGAACCGGTTTAGGCCTAGCGATCGTCAAGCACGTGGCACTAAAACACCGCGGCGAAGTGCAACTCTTTTCGCAGCCGGGTGTTGGCTCAACTTTCACTTTTAGGGTGCCGGTTGCCAAACAGAACCTAACCAAGAGCAAGGATGACGAATGACAAAAGTTTTAGTCGTTGAAGACGAGCAGTCTCTTCGCGAGCCGCTGGTTTACCTTTTGCAGAAAGAGGGCTACGAGGTAATTGAAGCCGAAGACGGTAACCAGGCTCTAGACAAGTTCGCATCGATTGGTGCCGACTTGATCTTGCTCGACCTGATGTTGCCGGGAGTAAGTGGCAATGAGGTCTGTCGTCAGATTCGTCAACACTCGGCGGTTCCAATCATCATGTTGACCGCTAAAGATTCTGAAATCGACAAGGTTGTTGGCCTAGAACTTGGCGCCGACGATTACGTAACCAAACCTTATTCAACCCGCGAGCTTTTGGCGCGCATGAAGGCCATTCTGCGCCGACTAGCCGACCCGACCCCGGTAGTTGCCGCTGACGGCATCATCGAGGCGGGTCCTGTTCGCCTCGATAGCGAACGCCATGTGGTAACGGTTCACGGCGCTAAGGTCGCGATGCCACTCAAGGAATTTGAGCTACTCGAGTTGCTTATGGAGAACATCAACCGCGTTCTTACCCGCGGGCAAATCATCGATCGTGTTTGGGGGCCAAACTACTTCGGTGACACCAAGACTTTAGATGTGCACGTAAAGCGCATCCGCTCGAAGATTGAGGATGACCCGGCACGCCCTGTTCATCTGCTCACAGTTCGAGGCCTCGGCTATAAATTCGAGGTCTAGACGAGTTCCGGCCAAAGCGTTAGTCGGTTCAACAAAAAACGGGTCCCCAGTGGGAACCCGTTTTTTGTTTGAAACTTAGTGGTTTGACTCTTCTTCGGCAGCAGGCTCGGTTGGCTCTGCAGACGGCTCGGTGCTAGTTACAACGCCAGGAAGAGTGGCGAAGATTTCTTTGTACTCTGCCAGGGTGCCATCAAGGATTGGAACCCGGATCTCTTTGCCAGTTCCGTTGCCCTCGATGACGAAGATGTTGGCGATCTTGCCCGGAGTGCCGGCTAGGTCGATAACCAGAGCTGAGTTGCCGTTGTAGCCAAGGTCAAGCTTCTGGCCTGGAAGAAGGTTGAATGCTACCTCGCGCTTTTCGCTGCTTGCTTCTTCGGTGTACTGAATCTTGAAGGTGGTCGACTCCATGCCCGAGTTCACGATTGAACCAAACAGCGCTTCGCTGCCATTGCCGCCAGTTAGGTAGATGAAGTTGCGAACCTTGACGTTCTCTAGGTCAATTTGAGCGCCATCGCTCGGCGCGTAAACCTCAAGTGACGCAGTTGGGCTCATGAATCCGCAGGCCGATGTGCCAAGCAAAAGAGAAGCGGCAATGCCTACTGCGGCAATCTTACGGATAATCAATGTTCCTCCTGAGAAGCGTTTTTCGTCCCCTCCAGTTTACTCCTTTAGATAAAGGCGTTCCTGTGGTAAAATTGGTCTTTCTGAAGGGAATCACCCACATGAAGTTTGAAGTCGGCGAAACAGTCGTATACCCGCACCACGGTGCAGCACAAATTATCGAGGTCGCTGACCGCACCATTCGTGGTGAAACCAAGCTTTACCTACAGCTCAAAGTCGCCCAGGGCGATTTGACCATCTGGGTTCCAGCCGAAAACGTCGAAATGGTCGGCGTTCGCGACGTCATCGACAAAAAGGGCGTCGAGCAGGTGTTCTCGGTTCTTCGTGCAGAATTCACCGAAGAGCCAACCAACTGGTCTCGTCGCTACAAGGCAAATCTCGAAAAGCTGGCCTCGGGCGATGTTGTAAAGGTTTCAGAGGTCGTTCGCGACCTATGGCGCCGCGACCAAGACCGCGGTCTTTCAGCCGGTGAAAAGCGCATGCTTGCCAAGGCCCGTCAGATTCTTGTTTCAGAGCTTGCTCTTGCTCGCAAGGTTGATGAAGACAAGGCCTCTGCAACTCTCGACGAAGTTCTAGCTTCTTAGCAGGCAGGCCAAGGCATGACCAATCGCGACATCGCGGTAGTGGTTGTGGCCGCAGGTCGTGGTGAGCGCTTAGGCGCTGGCAAACCAAAGGCCTTCGTCGACCTAGTCGGCAAGCCGCTGCTATCGCACGCAATCGAATCAATCTCAGCTCTGCCTGATTTGGCGCAGCTGATTATTGCCGTTCCCGAATCGCACCTAACCGAGGCCACCGAGGCGGCTCACGAACTGTTGACCGATCGAGACGTTCAGGTCGACGTCGTTATCGGTGGCGATACTCGGCAGGCCTCAATTACTAACGCCCTCGCCGTTTTGACTAGTCAAGCAAAATTAGTTTTGGTTCACGATGCCGCGCGCGCCATGACGCCGACATCCGTGTTTTCTAGGGTTGCTGCTGCGGTTCGCCAAACCGGCCTTTCAACCGTGCCGGTCATGAAAATCGCTGACACCATCAAGCGCATCGAAGGCGAGGTGGTGCGCGAGACCATCGATCGCAATGTTCTTCGTGCCGCTCAAACCCCTCAGGGTTTTGTGGCGAGCAATTTAGTCGAGGCCTATGCTCAGGCCAGTCAAGAATTCACGGATGATGCAGCTTTGATGCAGGCGGCTGGCCACGAGGTTCGTGCCGTCGATGGGCACGACCAGGCGTTCAAGGTGACCACACCCGAAGACCTTGCAGCTGCAGAGATGCGCTTTGGAGGGCACTACCGCTCTGGCATCGGCACCGATGTTCATCGCTTTACCGAAGACTCGACCAAACCGCTTTACCTCGGCACAGTGATTTGGCCGGGCGAACGCGGGCTCGATGGCCACAGCGACGGCGATGCGGTTAGCCACGCAATCGTTGATGCCATGTTGTCTGCCGCCGGGCTGGGCGACATTGGCTCAAACTTTGGCGTTGACCGACCTGAATTCGCCGGAGCAAACGGCAAGGTTTTCATCGAGGGTGCTCTCGACCTTCTGCACGATGCCGGATATGCGGTTCAGAACATCTCAGTTCAAATCATCGGCAACCGACCAAAGGTGGCACCGCACAGAGCCGCCGTTGAACAAGCTTTAACTTCAATTATTGGTGCTCCGGTCACCCTCTCGGCCACCACAACTGACGGTCTAGGGTTTCTCGGAAACACCGAAGGCGTGGCAGCCGTGGCAACTGCGTTGATTGCTGAATCAAAGGCCTTCAAGGTCTCTGGCGATAGGCTGGCAAAGTGACCCTTAGCCTATTTGATTCGAAATCGCAGAGGATGCGACCATTCGAACCTATCGTCGCGGGCCAGGTGGGCATTTATCTTTGTGGCCCAACCGTTCAGGGCTTGCCGCACGTTGGTCATCTCCGCTCTGCACTGGTTTATGACCAACTTCGGCGTTGGCTAGAAATCAAAGGTCTAAAGGTTACTCTGGTGCGCAATGTCACCGACATCGATGACAAGGTTCTTGAAAACGCCAAGTCAACCGGCGAGCAGTGGTGGGCACTTGCCTATCGTTTTGAGCAAGAGTTCAACAAGGTTTATTCGGCCATTGGCATTTCCGCGCCAACCTACGAGCCCCGCGCCACGGGTGCGATTCCAGAGATGATCGCGCTTATTGAGAGGCTGATCCAGCGCGGTTACGCATACCAAGCCGATGATGGTTCGGCGAATGTGTATTTTGCCGCCGGCAAATGGGCCGAATATGGTGCCCTCACCAACCAACGCATCGACGACATGGCCGACGACACCGATGCCGAGAGCCGCGGCAAGCGCGCACCGCACGACTTTGCCCTCTGGAAGGCCCACAAGCCCGGCGATGCGGAGTCAGCGGCCTGGAACACACCTTTTGGCCTTGGTCGCCCAGGTTGGCACATCGAGTGCTCGGCGATGTCGACTAAATATCTGGGCTCCAAATTCGATATTCACGGTGGCGGCTTAGACCTTCGGTTCCCGCATCACGAAAACGAGTTGGCCCAATCGACCGCGGCCGGCGACGAGTTCGCCAACTACTGGTTGCACAACGGCCTGGTGAATGTTGCCGGTCAAAAGATGTCGAAATCACTCGGCAATTCAATTTTTGCCGCCGATCTTTTGGCTTCGGCTAAACCTTCTGTGGTTCGCTACTACCTTGGCTCGGCCCACTACCGTTCGGTTCTCGATTATCACGAGGGCGTTCTCGAAGAGGCCGCCGTGGCACTCGGTCGCATCGAAACTTTCTTGGCACGTGCCGAGCGCGCGGGTGCAGCCGCCGCTCTCAAGGTTGCAATCATCGACGCTCTTCCGGCCGCTTTTATTAAGGCAATGGATGAAGACCTTGCGATTCCTGCAGCTTTGGGTGTGCTTCACGACACGGTGCGAGATGGCAATACCGCAATCGACGCGGGCAACGCATCCGAGGTTTCAAAATCGGCAGATGCTGTTCGAGCCATGTTGGCTGCGCTTGGTATTGAGCCATCGGATTCAGCTGCAGCCGGTTCGACCCACGAAACCGCTTTGGATCAGTTGATTCAAGGCCTAATCGCCGAGCGCAACGCAGCGCGCGCGGCTAAAGACTTTGCGCGTTCTGACGCGATCAGAGACCAACTAAAGGCAGCGGGTGTCACTCTTGAAGACGCCGCCGATTCAACGCATTGGAGTGTCAGCTAATGGCAGGAAAACCAGGTCGCCCAGGAGCGGCAAAGAACAAAAAGGGTGGTCGTGTCGGCACCGGTGGCAACGGCAAGCAGGCCCTAGAAGGCCGCGGCCCAACCCCTAAGGCTGAAGACCGCCCGTATCACAAGGCTTATAAGGCCAAGGCTGCCGCCGAAAAGCACAAGCAGGCCACCGGGGCAGTTACAGTTCGCCGTGGCGAATTCTTGGCACCTGCTGCTCGCACTGCAGGTTCTGGCGGTGCCGCAGCTCGATCGGGTCAGCGCGTGGCCAAGGCAGCAGACGCGTCTGAGGTTTTGTCAGGTCGCAACTCGGTTGTTGAAGCTCTTCGCTCAAAGGTTCCGGCTACGGCACTTTTTATTGCGTCTCGAATCGAGATGGATGAGCGCGTTAAAGAGGCCATCAAGATTGCCGGTTCTCGAGGAATCGCAGTAAATGAAATCACCCGTCCAGAGATGGACCGCATGACCGGTTTCGACTCGGTTCACCAGGGCATCGCATTGCAGGTTCCGCCATACAAGTACCAGCACCCGATGGAACTGCTTGACCTTGTCTTGGCACGCGGCCAGAAGCCTTTGTTTGTGGCTCTCGATGGAATCACCGACCCTCGCAACCTGGGTGCAATCATTCGCTCGGTTGCTGCATTTGGTGGCCAGGGCGTTATCTTGCCTCAGCGTCGCTCGACCGGTGTGACCGCTTCAGCCTGGAAGACCTCGGCTGGCGCGGCTGCACGTGTTCCAGTGGCACTCGCAGCCAACTTGAACGCAACCTTGAAAGAGTTCAAGAAGCGCGGGGTTTTTGTGGTTGGTCTAGATGGCGGCGGTGACATGAGCTTGCCTAATTTTGAGCTTTCAACCGAGCCGCTGCTTTTGGTGGTTGGCTCTGAGGGCAAGGGTCTTTCACGTTTGGTGACCGAAAACTGCGACGCGGTGCTTTCGATTCCAATCGCTCGCGACACAGAATCGCTAAACGCAGGCATCGCTGCGTCGGTCACCTTGTATGAGGTATCGAAGCGTCGAGCTGCTCTAAAGCGCTAGGTTCAAACGTCGAATGCCCCAGACCGGTGGTCTGGGGCATTCTTCTTAAATTGCTTAGACGAGATCTCGCCAGTCAATCTCGTCGTCGTCTTCGGCCACCACGATAGTGCCCGATGGAACGGCGTTTGGCAGAGTAATTGCCTCGGTTGACGGTGATAGGTAGGCCTCTTCATCCCGTCGATTCACCAGCACGTTGTCAATGTATGAGTGCACCGCCTCATCCAAGGGAACATCGCGGTTTTGGTTTTCAGACATGTACCAGCGGTGTTCGAGCACCTGGTGGTAGATCTCTGCCGGTTCTAGTCGACCACTCAAATTGCGAGGAATCGATGTAATAACCGGTTCAAAGGCGCGACTGAGCCATTCGTGAGCGAGCACCTCTTCGTCGGCACCGGGTCTCGGGTGTTCTACTCGATACTGGTCAAGGTCATTCAGCAGTCGACGCGCCTGGTTCTCTTCAACATCTAGGCCAGTCAAGCGCATCAGCCTGCGGGTGTGGTGTCCGGCATCGACTACCTTCGGCTGAATTTTGACCTTCGTGCCAGAGGCATCGGTCTTGATTGCCAATTCTTCGATGTCAAAGCCAAGTTCGTTCAGGCGGTCTACGCGTCGGTTGATTTTCCAGCGGTCGGCTGCCTCAAAGGTTTCGGAGCCGGTCAGTTCGGTCCAAAGTTCGCGATACTTGGCCACAATTCGTTCGCTGGTTGCTAGGGCATCAACCCCCGGGGCGGCGTGGCCGCTGGCAATCAGGTCCATTAGTTCGCCGGCAATGTTGACGCGCGCAATTTCAAGGTCATTCTCGCGCTGTCCGTTCGAAAGCCCCGAGTCATACAGGTGGCCAGTTTCAGCATCAACCAGGTATGCCGCAAAGGCGCCCGCATCGCGGCGAAAAAGAGTGTTAGAAAGCGAAACATCGCCCCAAAAGAAGCCTGCAATGTGCAGGCGAGCAAGCAAAAGCGCCAGTGCGTCTACAAGGCGAGTGGCTGTCTCTGGACGCAGGCCCTGCGACCACATGGCGCGATAGGGCAGTGAAAACTTGAGGTGGCGAGTAACCAGAACCGACAGCAACTCTTCGCCGGCTGAGGTTTCGCGCCCATTGATGATGGCAAATGGTTCTACGCATGGCACATCGAGCTTCAGCAATTGCTTGAGCATGTCGTATTCGCGCTTAGCAAGTTCGGGCAATGTTTCTTTGATTGCCACAACGTGGTCGTTTAGGTGGGCGAATCTAACTGTGTGGCGACTCAAGCCCTTTGGCAGAGCGGCGATGTTTTCACTCGGCCAGTCTTCTAAAGGCAAATGCCACGGTAGATCCAGCAGTGCTGGCTCTACCGTGGCAGCCGTAATGTCTAGTGAGTTCACTAGTTGAGGCGCTCGCCCGACTCTACGTCGAACAAGTGAACGATGCCACCCTCAGGCTTCAAGAAGACCTTGTCGCCTGCATGTGGGTGAACGCGACCGTCAACGCGTGACACTACATCTTGGTCTGCACCATCGATGTTGGTGTGGCCGTAAAGGAAGCCGTCTGCGCCAAGCTCTTCGATCACGTCGACATCAACTGCAATGCCTTCGCCGTTCGATACGGTTAGGTTCTCTGGGCGGATACCCACGGTGATGGTCTTTGCGTTGGTCTTCGAAAGGATCGCACGATCGATTGGAAGAACTACGGTTCCGAACTGAACTCCACCGTCAACGATTGGAAGCTGAACTAGGTTCATGGCTGGTGAGCCGATGAAGCCAGCAACGAATACGTTCTGTGGGGTTTCGTAAAGTTCACGAGGGGTAGCGACCTGCTGAAGAACGCCATCCTTTAGAACTGCAACGCGGTCACCCATGGTCATAGCTTCAACCTGGTCGTGGGTCACGTAAACGGTGGTTACACCGAGGCGGCGCTGAAGAGATGCAATCTGGGTGCGAGTCTGAACGCGAAGTTTGGCGTCAAGGTTCGATAGAGGCTCGTCCATTAGGAACACCTGAGGCTTACGAACGATTGCACGACCCATTGCTACACGCTGACGCTGACCACCCGAAAGGGCCTTTGGCTTGCGAGCTAGGTATGGCTCTAGGTCAAGAAGCTTGGCAGCCTCTAGAACGCGAGCCGCGCGCTCTTCTTTGCTAACGCCGGCGATCTTTAGAGCGAAGCCCATGTTCTCGGCCACGGTCATGTGTGGGTAAAGAGCATAGTTCTGGAAGACCATTGCGATGTCGCGGTCTTTTGGCGGGGTGTCGGTTACGTCGCGGTCGCCAATGCGAATGTGACCGGCGTTAACCTCTTCAAGGCCTGCAAGCATACGCAGGGTGGTTGACTTTCCACAGCCTGATGGGCCAACCAAGACCAAGAACTCGCCGTCCTTGATTTCTAGGTTGATCTTGTCAACAGCTGGGCGCACGCCGCCTGGGTACAGGCGAGTGGCGTTATCGAATGTTACTGATGCCATTTTCTTTATTCCTTCACCGGCAGGTACGTGCCGGACGATCCATTGTGATAGAAACCCTGCCAGCGGTGCCAACAGGTAGTTCCATTATCCCACCAGCCCCGCCTCATCTAAACTATTCATGTGCCTGACTAAGGCGTCGGTTTTATAACATCGAGGAATTCATGACATCAAACCAGAACAAGCCAACCCGCTCAGAGCAGCGTGAAATCGCACGAGCAAAGGCTCGCGAGGTGCGCGAACAGCAGCAAAAGGGCGCTCGCCGCAAGAAATTGGGCATCCAGGTAGGTCTCGGTGCTGTGATTCTTGGAATTGCAACAGCGATTGTTTTTGCGGTCACCAGCGGCACCAATAGCAACGGCAACAACACCGATGCCGTGCCAGTGAACTTCAGTTTTAACGATGGCATCAAAATCGGTGCAAACCTTGAGGTTTTCACCCCAACCTCAACACCAACGCCTGGCCCAAGCGCAGCACCTGCGCCAGTTCCAAACATCGCTATTTACCTTGATTACCAGTGCCCGGTATGCCAGGCGTTTGAAGTTCCAAACAAATCACAGATCGAAAACTGGGTTAAGACCGGCCAGGTTACCCTCGAGGTCCACCCACTTTCTTTCCTAGATACTCGTGCTTCTCTAAACGAGTACTCGAGCCGCGCCGCCAATGCCGCCATCTGTGTTGCCGAGAAGTCACCGAACAACTTCTTTGCCTATAACTCATGGCTGTTTGAAAACCAGCCAGCTGAAGGCACCTACGGACCTGAAAACTCTGCGCTGATTGAGGGCGCTAAGAAACTTGGTGTCTCAAACTTTGAGCAGATTTCGAAATGCATCAACGAAAAGTCTTATGCCAACTGGATTTCGACCACGACCACCAAGGCTTTGAGTGAGAACGTGCCCGGCACCAAGCTTCAGGTTGAGGGCACCCCGTTCATCTTGGTAAACGGCCAGCCTTACACCTGGAAAACCGGCGAAGAGCTGATCAACCCAGCTCGCTTTGCTCAGTTCAAAGACAGCGTCGTAAACAACTAACTTCTAGTTATGCAAAAACCCCAGAGGAAACTCTGGGGTTTTTTGTATGGAGCCGACTAGCAAAGACTGCGAGGCAGTCTTTGAATGTCCCCTAGTCAATTGAATCTTTGGAGCCGACTAG
>JBEGSA010000007.1:0-47366 GCA_041180145.1 Actinomycetota bacterium | reverse complement strand
GTTTGAGCTTGAATCAACAGTGGCCAGGTGAACATTAGAAGCGATGCGACGGCTGCAAAAGCTACAGTGATTCGAGAAAGCCAAGAGTTGGTCATTGAATCACGCCCTCGACCAGATGTAATTGCCTATCCGCAACCTGAGCGGCGAATTCAAAATCGTGTGTGGCCAGAAGAATGGCCTTGCCCTGATTCTTGAGAGACCTTAATTGCGACGCCAGGTGCTTTTTTGCCACATAATCGAGCCCACGGGTTGGTTCGTCGAGCAAGAGCACGTTTGCCCCCTTAACCAGCTGCAGAGCCAGCACCAGTGCAAGTTGTTGCCCCGAAGACAAGTCACGTGGATGAAGAGCCGGATTCACTTTGCCGGCTAAGTGGGCAAAAATGTTGGCGGTCGAGTTCGGGGGAACCTCGGCAAATCGGTCTGATTCAGATAGCTCTTCGCTCAGGCTAGTGAGAAACAATAGGTCTGCCGCCCGCTGCGGAACCATGGTGATGGCCTTGAGTCGTTCTCTCGGCTGGAGGTCTCGCGGGTCGCCAAACTCGCCAACCGAAACAGTGCCCGTTGAAACCGCTTTTGAGCCATTTCCAGCGCCTTGCATTGCCCATAGCAGCGAAGTTTTACCTGAACCATTTGCTCCTTGAAGTGAAACAATTTCGCCCGCTTTTATGTTCAAAGTAGCGTTAGATACAGCAATCTGGTCACCGTATTTAACCGTGAGGCTTGAGGTTGTAAGCGCAATTTGCTCGCCAGCTGATTCGCCGCTGTTGCTGGTCTGGTCTAAGTGATGCAAGCCCGGCCGCAGGTCTTCCTCAAATTTCCAATGCGAGTCGCCTTTTTCTACGGTTCCGTCATTGTTCACCACAACCACCGAGTCGACTTTTTCAAGCAGATTATTGAAACGGTGTTCGGCAACCAAAATTGTTACGCCGTGATCTTTGGCAAGCGACTTGAGCAGGTCTACGGTCTCGGCTGCCGCTTCGAGATCTAGGGCCGAAGTCGGTTCATCTAGCAAAAGCACCTGTTGCCCCGCCGCCAACGCTGCGCCGATTGCAACTCGTTGCTGTTGACCGCCTGATAAAAAATTCAATGGTCGATCGAGTAGGTCTTGTAAACCCAACATTTTTGCAACTCGAGACAACTCATTGGCCATTCGTTCTCGGTCAAAACCCAGTTGCTCAAGGCCATAGACAAGTTCATCCTCAACGGTGTCTGCGACAAACCATCCTTCGGGCTGTTGGTTCACATACCCAACTAGCTCGGCAAGTTCGTGCGGCAGTCGGCCGGTTACGTCTTGGTTGTCAATAGTGATTCTGCCTCGCAGTTTGCCACCGGTGAAGTGCGGCGCCAGGCCGTTGATTGCCTTTAGGAGTGTTGATTTGCCGCTGCCCGTGGGGCCACAAACCAACACAAATTCGCCAGGCGCAAATTCTAAGTTCACGCGATTGAGTTGCGGTGATTCTGCGCGCTCGTAGCTAAAGGTCAGGTCTTTAATCGAAATCAAACTTGCCACCCCAAAACTCGGGCAGACACGGCAGCGATTGCAACCGAGACAACAACATAGTCCTGCAGCAGCCAGGTCTCTTTCTTGAACCTCGTGCGAATGCTATTTTTCGAAGTTGTTCTCACCGTCACCAGAACGCAAATCAAACCTGCGATCAGAAGCGTTAGAGCCAACGGTTGCCTGCCGGTTCCGACGAGCAAAACAAAAACGCCAGCCGATGTTAAAACCACTGACGTGAGAGAAATTAGTCGCAGAGAAATAATTTGTGTCCTGCTAAGTTTTCCCCGACGACCGAATCCACGAGAATCCATGCTTGCTGCGAGCGAAAGAGATTTATCGATGGTGTCTTCGAGAACAGGAACAATCGTGCCGGCAAGCGCTCCGAGCCCTTTACTTCGGCCACGGAGTGCACTAGCCCGTCTAACCCGCTGAAGGCTTTCAATCAATTGTGGCGCCAGGTTTATGGCAACAGAAATGGCAGTTGCGATTTCGTACAGCGCGGCAGGCGTTGACTTCAATAACTTGCGAGGATTCGCCAAGGTGTTGGCGAGTCCGATGCTGATGATGATTGCCGCCAGCCGCAAGCCGTCGGTGGTTGCCGCGACCAGGCTTGGCACTGATACATCTCCAAGAAGGCTGACGTTTCCGCCAAAGCCTAGGTTGATTGACAGTTGGGGCAAGCTGAGTGCGATCTGACTAGAGCCGTCAGTAAGGTTGAAGATGATTCTAAAGATGACTCTAACGGCCACCACGAACGTTGCTAGCGCTAGGTAAAATTTGAGCGATTGTGACCACGGGGCATACTCGCGAGACAACAAAATGATGGCGACCAAAATGCCTATTTGCACTAAAAGAACGATTGGATCGACATTTAGGCCCGCAACCACGGCTGATGAGATTCCGAGCAGCCACCAAGACCCAGGTTGAACCCGTGAAGCTTTAAGGCTGAACGGGGACATGGTTTATTCGCATCCTCGAGGCGCAGGTTCGAAGTTAGGCAAGGTTGAGCTTGCCGATTTACCCGGCGCAATCCAAACCCAGGCCTCGTAGCCGCCACAAATAGGGGTATGGGTTGCCGCACCAACTCCGCTCATGAACCAGCCATCTCCGAACTCGGGATTGGTGACATAGTATGCCCAGCTGCCCTCGTTGTAAGTGGGCACATCGGCGCAGTCTTGATCGGCCTTGGTTGGCCAATCTTTCAATCGGCAAACGAACCCAGTTGGGTAGTTTTGGGTGCCTTCCACTTCAATCGACTCGGAATTGAAAATATCCCAGCTCGTCGAACCCGACGGCAGCTCATAGTCGAATGTCTCGACTGGCTTGCCCGATGCCTTGCCAAAATCGATCACCAACGTGCCCGAAATTTTGTCTGAGTCGGCCGAAGGCTTTGGTTGGTCCGAACCTGCGAAGAGCGCAGACCAGACTCCACCAATCGCCACTAGGGCAACCAGCGCGATCAGCACTCTTCGCAGATTCAATTGCATTTCTACTTCTTCAGAAGGTCTAGATAGCTAAGTCCAAGCATCGGCACAATTGACTGGGATGTTGCCATCGCGTCACCCTTGCCTCCCGACCAGGCACTCATTACTCCGCCATCCGCTGCAATCTTTGTTTTTAGCCAAGCGCTAATTGGCGCTACATTTTGGCCAGCGGCCTTTAAGCCCATTGCCGCATATGCTGTGCCATTCACGTCAAATGCGCCCCATGATTCCCAGTGAGCGCCCTTTGCGTCGGTGACTTTTTGAGCGTTCAACCAAGCGACAGCTTTTACGGTCGCATTCTTGTTGGCCGCTGAAAGTCTTGAGCCTCCAAGACCTTTGAGTGCAGACATCGCCTGCAGGGCAATTCCTGTTGAGTCAACCGAGCTGTTGGTCGAATCAGCGGTCTGGTCATAGCCAAAACCGCCGTCTGGCTTAGCCAACGCGATAAGTTTTGCCTCAACTCGGGTTGCCAGAGCTGTTTGTCCCATGGCTTGAAGACCTAGGGTTACCCAGGCATAGTCAAAGGTGTTTCCTGCCGAGCCAGCGATGGTGCCATCTGCGGCAATTGCCTTCTTAAGAGAGGACAAGACCTTATTTGCGTTTGGCGCTACTGGCGCTTTCAAAGCTTTCGCGGTGAACAGGAATTTACCCGCCAATCCCGAAAGCAGGGCCTTGTCAGTCGTTGAATACAAATAATCTAAACCACCGGGAGCCCGCGTGTTGAGCACAAAGTTGACTGACGTAATTTGGCTTGCCAGGCTGCGCCCAGCTGCCTTGCGCTGCAACATGGACTCGAGAGTTATTCCGAAGTCAAATTTGCCCGGGGTGAAACCCTCTACTGCTTTGCCCTCAACGAACTTGCTGGTGAGAAAGTTGCTAGCGCCATTTACAGTTGCATCTGCAGCCGTGGCAGGTTGGCTAAAAGCGATGGTGGATGTGGTGATGCTTAGGATTGCTGCAATTTTGAGCAACCCAGATTTTGGTCCAAACATTTGGAGCCTTTCGCAATATGCGATCTGAGTGCGAAGACGATTGGCGATTGCCATTCGACTCCGACCGTAGACCTCGACGGTTAATTGGAGTCATTCGCTCGATTCTCAGGCATTCCGACTTTTGAAAGAAAATTCAATTTACGGTTGCGGGTCAGCGCCAGAGTTTCACTGGCTTCCCCTGAGAGTGAGCAAAATCTGAAGACATTTCTGCCTTCGAGTCAAATGTAGCAGCAGCTGTAGTCGTCAACGTAACTCAGAGAAACTTGAGCGTGTTTCCAAGCATTGCGTAACCCACAAACGCCAGTGAGTCGAGCGCAAAATGCGCCACAAGAAGTGGAGTCAATCTTCCAAAGCGCTTATACAAGTAACCAAACACAAGTCCCATCGCCAAGTTGCCAACGAACCCACCGATGCCTTGATAAAGGTGGTAAGTAGCTCGCAGCGCAGCCGACAGCCAGATTTGACGAGTCGAAGAGATGCCCAAAATCGTCATCCTGTCAAAAAGGTATGCAACAACAATCGTCTCTTCGACGATCGAAGCCTTGGCGGCGGCTAACAACAGAAGTGGGATGGTCCACCAATAGTCGCCAAGCTCGCTTGGGATAACTTTTGACGACCAACCTACTAGGCGACTTGCTAAATAAAGCAGAATTCCGGGTACGCCGATGGCGGCTGCCAGCAGAATGCCCCCACCCAAATCAAAAAGTGAGCGAAACTTGCTCAAGCCCAGCACCGAAATGGGGTTTCGGGCTTCGCGCCAAATTAGAAAAACCACTAGGGCAACGGGTGCCAAACCGAACAAGAACGACGCTAGCTGCAGGCTAAGGTTGACCCACTCGGTTTCGGCCAAGTTTCGGTTCAACGAAGATGATTGCTTGCCTATGCCGCCTTCGGTGAGAGCCTTTGCAGCAAACGAAATAACCGAGTAGATCGCCGAAGCGCCAAGGCTAAGCGCTAAGACAACTGCGATTTCGCTAGAAATCAGAGTGTTTTTGGATGGTTGGCGCACGACAAGCAGTTAAACACATAACTCGATCGCTGCCTAGTTAACCTTCGTTGAACCCAACGAAAATGTTTCTGGCGGGTAACGTTTCATCACTTTTGTGAAAAAAAGAAGATTCTTCTAAAAAATCGTCATAGGCTGTTGCTTACCCAAGGCAGCGTCGCCGAAGATGCTGCCTTACTCAACAAGGAGAACAGTTATGAAAGCAACACGTGTACTTCGCGTTATTGCTGCGACTGCCGCTTCCGCTTTGGCCATCTCAGGTCTTGCGGGAGTAGCGGGAGCCCCAGCAAGCGCTGCTACCAAGTCAACCTTGGTAATTCAAATCCCTAATGCTGTGACTTCACTCAACTCGAGCACCTCAGACGGAAACACAACCTACAACTCATACGTAAGTTACCTAACTAACTCAGGTTTCCTTTACTATGACAGCGACCCAAAGTTGGTCAAGAACACCACTCTTGGCACCATGGCTGTCGTTGTAAACAAGCCTAAAGACTTCCAGATCAAGTACACCGTAAAGCCTGGTCGTCTCTGGTCTGACGGAACTCCAATCGACGGAACCGACTTGTTGCTTTCTCACATTTTGAGCGATGACAAGTACTCAAAGGCTGCCGGCCTCGGTGACCCATCTGCTGCTGCCCCTGCTTTCGACAGCGTGAGCTACGGCGGCACCTATGGAGAGCACGTCATTGGTCTGCCTACCCTGAGTGCCGACAAAATGTCGGTGACAGTTAAGTTCGACAAGCCACTAGCTGACTGGGAGCTACTTGCGCCAGGAGTAAACCCTGTGCACGCCCTAGAGCTACTCGTTGACGGCAAGAAGAAGCTTGGAACTGCAGCAGAGAACAAGGCTGCTAAGGCCAAGTTCCTTGCTGACTTCACCAAGAAGAACACAACTCGTCTAAAGAAGATGGGTGAGATCTGGTCAAAGAGCTACAACCTGAACAACATTGACTCGACCACCAACCCGCTTCTGCTCATAAGCAACGGTGGTTACATCGTCAAGTCTGCAGTTGCTGACCAGTCGATTACCCTTGTCACGAACCCTAAGTACAACTCTGGACCGGCTCTTTCAAAGACCAACCCAGTGAAGACTATTGTTCTAAAGACCATCACCAGCGACACCGCTGCTGTGACCGCTTTGCGCAATGGCGACATCGACATTTACTTCAACACCAACCCAACCGCAGCTGGTAAGGCGCTTTTGGACCAGGTTCCGAACGTAAACGTCATTTCAAAGTCAGCTGCTAGCTACTCACACTTCGACCTACGTGTCGGAGCAGCTAACGGTGGAACCGAGCCTTACACTGGTCCGTTCTTCGGAAACAGTGCTAAGGCAAAGGACATTCGCCACGCATTTTTGCTAGCGCTACCTCGCCAGCAGATGGCAGCAAAGGGTGTTCAACCTGCTGACTTCGGTGTTATGGACACTCAGTTCGCTTTCAAGGGCAGCACCGAGTACAACACGCTCGTTAAGTCGAACGGCAACGCCGAGTACTCGGCTGGCACTCAGGCTGAGCGCACTGCCAAGGCGCTTGCGCTTGTGCAGAAGTATTACCCAACCGCCTCTGAAACAAAGGCTGTCATTCCAGTGAAGCTCTTGTTTGCTAACTCATCAGCTCTTCGAGTCACTTTGGCCAAGTTGGTTCAAGCCGAAGCAAAGAAGGCAGGCTTCGATGTCGATGCAACGGGTGTGCTTGCTTGGTCGGACAACTTGACTAACGTCGCCTACGACGCAACCATGTACGGTTTCTCGTTGAACTCACTCAGCCAGGCAAATAGCACCGCAATCTACAAGACCGATGGCGGTAACAACAACTGGGGCTGGTCAAACTCGACCATCGACAAGTTGGCCAGCGAGCTAGAAGGCGGCCCACTTAGTGCAAAGGAAGTAACCGCTAAGCGTCTCGCAATCGACAAGATTGTCCACGACAACTACTGGGGTCTACCTTTGTACCAGGGCATCACAGTCACCGCAGCAGTAAAGAGCTTGAAGAACCTAAAGGCAGCTCCGTTGAGCCCGAACTTCTTCTGGAACTACTGGGAGTGGCGCTTCTAGGACCTAGGCCCTAGAAACCTCAGGATTGGGGGCACTCGGAAATCGAGTGCCCCCTTTCGCTGGGTTCATCCCGAAAGACAAAACTTCTCTTCTAGCTAAAAATATTTAGGCGGCAACGTTGTCGCAGCAAGGTTGAAAATTGTTCGCATACATCTCTAGGCGTCTGGGCATGATGCTCTTGATCGTTTTTGGGGCAAGCTACATGGCTTACAACCTTCAAGCTTTCTCTTCAGACCCTCTGTCGCAGTTCGCTGAGAGCACAGAAGAGAACAAAGATTACCTAATCGCTCGCACGGTGCGTGAACTGCACCTTGACGTTCCGCCACCGCTTAGATACTTCATTTGGTTCAGAGGATTGATCGCCGGATTTTGGGGTCAACTCGATCTTGGCTTGACCCGCGATCAAAGGCCTGTCCTTGATGCAATTGCGATCGCTATCCCAACCACCTTCCGCCTCGTCATCGCCTCTACAGTCCTTGCAATTGTTCTAGGAATCACCATTGGTATGGTTACCGCCATCCGCCAGTACAGCCGCTTTGACTACGTCATGACTTTCGTTTCATTCCTTCTATTCTCACTGCCTGTGTTCTGGGTGGCAGTTTTGCTGAAGGAGTATATGGCTATTGGTTTCAACGACTTCCTTGGCAATCCCGAGATACCGCTGAGTTACTTAATACCGTTCAGTTTGGTTGCGGGTTTGATCGTCGCTGGAATACTCGGCGGTTCTAGAAAGCGTTTCTTGATGGTTTTTGCCGGGGTTAGCTTCGGTTTTGGAGTGCTGCTTCAAATCTTGAGCATCACGCAGTGGTTTATTCAGCCGGGAATCGGTATGGTCGGCGTAGCGGTTTTTGCTTTTGGATTTGCAATTGTTGTGACTCAACTTTCCACGGGTCTAGATAACCGAAAGTCCCTTTCTGCTGCCCTAGTTGCTGCGTCGGTAGTCGCCGTTTCCTACTATCCCGCGCAGGTGCTGATGAATCAGGATGCTAATTTCCTTTCGATTCTGGCAGTGTTCGTCATTACCTGCGGCTTGTCCGCAGCCTACGGATACCTAGTCTCGGGCGTTGATCGTCGAATTAACATTCGCACGGCCGTGCTCACCGCTTTCTTGGGTACCCTACCGCTCATCCTTGATCGCTTCATGCAGGAATTCGGCGAATATATGCAGTCGGATGCAATTAACTACCGGCCCGTTCCGACTATCGGGCAAGCCAACGACCTTCTTTCCGAGGAGCAATTGGGTAGTTTTTGGATTAGCGGTCTGGACGCGATCATGCACTTGATTTTGCCAACTGTTGCTCTCACGCTGATCTCGTTCGCGGGCTATGTTCGTTTTTCCAGAGGCAGCCTCCTCGAGGTTCTAAATATGGACTACATACGAACAGCTCGAGCCAAGGGATTGACTGAGCGAACCGTTGTTGTTCGTCATGCGATGCGTAACGCGATGCTTCCGCTAACCACAATATTGGTGAACGACTTTGCCGGTGTTTTGGGCGGCGCCATCATTACCGAGGGCGTTTTTGGTTGGAAGGGTATGGGGTCGCTTTTCAATCAGGCTCTAACTACCTACGATCTAAACCTGTTCATGGGCGTTTTTATTATCACGGCCTGCCTCACAGTAATCGCAAACTTGGTTGCCGATCTGCTGTTTGGCGTAGTCGATCCTCGAATCCGAATCCGAAAGTAAGAAGATGACTGAAAGTTCAAACAACTTGGATAAATCTGCTGAAAAAAACGAAAATGAGATAGCCCTTCTCGAAACTGCGGGTTTAAGCCAAGGGCAAATCATCTTCAAGCGATTTGTTAGGCACAAGGCAGCGATGATCTCGCTTTTTATGCTGGTGGCAACCATCCTTTTCGCCTTCTCAGCTTCGGGTCTTCACTTCGGAACCACCAAAGAGCCTTTCACCATAGAGGGTTGGTGGCCTTACTCCATCACAGACATCGATCCAGAGGGAGCCGCTGCGTCTGCTTGTGAGAATGGCATCCCGGGGTGTCCGACCCTCGACATTCTTCCGGAGTTTATTGACGGAACAGGAATGCAGATTGGCGCTCACCCGCTCGGCATGGACACAATCGGAACGGACTACCTGGCTCTGGTAACCAGAGGTGCTGAGCAGTCGATCATGGTTATGTTCATTGTCGGCGGTTTGGGTGTGCTTATTGGCACAACTGTTGGCGCTGTAGCTGGCTTTTTTGGTGGCATTGTCGATGCTGTCCTGATGAGACTCACAGACGTCTTCTTGGTAACTCCGACCATCGTCATTGGCGCCGTGATTGGCTACCGTTTCGGAAACCTAGGTGTGGTGCCGCTGGCACTCATGCTCGGATTCTTTGCGTGGATGGGACTAGCACGATTTGTGCGTACCGAATTCCTCACACTGCGCGAACGTGAGTTTGTCGATGCGGCGAGGGTTGCCGGTGCCTCGAATCGTCGCATAATCTTCAAGCACATTTTGCCGAATGCGATGGGTGTAATCATCGTCGCTGGAACCCTCCTTATGTCGGGTGCCATTTTGATCGAAACATCTTTGAGTTACTTGGGCTTTGGAGTGCAGTCGCCAGACGTTTCTCTTGGTCTTTTGATCAGCAGGTATCAGGACACCTTTACCGTGAGCCCATGGATGTTCTGGTGGCCTGGATTGTTCATCATCACCATCGCACTCTGCGTGAACTTTATTGGTGACGGTTTGCGTGACGCCTTTGATCCTCGTCAAAAGCGCAGAATCACTTTGAAGGACCGCATGAAAGCGCGCGAAGTTAAGGCAAATAGCTAATGTTTAGACTTGAGTCTTTGCTCGATGAGACGTGCGGCGGCACCACTGTCGCTAAAGTGGCTCTTGCTCATGCTGGTGAATCCCATGGTTTTCGGGTCGTTGGTGGGCAACCTTTCGGACGACCACTTAGTAGTGCTGTCGGAGATCCAACGTTGTTTGCCGCTGGCTGGAGCGACCCAAACTCGGGTATGTCCGTTCGCATGAGAGATCCGGAGAGCCCATCGAGTTTCCAGATCGGTGATGTCCCCATAAGCGATTACGTGAGAGCGAAGGGGGTTCACAACTACGAGGTCGTTATCCCGAAGAACAAGCTTGGGTCGAAACCAGACCAAGTAGGAAATCAACAAAAGAGTGATGCCAATCACCAGGTCGAGCCAGCCTCCAAGTGGGTAAACAGCAGCTTGGAGCAAAAACAAGCCGCAAAAGCTCAAGGCAACCGAACCCCACACAAAGTCGCTTTTCGGCTTGAACGTTTCACTTTTACTCATACTCCAATCTTTACAGGTATCTCTGCCAATGGAAAAGGAAAATAGCCATGACTGAGCCAGTACTAAGAGTTGCTAACTACAACGTCGATTTTTGGGTCGACGGCGTTTGGTATCCAGCCGCAATCGACATGAATTATGAAGTTCATCCTGGAAAAACATTGGCCATCGTGGGTGAGTCTGGTTCAGGCAAGAGCTCTAGTTCCATGGGTTTGATGGGTCTTTTGGCTTCCAACGCCCGTACTAGCGGCACTGTCGAGGTAAAGGGCGTTGATATGCTCGCCGCAAACAGTGCAACGGTTCGCAAGTTCCGAGGCAAAGAAGTTGCCTACATCTTCCAAGAGCCGATGACTGCATTGAATCCGGTTTACACAATCGGTTTTCAAATCGTTGAGACGTTGCGAACCCACTTCTCGATTGGGCCAGTTGCTGCTAAAGAAAGGGCTATCGAGCTATTGACTATGGTCGACCTGCCAGAGCCAGCTGCAGCGTTCAATAAGTACCCACACCAGCTTTCCGGCGGTCAAAAACAGCGCGCCATGATTGCTCAGGCTCTTGCTTGTGACCCTGCGTTGCTTATTGCTGATGAACCAACGACAGCACTCGACGTCACGGTTCAAGCAGAAATCCTAGATTTGATGCGCAATCTAAGAACGAAGATGAATTCCGGAATCTTGTTGATCACACACGACATGGGCGTGGTTGCGGATATGGCCGATGAAATCTTGGTTATGAAAGACGGGCTCACCCTAGAGCACGGTACTGCCGATCAAATATTCAACCGACCGCAACACCCTTACACCCAGCAGCTTCTTGCTGCGGTGCCAAAGCTTGGTTCGGTCGCTGTTCGCGAGCGCCCCATCGACACAACCGTTAGTCAGGCTCCGGTTATCAGCCTCAGTGACGTGACTATTGAATACCCAAAGCGCGGGCGCACCCCAGCGTTTAAGGCGGTGCAAAACTTCAATCTAGAAATCTTGCCGGGTGAAATCGTCGGTCTAGTGGGTGAATCTGGTTCGGGAAAGACCACTGTCGGTCGAGCAGCAATCGGGCTATTGCCGATTTCTAGCGGGCGCCTCGAGGTGGTTGGTCACGACATCAGCAACGCAACGCAAAAGGACCTTCGAAAGATACGTCGCCAGACCGGAATCGTGTTTCAAGACCCAGCCAGCTCGCTAAACCCTCGTTTGCCAATTGGCGAGAGCATCGGTGAGCCGATTCTGCTTGCCGGCGTAGCAAAGGGCGATGAGCTTAACCGCATGGTTGAAGACCTTCTTGACTCGGTTGAGTTGCCTCGTAGCTACCGCAACCGCTACCCGCACGAACTTTCGGGCGGTCAGCGTCAGCGTGTAGGTATCGCGCGAGCATTGGCGCTAACCCCAGACCTCTTGATTGCCGACGAGCCAACCTCGGCTCTAGACGTGTCGGTTCAGGCTAGGTTCCTCGAGCTCTTGCAAGAGCTTCAAGACCGCCTCAAGTTCGCCTGTTTGTTTATTAGCCACGACCTTGCCGTAGTCGACATCTTGTCGCACCGCATCGCAGTTATGCAGCAAGGTCGATTGGTTGAGGTAGGCGAGCGCGATCAGATTCTCAAGAACCCTCAAGACCCTTACACTCAGCGTTTAATCTCGGCAGTGCCGATTCCAGACCCTGAGTTGCAGCGAATTCGTCGCGAGGCTCGTCTAGCCGCGAAGTAGCCCTTAGCTCAATCGAAACCCCAAATTTACGCTCTTTCAAGTTAGACTGAAAGGGCAGGGGCTCGATGACGTAATTCTGCATCGCCCTATTAATCCATTTTGTTTCAAACACTGTGCCGGTGACTTGTGCCTGGCGCGCTTATATAAGGATGTTCCTATGGCTCAGGCCACCAGAGATGACTTGCGCAACGTCGCAATTGTTGCCCACGTAGACCACGGCAAGACCACGCTAGTTGACGCGATGCTTCGCCAGACCGGCTCATTTGACTCACACGCAGCCGTTGGCGAGCGCGTTATGGACTCGGGTGACCTAGAACGCGAAAAGGGAATTACCATCCTCGCGAAGAACACCGCGATTGCCTATAAGGGTGACCACTCAGGTGGCAAAGAGATCACCATCAACGTTATTGACACCCCTGGCCACGCCGACTTCGGTGGCGAGGTTGAGCGCGGACTATCAATGGTTGACGGTGTTGTTCTTCTAGTTGACGCATCTGAAGGCCCACTTCCTCAGACCCGCTTTGTTCTTCGCAAGGCTCTAGAAGCCAAGCTGCCAGTAATTCTGTTGGTAAACAAGACCGACCGCCCAGACGCTCGCATCGACGAGGTTGTTGAAGAAACTCACGACCTACTTTTGGGCCTCGCTTCTGACCTTCACGACAGCGTTCCAGACCTAGACATCGATGGAATCCTTGAGCTACCAATCATCTACGCATCTGGCCGCGCAGGCATTGCCAGCCTAAACAAGCCAAACGATGGCTCGCTTCCTGAGGGTGAAAACCTTGAGCCGCTATTCGGCGCAATCATGAAGTACATCCCAGCTCCTACTTATGACGACGCGCACCCACTGCAGGCACACGTCACCAACCTCGATGCATCACCGTTCTTGGGTCGTCTTGCGCTTCTTCGTATTTTCAACGGCACCCTGCGTAAGGGGCAGCAGGTTGCTTGGGTTCGCCAGGATGGCACCACCCAGACCGTCAAGATCACCGAGCTTCTAAAGACCAAGGCGCTCGAGCGCTTCCCAACCGAAGAGGCTAACCCAGGCGACATCGTTGCGGTTGCCGGTATTGAAGAGATCACCATCGGTGAAACTCTTGCCGACCCTAACGACATTCGCCCACTTCCGATGATCACTGTTGATGACCCGGCCATTTCGATGACCATCGGTATCAACACCTCGCCGATGGCTGGACGTGTCAAGGGCGCAAAGGTGACCGCTCGTTTGGTCAAAGACCGCCTAGACAAAGAGCTAATCGGTAACGTGTCAATCAAGGTTCTTCCGACCGACCGTCCAGACGCCTGGGAAGTCCAGGGTCGTGGCGAGCTTGCTCTAGCCATCTTGGTTGAGCAGATGCGTCGCGAAGGTTATGAGTTGACCGTTGGTAAGCCTCAGGTGGTTACCAAGCGCGTTGACGGAAAGCTTCACGAGCCATTTGAAGACCTAACCATCGATGTTCCAGAAGAGTTCCTGGGCGCAATGACCCAGCTTCTTGCATCACGCAAGGGCCAAATGATCAACATGATCAGCAACGCCACCGGCTGGGTTCGCATGGAGTTCAAGGTTCCAAGCCGCGGTCTAATAGGTTTCCGCACCGAGTTCCTGACCAACACCAAGGGCACCGGTATTGCCAACGCAATCTCGGCTGGCTACGACGCCTGGGCTGGTGACATTGTGACCCGTAACAACGGTTCGCTAATCGCCGACCGCGCCGGTGTGGTAACTCCGTTCGCGATGATTGGTCTACAGGAGCGCGGTTCATTCTTCGTGCAGCCAACCAGCGAGGTTTACGCGGGTATGGTCATCGGCGAGAACTCTCGAGCAGACGACATGGAAGTAAACATCACCAAAGAAAAGAAGCTCACCAACATGCGTGCTTCTTCTTCGGATGAATTCCAGTCACTGACACCTCCTCGCACGCTTTCTCTCGAAGAGTGTCTAGAGTTCGCTCGCGAAGACGAGTGCGTTGAGGTAACCCCTGAGGCTACCCGCATTCGCAAGGTTGAGCTTGACTCAACTGTTCGTGCGCGACTTTACTCGCAGCGCAAGAACGCCAGCCAGGGCAAGTAAGCCCTCTGTTTCAACAAAACCCTCGGCCCTTGGGTCGGGGGTTTTGTCGTATCGCTTAGAGTGTCTTTATGGCAAAGGGCACATTTAATCCAAAGCGACTTCTGATTGTTCACGCGCACCCCGATGATGAGAGTCTTTTCACCGGTCACGTGATTGCCGATCGAATCGCAAAGGGTGCCGAGGTTATGGTTTTCACCCTGACTCGCGGCGAAAACGGCAAGGTAAAACTCGAAGAACTAAAGGCTCTCGAGGGCAATTTTGCCGCCATGGGCGCTTTCAGAGCATCTGAGTTGCGCGAGGCTCTCTCAGCGTTTGGCGAGGTTAAGCACGCATTTGCCGGCACTCGCGCCTATCTTGACTCGGGCATGCGCATTAATCCTTGGGGCAAGCCAGCCAAGCGCAAAAACTTAGATGAGCTAGCTCTTTCAGCAGCTTCGACATCGGTAATCGCCGATGATGTGATTAAGGCAATTGGCGAGTTCAAGCCGGATGCGGTTCTCACCTACAACCGCCGCGGTGGATTTGGCCACCCTGACCACAAGATGGCTCATGAGGCCACCGCCATGGCAATTCGCCAGGTGTCAAAGCGAACTGGCAGGGCACCTGAATTTTGGGTGATTGCAGAACCGCGAGAGCGATTTGATGTTGAGATTGGCGATGCCAAGACCGCATTAAAAAAGAAAGCCGCGCTCGAGGCACACGCAAGCCAGGTTGCAGTGCACTCAGAAACCTATTCGGTCGTGCCGGGCAAAGAGATTCGCTACGATCGCCCTGAGCGCATCCGTCGTGCTTCACCAAACCCGCTGGTTCAATTGCGCCCACTGCTTACCTTCTTCTGGGCAATACCGCTAGGTGTTTTATTGGCGGTGGCTGGCACAATGCTGCACCAGGTTCGCGCCTATGACTATGAGGGTGCCCCGATCGGTCTGATTGTTGCGCTAACCATGGTTGGCTCGCTGGCTCTGGCCCTGCGCCTGCTTCGTCGCAGTCGTGGCGCCCTTTATCTGTTGACCGCGGTGTTTAGCGCAATTATTTTTTGGTTCTCGCAGCCTCAACCCGGCGGCGAATTGATCATCCCAGGTAATGAAATTGGGAACATTTGGGCCTTTGGTTCGATTGCTCTCTGTGCATTCATTATTTTGTTTCCGCGAATCAGACCTGGCGCTTGGCGCCGGTCTTCGCGCGGTCATCGGTAAACTTGTCTTAGAAATCGAAGGGATTCACCAGAGTGACTTACGTTATCGCGCTTCCATGTGTTGATGTCAAAGACAAGGCATGCATCGAAGAATGCCCGGTTGACTGTATTTACGAGGGTGAGCGCTCTCTCTACATTCACCCGGATGAGTGCGTTGACTGTGGCGCCTGTGAGCCGGTCTGCCCGGTCGAAGCCATCTACTACGAAGACGATCTGCCTTCGCAGTGGGCCGATTACTACAAGGCAAATGTCGAGTTTTTCGACGACCTAGGTTCGCCCGGTGGTGCTGCCAAGGTGGGCAAAATCGCAAAAGACCACGCCGTCATTTCGGTGTTGCCGCCTCAGGGCGAATAGGCCAAGAGTTTAATCAGTGTTTGATCGCCTTCCCGAGTATCCCTGGGAGCAACTAAAGCCCTATGCGGCCAAGGCTGCAAAGCACGCCGGGGGAGCAGTCGACCTTTCGGTCGGTTCGCCAGTAGATCCAACCCCAATGGTTATTCAGGATGCGTTGAACGGTGCTTCAAACGCTCCTGGCTACCCATCGACCGGAGGTTCGCCGGAGTTTAAGGCTGCCGTTGTCGAATGGTTCGAGCGTCGCCGAGGGGTACCTGGCCTTAAGCCAGAGCAGGTAATGCCAACAATCGGTTCAAAAGAGCTAATCAGCTGGCTGCCACTTCTTATGGGTCTTGGTCCAGGAGATGTTGTGGTTCAACCCAAAGTTGCCTATACCGCTTACGTGGTGGGTGCTGCACTCTGTGGGGCCGATATTGTCTCTGAAGATGACCCGGCTAAATGGCCTTCGAACGCAAAACTTATCTGGATCAACTCGCCTGGCAACCCCGACGGGCGAGTGCTTGACGTTGCAGAGATGAAGGCCGCTGTCGACCGCGCACGAGAGCTAGGAGCTCTTCTTGCCAGCGATGAGTGCTATGCCGAACTCGGATGGAACGAGTGGGCCGAAAAGCTGATTCCGAGTGTTCTAGACCCCCGAGTCTGCGGCGATTCGCACGAGGGGGTTCTTGCCGTTTATTCACTGAGTAAGCAGTCAAACCTGGCCGGATATCGTGCCGCTTTTGCTGTTGGCGAGGCCTCGCTAATCAAGGGGCTAGTGAACCTTCGCATGCACTCGGGGCTAAACACACCGGGGCCGGTTCAGCGCGCCATGACTGTTGCTTTGGGCGACGAAGAGCATGTAGCGATCGAAAAAGAGATCTACCGCGAACGTCGCGAAGTTCTTCTAGACGCCGTTCGTGCATACGGGTTTAAGTTGGCCGACAGCGAAGCCGGTTTGTATTTGTGGGCAACTCTTGATGAGGACTGCTGGACGACTGTTGACCGAATGGCAGATCTTGGCATTGTTGTCGTGCCCGGAAGTTTTTACGGTGAATTTAGTCACCAATATGTTCGTTTTTCGATCACTGCGACCGATGACAAGATTGCCGAAGGTGCGCGTCGCTTGCGCGATGCCATAGGCTAATAAAACCTCTCAAAAGAGGCACAAACACCAGCACTAGGAGCAGGATGACCTCCAGCGACAAAGTAACTGTCACTTACGGCGATGTAACGGCAGAATTTCCGGTAATTCCGGCGGTTGACGGCCCAGCCTCAGTTGACATTTCTAAGCTAACCGCCACCACCGGCCTGACCGCATACGACCAGGGTTTTGTAAACACTGCCTCGACCAAGTCGGCAATCACGTTCATCGATGGAGCCAACGGCATTTTGCGCCACCGCGGTTACCCAATCGAGCAATTGGCAGGAACCAAAAGCTTTCTTGAAACCTCGTACCTACTGATCTACGGCGAGCTTCCGACTGCCGATGAGCTAACCGCCTTTGAAGACAAAATTCGCCGCCACACCTTGGTTCACGAAGACCTGAAGAACTTGTTTCACGCGATGCCGCAGAACGCCCACCCAATGGCGGTTTTGGCAGCCGGCGTATCTGCATTGTCGACTTTCTATCAAGACTCTCTTGACCCTTCAGACCCAGAGCAGGTTGAACTTTCAACCATTCGCCTGTTGGCTAAGTTGCCAGTTTTGGCTGCCTATGCTCACAAAAACAGCATGGGTCAGGCGCTGCTCTACCCAGACAACTCGCTCAACTATGTTGAGAACTTCTTGCGCATGAACTTTGGCAACATGGCCGAAGACTACGTGCAGAACCCTGTGGTCACCAAGGCGCTCGACACCTTGTTGGTGCTTCACGCTGACCACGAGCAGAACTGTTCAACTTCAACAGTGCGTTTGGTCGGTTCTAGCCAAGCCAACATGTTTGCCTCAATTTCTTCGGGCATCAACGCGTTGTTTGGCCCACTTCACGGTGGCGCCAACGAGGCTGTTCTCGAAATGTTGACCGAGATTCGTGAATCTGGCCAGTCGGTTGAATCGTTCGTTCAGCGTGTCAAGAACAAAGAAGATGGCATTCGCTTGATGGGCTTTGGTCACCGCGTTTACAAGAACCTAGACCCACGTGCCCGCATCGTTAAGGCAACCGCCGACAAGGTGCTTGCCGAGCTTGGCGTTCAAGATCCACTTCTCGACATCGCCAAAGAACTCGAAGCAGCTGCACTTGCCGACAGCTACTTCATCGAGCGCAAGCTTTATCCAAACGTCGACTTCTACACTGGTGTTATCTATAAGGCTCTTGGATTCCCGCCACGCATGTTTACGGCGCTGTTTGCAATGGGTCGTCTACCAGGATGGATTGCCCACTGGCGCGAGATGAACGTCGATGCAGCGACCAAAATCGGTCGCCCACAGCAAATCTATGTAGGTGAGCCAGAGCGTTCGCTAAAGGGATTCTTCGGATAGTCCGAAACCAAAAAGACCTCCACTTCGGTGGAGGTCTTTTTTTAGGCTGGGGCAACCCTAATGAGTCTCGAACTAAATCTTGCTCAGCCAGAACACGGTGGTGTCGCCGTAAGATTTTTCTTCATCAAGTTCGAGCCCTGCAGGCAGTTCCGGCATGCCGGTGCGACTTGAACGCTCAAGCATTACCGTTGCATTTTTGGCTAGCCGTGGAACCAGGGCGATTAGGTTTGCCGAAACTTCTTCGTTGGTGATGTCGTAAGGCGGATCGATGAACACCATATCGTATTCGAGGTTGTCGGTGCTGAGGAACGAGGTGACGGCCTTGTTGGCAACCTTGGTTACCTGGTCAAAGAAACCCTCTTTTTCCATGGCTTTCTGAATCATCTGGCTGTTCTTGACGCAAACGGCAGCGGCCTGGCCGTCGCGCTCGACCATCATGGCGTAAATGGCCCCGCGACTAATCGACTCAAGAGCCAGAGCGCCTGTTCCGGCGTACAAGTCGAGAACTCGTTTGTTGTCGACCAGGTCTCGTGCCTGAAGGCGGTTGAAAATGGCCTCGCGAATGCGGTCGCTGGTTGGTCGGGTCGCTTTGGCTGGGCTGGCGAGTTGTCTCGAACCGGCAATGCCACTAATGATTCGTGTCATAACTCGCCAAGCCTACCGCCACAGGGCTTCAAGTCGGCGAAGATAGTTAGATGCTGCTTCCTTTGCAACCGCTAGACCGTGTGCTCGGTGACCGCACGGCAAAGTCGTTTGCAAAGCACTTGGGTCTCAAGACCGTTGCCGATTTGCTCACTCATTTTCCGCGCAGGTATGCCACCCGTGGCACACTCACTCCGATCTCTGAAATACCGATTGGTGAGCCGGCCACCGTGGTTGCCGACATTCTTGAAGTTCGCGAGCGTCGCATGAAGGGTCGAAACGGCAGCATTCTTGAAGTTCGCATCACCGATGGTCACGGCCACATGAGCCTCACCTTTTTCAACCAGGCTTGGCGACAAAAAGAACTTCGTGCTGGAATGCGAGGTTTGTTTGCTGGCAAGGTCGGCAGCTACCAGGGCAAGCTTCAACTGGCTCACCCCGACTATGAGCTTTTTCCCGAGGAAATCAGCGATGCCGAGGCCAAACGTTGGGCCGACCTACCAATTCCCATCTATCCAGCGGCGAGCGCGGTGACAACCTGGGCGATTCAGCGCTCGATGGCGATTGTGCTCGACACGCTTGGCGACCTAATCGACGAACTACCGGCCAGTGTTATCAAAGCCAACAAGCTAATGCCTTTGGGCGAGGCTATAGAAAAGATTCACCGCCCCGAAACGCATGATGATTGGCATGCTGCCCGTGACACCCTCAAATATCACGAGGCCTTCATTCTGCAGGCAACCTTGTTGACCAGGCGCATTGCAAACCAGCACACCAAGGCAACACCGCGCGAAGCCAAGGCTGGTGGTTTGCTGGCCAAGTTTGATAAGGCGCTGCCGTTTACTCTCACTAATGGTCAAGTGTTGGTTGGTCAGCAAATCGCTGACGACCTGGCCAAAACACATCCGATGAATCGATTGCTGCAGGGCGAAGTTGGATCGGGTAAGACCTTGGTTGCAGTTAGGGCAATGCTTGCCGTTGCCGATTCAGGTGGTCAATCAGCTTTGCTCGCGCCAACCGAAGTGCTTGCCGCCCAGCATTACCAGTCGATTGCCAAAAGCCTTGGTGAAGATCTGGCTCGCGAGGTTGGTTTGACGCTGCTAACCGGGCAAATGAACACCGCCGATCGTAAGCGAGCGCTGCTGCAGCTTGTCAGTGGCAAGGCCCAGATTGTGGTTGGCACACATGCTCTTATAGCCGAAAGGGTTGAGTTTGTTGACCTCGGCTTGATCGTTATCGATGAACAACATCGATTTGGCGTTGAACAGCGCGAGGCTCTGCGCCTCAAGGGCAAGTTGCCGCCGCATGTGCTAACTATGACGGCCACACCAATACCTAGAACCCTTGCGGTGACCGTATTTGGCGACCTCGATGTGTCAACCCTCACCGAACTTCCTGCTGGTCGTCAAGGCATTACTACGCACGTGGTTAGGCTCGAGCAGTCTGCTCTGGTTGCCCGCACCTGGCAGCGCATCGCCGAAGAAGTTGCCAACGGGCGTCAGGCGTTCGTGGTTTGCCCTCGCATCGACGAAGATGACCCAGGCGAAGAATTGATCGAATCTGGAGGCCTGGCCGACGACGAGCCGCTGTTCTCAGATGGCACCGATGAAGCCGCTGCCGAGATGGCAAAAAAGCCAAAGCAGTTGCTCGCCTCGGCAATTGGCATGACCGAAAGCCTGCGCAACATTCCGGTGCTTTCTAGCCTTCGAATCGAAACCCTGCACGGGCGCATGACCGCCGAAGAGAAGGCCGATGTGATGGGGCGCTTTGCTGCCCGCGAGATTGATGTATTGGTCTCGACAACTGTGATTGAGGTTGGTGTGGATGTGCCCAACGCCACTGTGATGGTGGTGCTCGATGCCGATCGCTTTGGTGTCAGTCAGCTGCACCAATTGCGCGGTCGCGTGGGGCGTGGCGGCAACGCAGGCCTGTGCCTGCTGCTGACCTCTGCTGAGGAAGGCTCGCTTGCCCTCGAACGTGTTAGTGCGGTCGCGAGCACACTAGACGGCTTTGAGCTGAGCGAGATCGACCTCGAACTTCGGCGCGAAGGTGATGTTTTGGGTCAGACGCAGTCTGGAGGGCGATCGAGCCTTAGGTTGCTGCGTGTGATTACCGATGCCAAGTTGATTCAGTCGGCTCGCGTTGCCGCCGAGGCTTTACTTTCTGCCGACCCGACCCTCGAAAAGCACCCAGCGCTCGCCGAATCGCTTCGTCTCGAAGACGACGCAAGGCGGGCCAATTTAACTAAGGGTTAACACAGCGCCCTTTTGTGAAACACTTCACTCGGCTAACCTTGAGCTATGTCGCACATCGCCGTTTATCCTGGTTCGTTTGACCCAATCACGCTCGGTCACCTAGATGTTGCCAAGCGTGCGGCCAGATTGTTCGACGAGCTGCACATCGTGGTCGTACACAACCCAGGCAAGTCGCCAAGGTTTTCGAGCGAAGAACGAGTGCAACTAATTCAAGCGAGCCTTGCCGAAATGGGTGTTTACGCCAACGCTCGCATCAAAGTCGACACCCTCGACAGCGGCCTTTTGGTTAACTATTGCCGCATGGTTGGTGCCACGGCTTTGGTCAAGGGCTTCAGAAACAATGTCGATCTCGACTACGAGCTGCCGATGGCGCTGGTCAACCGCGATCTTGCCGAGGTCGAAACAGTCTTTATACCCGCTAATCCCGAGCACGGCCAGATTTCGAGTTCGTTGGTAAAGCAGGTTGCTGATCTTGAAGGTTCGGTTGGCAAATATGTGACCCAGGCTGTCGCCCGTGCGTTAGCATCTTCTTCGGCCAACCGAAAGAAAAACAGCTAATGAGCACCGCTTCACCATACGTAATTCCTGTGCACGACATCATGCACAAAGCTGGCGCCATGCGCGAGTTCAAACTTGACATCGAGGTTCCAAGCGATCTTGGCGATTCGATAGTTACCGTTTCAGAGGGCACCGAACTTGATTTAGACCTTCGCCTTGAGTCGGTTCACGAGGGCATTTTGGCTACCGGCGAGGTGTTTGTTGACGCCGAGGGGCAGTGCAGCAGATGCCTAGATCCACTAATCGTGCCAATTGAGGTGGATTTTCAGGAACTTTTCGCCTATTCTTTAAGCAACGAGGATGACTTTGTCGTTGACGATGAACAGATCGATCTAGAACAGGTTATCCGTGACGCGGTAGTTCTAAGCCTCCCGTTCCAACCTGTATGTCGCAAAAACTGTCTAGGTTTATGCCCTGACTGCGGTGTGAAGATGGCTGAGAACCCGCACCACGTGCACGATGTCCCGGTTGACCCGCGATGGAATGCGCTTGAAGAGTTTATAAAAAAGGAAGAGTAAGACCATGCCAGTACCAAAGAGACGCCTCTCTCGTGCACGTACCCACGCACGTCGTTCACAGTGGAAGGCCGCCGAGGTTACCTTGGTCAAGACCGTCGAAAACGGCAAGACCGTCTACAGCCTGCCTCACCGCGCAAAGCTAGTAGAAGACTCAGCCGGCAACGCACTGTTCCTTGAGTACAAGGGCCGCAAGGTCGCTGACGCTTAAGTCTTTTTGAGACAAGCGATGAACCTCGACGTTCTAAGCATTCGCCTAGGCGTCGACATCGAGCCTCAACTGCTCGAGCTCGCTTTGACTCACCGCTCATACGCTTATGAGCACGGCAATAAACCCAACAACGAACGTCTCGAATTTCTCGGAGACTCGGTGTTGGGTTTTGTCGTTACTGCACACATTCACGACTTGCTTTCTGACCTTCCTGAGGGCGAACTCACCAAGGTCAAAAACGCCGTGGTTTCGGCAAGAGCATTGGCTGGCATCGCCACCCAAATAGGTCTCGGTGAGTTCTTGCTTTTGGGCAAGGGTGAAGAGCAAACCGGTGGCCGCGAAAAGGCCAACCTCTTGGCCGATGCATTCGAAGCAATCCTTGGTGCTGCCTATGTTTCCAAGGGTCTAGATGCCGCCAAATCATTGGTCGAACGCTTTGTATTTCCGCTTTTGCTCGACACCGACAAACTGCGTGCCAACGCCGACCCCAAGACCACGTTGCAAGAAATAGCGCAGTCGCTTGGCGGAGTGGTCAAGTTTGAAACTACGCACGAGGGTCCAGATCACGATCGCGATTTCTTTGCTTCTGCTTTCTTTGATGACAAGGTAATTGGCAAGGGTTCTGGCAAGAGCAAAAAGAGCGCCGAAACCGAAGCCGCCATCGATGCAATCAACAGTGGCAAACTCATAGCTTTCAAGGTCAAGTAGTGCCCGAGTTACCTGAAGTCGAGACAGTGCGGGCTGGTCTCGCGCCGGCAATTACCAACGGAGTCATCTCCGGGGTCGATGTGCTCGACGTTCGTTCGTTGAAGCGGCATCCGGGTGGGGTCGAAGACTTTCGCAAGACTCTGATCGGCAGCAAAATTTTGGGTGTGGTTAGGCGGGGTAAGTTTTTGTGGCTGCCACTCGAGGTGCCAGCCGAACGGGCAGGAGAAAAGAAACTCGCGCTAGTTGGCCACCTTGGCATGAGCGGGCAAATGCTGCTGCGAACACCGGGTTTTGAAGATGACAAACTTACGCGAGTGGTTATTCATGTCGAATCTGAAACCGGCGAAAAAGTTGAGTTCAGATTCGTCGACCAACGCATTTTCGGTTCGCTTGCCATAGATCAGCTCGAAGCTACACCTGACGGCAAGCCCGGAGGGTTTAGTGCCGGGGTTGGCGTTGGGCAATGGTGGCAAAACCTCATTCCGGTTTCAGCTGCACACATTACTCGAGACCCGCTAGACCCCGATTTTGACGTCAAGGCGGTGCTTGCCAAGTTTGCGAAAAAGAATTCGGGCATCAAGCGCGTTTTGCTTGACCAGCAGACCTTGAGTGGCATCGGAAACATTTACGCCGATGAGTCACTTTGGCGCAGCAGGCTTCACTATGACCAGCCGGCTTCATCGCTTTCGACAGCCAAGGCAAAAGAGTTACTCGAGCATGTTCGGCAGATTCTTGCCGATGCCGTGCTCGAAGGCGGCACCAGTTTTGATGAGCAATACAAAAACGTGAACGGTGAAAGCGGCTACTTTGCGGTGTCGTTGAACGCCTATGGAATGACTGGTTTGCCGTGTAAGCGCTGCGGTCACCCGATTAAGCGCGAAAACTGGATGAATCGCGGCTCACATTTTTGCCCAAAGTGCCAAAAACTAAAGGCGCAGCACAGCTAGGTTTGGCAAAAACACCCGCCGGAATGCGGTAATTTTGATTTCTGCGGCGCGTGTCGCAATTACGCGAGATTCGATGATGGGTGGGTGGCGAGTTTGTATCTAAAAAGCCTCACCCTCAAGGGCTTCAAATCATTCGCTCAGCCCACGACCTTCGCTTTCGAACCCGGTGTTACTGCCGTGGTCGGGCCAAATGGTTCGGGCAAATCAAACGTCGTCGATGCACTTGCCTGGGTTATGGGTGAGCAAGGTGCCAAGAGCCTGCGCGGCGGCAAGATGGAAGACGTCATCTTTGCTGGCACCAGCACAAAAGGCCCCCTGGGTCGAGCCGAAGTTATTTTGACAATCGACAACTCCGACGGAGCCCTGCCGATTGATTACACCGAAGTCACGATTTCTCGAACCCTGTTTCGAAACGGTGGCAGCGAATATGCCATTAACGGCGATGCATGTCGACTGCTAGACGTTCAGGAGTTGCTAAGCGATTCGGGTCTTGGCCGCGAGATGCACGTGATTGTTGGTCAGGGTCAGCTTGACTCGGTTTTGCGCGCTACCCCCGAAGAACGTCGCGGTTTTATCGAAGAAGCCGCCGGAATTCTTAAGCACCGACGCAGAAAAGAAAAGACCCAGCGCAAGCTCGAGGCTATGCAGGCCAACCTGACACGCCTAAACGACCTCGCGGGCGAGGTTCGCAGGCAGCTCAAACCGCTTGGTCAGCAAGCCGAAGTCGCTCGCGAGGCTCAGGGCATCGCGGCCGTTGTTCGAGATGCCAAAGCGCGTTTGCTCGCTGCAGACATCAGTGACCTGCACCGCACACTCGAAGACACCGCCAAGAGCGAGGCAGATCGTCGCGGAGAGCGCAACATTTTGCAAGAGCTGCTCGCCGAAAACACTGTTCGACTAGGCCAGCTTGAGGCGGCTCAAGTGTCGACAGAATTAGACCAGGCGCGCAACCTTTCATACCAGTTTGATTCTCTTGCCGAGAGGCTTCGTTCGCAGCTCTCGATCGCCAATCAGCGCGTAGCCCTGCTTGGTTCACAAGCCGAGGTTGCCGCAGCTCAGGTTGACCCTGCAGCGCTTGAAAGCGATGCAGCCGCAGCCGAAGCGAACGCAATTGCACTAGCCGATACCGTTCAAAAGCTAAAGCTTGCCCTCGAAGAGGCCGAAAAGGCTCGCAGCAAGGCGCGTGACATTCTCGAAGAATTCGATAACGATGTTGCCGCCCAGAACGCACTGATCTCTAAGTTCGATCTTGAGAAGTCAAGGCTCGCAAACGAGGCAAACCTTGCCGAATCAAAATTGGCCAGCTTGCGAAACGAAGTGGTGCGCCACGAAACCGCCCTCACAGAAGCCACCGAGCGTTATGAGGCGCGTAAGGCCGAGTATGCAACCCTCGAAGAGCAACTTCAGGGTCAGCAGTCGCCGAGCGACAATGGGCTCGAGGCGGCCTATGAAGCCGCTCAAAAGGCGGTTACCGATGCCGGTGCGCATATCGAGGTGCTTCGAGACAAGATTCACCAGGCCGAACGTGAGCGTGATTCGCTGTCGGCAAAGCGCTCGGCATTGAACCTAACTCTCGAGCAAAAAGATGGTGCCACCGAATTGGCATCGGCAGGCCTGCGAGGCATCCGTGGTTTGGTAGCTAGCCACATGAAAATTGCAAAGGGGTTCGAGGCAGCAATTGCCGCTGCTCTAGGCTCGCTGGCCGATGCGCTTGTTGCTGATTCTCGCGAAGAGGGTTTGGCTGCAATTGAACACCTAAAGAGCAGCCAGGGCGGTCGAGTTGAGCTGATTGTTGCCGACGTTGATGCCAAGGGCAAGGTCGAAGGTTTGACCAAGATTGCCGGTGCTCGAGCCGCCGCCGATGTGGTCGAAGCCCCAAGCGGAATTTTGTCTTTGCTTGCCAACGTGGTTGTTGTCGACGACATCGACGCGGCGCGCTCGCTTTACAGAGCTGACAAGAATTCGCTTCAACTGACTTTGATTACCTTGGATGGCGATGTGCTCACTGAGTCGATCATTCGTGGTGGCTCATCAAACAAACCATCAAAGCTTGAACTGGTTGCCGAGCGCGATTCCGCCGAGGCGCGCTTGGCCGAGGTGACTAACTTGGTTGAATCGGCGCGCGGCGAAATGGCTCAGGCCCGCGCCACCGAAGAGGCTGCAAAAGCGTCGGCTAAGGCTGCTCTTGCTGCGCTTAAAGAGCACGACACCACGATCGCTTCGAATGCCGAAAAGCTTGGTCGCCTTCGCGTGGCCGTTGAGGCAACCGCGGGCGAGGTTGACCGCTTGACTCGCGTTGCTGCGGCAGCTGCCGAGGGCATCGCCGCCGCCGAATCTGCACTGCAGTCGGCGATTGCCGCCCACGACAGTTTTGCGGCCCAAGAGCGCCCCGCGCTGGATCTTCAGAACCGTCAGACTCTTGCCGAAAATCTCGAGCAGGAGCGACAAAGCGAGCTAGAGCTGCGCGTTGATCTTGGTGCAGCGGTTGAGCGAGTTCGAGTTGAAACCGAGCGTGGCTTGGCGCTTCGATCTCAGGTTGCTGAAGCTCAGATTGCCATCGACAAAGCAAAGGCTGCTGCGGCTGCCCAAGAGCGCCAGCTGGCCAGTGCTAAGGCTGTTCTCGAAGCTCTGCCTCTGGTTATGAACGCCGTTGCCGAGAGTGCCGCCAAGGCTAAGTTGCGCCTGCACGAACTTGAAAATGCTCGAGCCAACCAAAATGCCGAACTGGTCAAACTGCGTGGCGAAACCGCCGAAATTCAAATGAAGCTTGCCTCACTGACTCAGAGCGTTCACGACATGGAGCTGGCAAACCACGAGAAGCGCCTAAATCTGGCCAATCTAGTGTCGCGGGTCAATGACGAGTTGGGCATGGAGCAGTCGACTCTGCTTGAGGAGTACAGCCCAGACTTGCCGATAATTGGCGAAGATGAAGACGGCAACCGCACAGAAACACCATTCAACCGCGAGGAGCAACAAAAGCGATTGCGTGAAGGCGAGCGCCTATTCGAACGACTCGGTCGAGTCAACCCGTTGGCGCTAGAAGAATTTGCGGCGCTAGAGCAGCGTCACAAGTTCTTGACCGAGCAACTCGCAGACCTAACTCAGACTCGCAAGGATCTGCTTCAGATCATCGAAGACCTCGACACCAAGATGCAGGTCATCTTTGCCGAAGCTTTCGAAGACACCCGCAAGGCCTTCGAGACGGTATTTCCTACGCTATTCCCAGGCGGCACTGGTTCAATCTTCTTGACTAACCCAGAAGACATGCTGACCACTGGCCTTGAGGTAACAGTCAAGCCTGCAGGCAAGCGCATCGAGCGTCTTTCGCTGCTTTCGGGTGGTGAGCGCTCGCTTGCTGCGGTTGCTCTAATGGTTGCAATCTTCAAGGCGCGACCTTCGCCGTTCTATGTCATGGACGAAGTTGAGGCCGCGCTTGACGATGCAAACCTTGGCCGTTTGCTTCAGATTTTTGAGGACCTGCGCTCAAACTCACAGCTCATCATCATTACCCACCAGAAGCGCACCATGGAGATCGCTGACGCACTCTATGGCGTATCGATGCGCCAGGATGGCGTTTCGGCGGTAGTCGGTCAGCGCCTTATCGAAAAGGGCAACTAGAGTGGCGGGCTTTCTCTTCTGGAAGAAGAAGCGCAAGGAAGAACCAGAGGCAGTTGCCGAGGTTGTTGAGGTTGCCGCACCGGTTGAAGTAATCGAAGCGCCTGCGCAGGTTGCCAGTGAGCCGGTTACTGCAGCCGCGCCGGTTGAACCAGCGCCCGAGCGCGAGCCGGAGCCCGAGGCTCAACCAGAGCCAGAGCCCGAGCCAGAGCCAGAGCCCGAGCTCGAGCCCGAGCCGCAGCCTGAACTAGCGGCAGAGCCCGAACCAGAGCCCGAACTGGTTGCCGTTGAGTTGCCGAAGCGAAGCGCGCGTAAGGGAATTCGAAGTTTGTTCAGTCGAATCAAGTTCGACCCTGAAAACCTTGACGATCTCGAAGACATTTTGATTCAAGCCGACTTCGGCGTTGACGCCTCGCTATCGATTGTTGACGAGGTGAAAGCTAGGGCTAAGCGCTCGGGCGCAGAATCCGAAGCCGAACTAAAAGAAATTTTGGCGTCGGTCATTGCCGAGAATCTTGAGCGTGACGACAAAGCATTGAATCTCAGCGACGGCAAACTTCCATACGTGTTTTTGGTGGTTGGGGTAAACGGCGTTGGCAAGACCACCACAATCGGCAAGTTGGCTAATTGGCTAACCGAGGGGGAGTGGAGCGTCGTGATTGGCGCAGCCGACACTTTTAGAGCTGCCGCAGTGCAGCAGGTTACGACCTGGGCAGAGCGGGCCGGCGCAACTTTAATCGGACCTAAAACCGAAGGGCAAGATCCGGCATCCGTGGCGTTTGAATCTGTCGAGGCAGCTATTAGGCAAGACGCTGACATTGTGATTGTGGACACCGCCGGTCGCTTGCAAAACAAAACTGACCTGATGGTCGAACTCGACAAAATTCGTCGGGTGATCGAAAAGCAGGCGGCCATTAGCGAAGTGCTTTTGGTCTTGGATGCCACCACTGGCCAGAATGGACTCGCTCAGGCCAAGGCTTTCGCGGAGGTTGCCAAGGTCACCGGCGTAGTGCTGACTAAGCTCGATGGCACCGCCAAGGGAGGTATCGTCTTCTCGATTCAGCGTGAACTAGGCATACCTGTTAAGTTGGTCGGAGTCGGAGAAGGCATAAATGACTTCGCGTTCTTTGACGCGCAAGAGTTCGCAAACGGACTCGTTAGCTAGGAGTGCAGTAAATGTTTGGCAATCTTTCGGACCGTCTTGTCGAGACGTTCAAGAATCTTCGGAGCAAAGGCAAGCTAAGCCCGGCTGATATTGATGCAACGTTGCGCGAGATTCGCCGCGCTTTGCTCGAAGCCGACGTTGCCCTCGATGTTGTCAAAGCATTTGTAAACGCGGTTCGAGATCGTGCCCTGGGCGATGAGGTTTCAAAAGCTCTAAACCCAGCCCAGCAGGTCGTGCAGATTGTCAACGAAGAACTGGTTGCAATTCTGGGTGGCGAACAGCGCAAATTGACCTTCGCCAAAAACCCGCCAACCGTAATCATGCTCGCCGGTTTGCAAGGATCGGGTAAGACCACCCTTGCCGGAAAGCTAGCCAAGTGGCTCAAGGATCAGGGTCAAACCCCTCTTCTTGTGGCGGCCGATCTGCAGCGCCCTAACGCGGTAAATCAACTTCAGGTGGTTGGTGAGCGCGTTGGTGTTCCAGTCTTTGCGCCAGAACCTGGCAATGGTGTTGGCAACCCAGTCAAGGTCTCAAAAGACTCGATCAAGCACGCAACTCAAAAAATGTTCAGCGTTGTTATTGTCGACACCGCCGGTCGACTCGGTGTCGATGAAGAGATGATGCAGCAGGCCATCGACATTCGCAAGGCCGTCGACCCTGATGAAGTTCTCTTCGTCATCGACTCGATGGTGGGTCAAGATGCCGTAAACGTTGCTAAGGCCTTCGAAGATGGTGTTGGCATAACCGGTGTCGTGCTTACCAAGCTTGATGGCGATGCTCGCGGTGGTGCGGCACTCTCGGTAGCCTCGGTCACCGGAAAGCCAATCATCTTCGCTTCGAATGGCGAGGGCATGGATGCCTTCGAGCCGTTCTATCCAGACCGCATGGCAAGCCGAATTCTCGACATGGGTGACGTTCTTACTCTGATCGAGCAGACCCAGAAGAACTTTGATGAGGCCGAGGCGCGAGCCATGGCCGACAAGCTCGCCAAAGACACCTTTACGCTTGAAGACTTTCTCGACCAGATGCAGCAACTTCGCAAAATGGGTTCGCTTAAGAGCATGCTTGCCATGATGCCGGGCGCGGGTCAGATGCGTGCCCAGCTGGATCAGTTTGACGAACGTGAAATTGACCGCACCGAGGCAATTATTCGCTCGATGACTCCGGCTGAACGTCGGCAGCCAAAAATTCTTAATGGTTCGCGTCGCAGCCGCATTGCTAGGGGTTCTGGCATGACGGTAACCGATGTCAACTCGCTGGTTAACCGCTTCGAACAAGCTGCAAAAATGATGAAAACCGTAGCCAAAGGCGGTGTTCCGCAGCTTCCGGGCATGCCAAACATGCCAGGCATGGGTTCATTTGGTGGCGGCAAGGCTAAATCGAAAGACAAGGGCAAGAAGTCTAAGTCTGGCAACCCTGCCAAGCGTGCGGCCGAAGAAGCCGCTCGTCTTGCGGGGCAAAAGCCTGGGCCGGCAACAACCGAGGGCAGCGGTTCGGCATTTGGGCTAGGAAACTAGTCGAATCAACTAGCGCCTCTGGCAATTTTCTGGCAGAATAGAGCGGTTGCCTGGTGTTTGACCCTCTAACCAAACACTTTGTGGCAACCCCTAGAGCTTTTTCTACCGAGTGTGCCCCCACGCTCACGGTTGAACGTTCGCACCATTACGAAAAACAGGAGCAATCGTGGCTGTAAAAATTCGCCTCAAGCGCATGGGCAAGATCCGTGCACCTCACTACCGCATCGTCGTAGCCGACTCACGCACCGCGCGTGATGGCCGTGCCATCGAAGAAATCGGTCGTTACGTACCAACCGAGAACCCATCAATCATCGAGATCAACTCTGAGCGTGCTCAGTACTGGCTTGGCGTTGGCGCTCAGCCAACCGAGCAGGTTGCTGTGCTACTAAAGCTCACCGGTGACCTACAGGCTTCAAAGGGTGACAAGAACGCGAAGAACACCGTTCAGCTAAAGGCTGCAAAGGAAGAGTTCGTAATCGACACCAAGAAGAAGACCGTTCTAGTTCCGAAGACCGAAGCTCCTGCAAAGGCAGCCCCGGTCGCTGAAGAGGCGCCTGCCGCTGAGGTCGAGGCTCCAGCAACAGAAGACGTAATCGCAGAAGCTGCTGATGCAGCTGACGAAGCAGTTGCATCAGTTGAAGACGCAGTTGCTGAGGCAGCAGAAGAGGCAGCTCCAGTTGCCGAGTCTGTTGAAGAAGCAGCAGTAGTAGAAGAAGCTCCAGCAGCTTCTGAAGAGGCTTAACAAAAGTGCTTGCCGCTGCGCTCGAACACCTGGTCAAAGGAATCGTCGACAATCCTGACGACGCAACCGTGACTGCACGCTCAACCTCGCGAGGAGACTTGCTTGAGGTTCACGTGCACCCAGACGATCTGGGCCGTGTGATCGGGCGCAACGGGCGCACTGCCAAGGCGCTTCGCACAATTGTGAACGCCCTAGCCGATGGCAAAAAAGTCCGCGTAGACGTGGTTGATACCGATTTCTAGCAAGACTACGCTCCGAGTTGGTCGCCTGGTAAAGGCCCATGGCCTCAAGGGTGCGTTCAAACTTGAGCTATACACCGACAGCCCTGAAGATCGCTTCACGCCGGGTGCTGTGCTTGACCTTCAGGTCCCAGAATCATCACCGTGGTTTGGCAAAACCGTAACCGTCAAAGAGCTCCGTTGGTACAACGCTGCTCCGGTGTTATTTCTTAACGATATTGAAGACCGCAACGCGGCTGAAACTCTAATCAAAGCGATCCTGCTGGTTAACGCAGACGTTGAGGTTCTTCCGTCCGAGCCAGACGCCTGGTATGACCACCAACTCATTGGCCTCAAGGTCATGCGTGATGGCGTCGAGTTTGGCAAGGTAGTGCGTGTTGAGCACTTGCCGGCTCAAGACTGCCTGGCCATCGAGTGCGCCAGCGGTGAGCACCTATTGCCATTCATCAAAAAGTTTGTTCCTACAGTTGATGTCGAAAAGGGTGAGGTTGTAATCACGCCACCCGGTGGTTTGTTTGAAGAACTCGAAGGCGAAGCCGAAGAAACTGACGCGGAGTAACCATGCGGATCGACGCAATCACGATTTTTCCTGATTACTTCAACGCTTTAGATATCTCGCTTTTGGGCAAGGCCCGCGAAAAAGAGATTCTCGATATGCGGGTGCACGACCTTCGCAAATACACCTTTGACAAACACAAGACAGTCGATGACAGCCCATACGGTGGCGGCGCAGGCATGCTGATGAAGCCAGAGCCTTGGGGTTTGGCATTCGACGAAATTCTTCCAGAAGATGGCGACTGCACGGTCATCTTCACTTCGCCGGCGGGTGAACAGTTTAAGCAAGCCACAGCCTATGAATTGGCCAACGAGAAGCAACTAGTTTTCGCCTGTGGTCGTTATGAGGGCATCGACCAGCGAGTTGTTGACTATGCGTCGACCAAGGCTAAGGTGCGCATGATCAGCCTCGGCGACTATGTTCTGAACGGCGGAGAAGTAGCAGCAATCGCCATGATCGAGGCGATCGCACGCCTCATCCCAGGTGTAATTGGAAATGCAGAGAGCCTGGTAGAAGAGTCTCACTCTGACGGACTGCTCGAATACCCCAGTTACACCAAGCCATCAAGCTGGCGCGGCCTTGATGTGCCAGAGGTGCTGCTTAGCGGCAACCACGCGCTTATTGCCCAATGGCGCAAAGACCAGCAGATCGAGCGCACCAAACGGGTTCGCCCAGATTTGCTGCCCGAATAGCTCATTGCCAGCCGGGCTTTTTGCGACTAAACTAATCAGGTTGCTAGCCTTCAAGTGCTCTGCCGCAGGGGAGTCAGGCTGCTAGGCAACAAATCGAAAATAACTTACCCGTTGTTGACCTGCGCGCAGTAACAGAAGGCGATCAAAATGCACATTCTTGACTCAGTAGATGCTAAGTCACTACGTTCAGACATTCCAGAGTTCCGCGTTGGTGACACCGTGAACGTTCACGTAAACATCATCGAAGGTAACCGCAGCCGTGTTCAGGTTTTCAAGGGCATCGTAATTCGACGTTCAGGCGAGTCAGTTCGCGAGACTTTCACCGTTCGTAAGGTTTCATTCCAGGTTGGCGTTGAGCGTACCTTCCCGGTTCACTCACCTGTACTTGAGAAGATCGAAGTTGTAACCCGCGGTGCAGTTCGCCGTGCGAAGCTTTACTTCCTCCGCGACCTACGCGGCAAGAAGGCAAAGATCGCTGAAAAGCGCGACAACGCTTAAATCTTCCTTACGCTTAAAGCATGAAGAACTTCGGGCAAGTTATTAGCCCGCTAAGAAAAGCACCACGCGATCCAGCTGACAACAGCAAATGGGGCAAATTTCGCAGAAACATATTTGTTTCTTTCGTTATCGACCTAGTTGTCATCGTTGGTACCGCGTTGGTGCTTTCTTTGTTAATCAAGTCGTTCTTGGTTCGCTCGTTTTTTGTGCCATCAGGCTCAATGCTTGAAACTTTGCAAATCGATGACCGAATTATCGTCAACGAATTGGTGCCAGACCTGATTGCTGTCGAGCGCGGCGACGTGGTTGTTTTCAAAGACCCTGGTGGCTGGCTTGGTCCAGTTTCAACCCAGTCCAATAACCCTGTGGTGATCATCAGCGATTGGTTCCTGTCGGCCTTCGGCATCACCGCTCCCGACAGCTCGCAGCACCTCGTCAAGCGCGTGATCGGCATAGGTGGTGACCACGTTGTTTGTTGCGACGCTGATGGCAAGCTGACAATCAACGGCAAGGCAATCACCGAGCCTTACCTGCCCAAAGATGTCAAACCTTCAACCATCGACTTTGATGTAGTGGTTCCCGATGGCTCATTTTGGGTCATGGGTGACAACAGAGATAACAGCGCTGATTCACGTTTTCACCTCGATCTTCCGAGCAAAGGGTTTGTTTCCAAAGAGTTCCTCGTTGGTCGGGCGTTCCTAATCACCTGGCCATTCAGCCACTTCGGTTGGCTCGATAACCATCCAAATGTCTTCGCAGACGTTCCCAAACCTTAGTCTCGAGCGAGACCTCTGCGCCGCAGGTTCAAGATTTGTGATTGGCGTCGATGAGGTTGGTCGCGGCGCAATTGCTGGGCCGGTTGCAGTTGGCGTTGCCCTAATCGATTTTGAATCCCCAAAGGTTTTAGAGCCCTGGCCGTCGAAACTTCGAGACTCCAAGCTACTCAGCGAAAAAGTTCGCAACGAAATTCTGTCTCCAGTGACAAATTGGGTTTCAGGTTCCGCTGTGGGCATGGCTAGTGCCGTTGAAATCGATTCAAAAGGCATCGTTTTCGCATTGGCTCTTGCTGCTTCGCGAGCCTTGGATGATTTGCTCTCGGATCCAATGCTGCGCTCTGCGATTGCTGCTGACGGAGCAACGATTATCCTCGATGGCTCGCACAACTGGCTTGGGTCTAAGGCCTCGGGAATCCCGGTGATGGTGCGCACCAAAGCAGACCGTGATTGCGTTTCGGTGGCAGCGGCTTCGGTCATATCTAAAGTCATGCGCGACAACCTGATGATCGAACTCGAAGCCGAGTTTCCGGGATACGGCTTGGCCGGGCACAAGGGATATGCAGCTGCCAGCCACATGCAGGCGGTTCGCGAACTTGGCCCGTCTGGGCAGCACCGTCATACCTGGCTTGGCAAGATTCTTGGTGATGGACAGCTGACTGGCATGAGCGAATAGACTTATTTCAATGGACGAGAACGAAATCGAAGACTACGACCGCGAAGCCGAGTTAGCTCTCTATCGCGAGTACCGCGATGTTGTAGCGACGTTCAGATACGTGGTCGAGACCGAGCGTCGTTTCTATTTAGCCAATGAGGTCAACCTGGTGCGCGTTGACACAGCTAGTGATTTCTATTTCGAACTGAACATGGTTGATGTTTGGGTTTGGGATATCTACCGCACCGACCGATTTGTAAAAAACGTTAGAGTGTTGACTTTCAAAGATGTGAACGTTGAAGAGTTGACCGGTAAAGCCTTCAACCTTCCAAAAGAACTAGCCGTCGGCGAATAGTTCTAACAACTCCGCAATAACCCAGTTATCCACACTTTCAATTGCACAGCCACCAATGGGCTGAAACAGCGCGCATCTTTGATGCATGACAGATAAGCAAGACCTAGGTGCGTTGGGCGAGAAAGCTGCTGCGGAATATTTAGAGTCGCTCGGCTATCAAATTCTGATAAGAAACTGGCGTTGTCGCTTTGGCGAGGTAGACATAATCGCAGCCGAAGGAAACCAAACGGTCTTCGTTGAAGTCAAAACACGGTCCGGGTCGGGGTTCGGGCATCCGTTCGAAGCGATAACCGCAGCAAAGGTGCGTTCAATGCGCAAGACCGCGGGCGCTTATTGCTCCGAGCACAAAACTGCGCCTTCCATTCGTTTAGATGCAATTGCCGTTTATCTTCGGGGTGGGCAAACCTCGATAGAACACCTCAAGCAGGTGTTTCGATGATTGTCGCCAAAAGCTATGGCGTTAGTTTGCTTGGTCTGGCTGGCACCCCAATCGAAATCGAAGCCGAAATATCGAGCAACCTTCCCAATTTTGTGCTGGTGGGTCTGCCTGATGCCTCGCTTACCGAGGCCAAAGATCGGGTTCGATCGGCAACAAATAATTCAGGCTTCACACTGCCCGCTCGCCGCATAACCGTCAATCTCTCGCCGGCCTCGGTTCCTAAACACGGCTCGGGATTCGATTTGGCAATTGCTGTCGCAGTTTTGACTGCCAGTGGTCAACTGAACCCTAAAAGCGTTGCCGATGCTGTTCATTTAGGCGAACTGGCACTGGACGGGTCGCTTAGACCAATCGCCGGCGTGTTGCCCTCTTTGTTGGCTGCAAAGAAGGCGGGGTTTAGTCGTGCGATCGTTCCCCAGCAAAACTTGACCGAGGCACTTTTGGTCAATGACATGCACATCATCGGTGTCAGCAGTCTCGCCGAGGTAGCAAACCTTCATGGAGCCAACGTTTCTGTGCCAGCATCAAAGAACAAAGGTTTAGTCAAAGTAGAAACGGTTTCTACTCACCCGTCTCCAAAGGTGGATGTCAGTGATGTAATCGGCCAAGGCGTGGCCATCCACGCTCTAACCGTGGCTGCAGCCGGAGGGCATCACCTTTTGATGGTGGGTCCCCCAGGGGCCGGAAAAACGATGCTCGCAGAACGTTTGCCGACCCTGCTTCCTGATCTCGAAGTAGAGCAGGCTCTCGAAAATACAGCCATTCACTCGATTGTTGCCGGTCATAACCGCAATTGGGCTGGCGTCGATGAATTGTTAGTCAGACCTCCATTCGAAGCACCGCATCACACATCATCGGTAGCAGCGTTGGTTGGCGGCGGCATGGGTCTCCCGAGGCCCGGATTAATCTCCTTTGCCAACAACGGTGTGTTGTTTCTCGACGAGGCTCCAGAGTTCGCTCAACCTATTCTCGAGGCGTTGCGACAGCCTCTAGAGTCGGGGGAAGTTCTCATAAATCGCTCTGCAGGTTCGGCACGCTTTCCTGCCCGATTTCAGCTTGTGCTCGCTGCCAACCCTTGCCCCTGTGGAAAAGGTCAGTCAACCAAGGGCGATTGCAACTGCACTCCTCAGCAAAAAGTGCGATATGCGGCCAAACTTTCTGGTCCTCTCCTCGACCGAATCGACATTCGGCTGGTAATCCAGCCGGCAAGCGCCGCAGAGATAGCAATCTCAAAAGACAACCAGGAGTCAGGCATGAACAGCGAGAAACTGCGTGAGTTGGTTTCTCAGGCAAGACTCAGATCTTCTGCAAGGCTGGCGGGTACACCGTGGCGGCTAAATTCCCAGGTTCCTGGCCCCTACCTGCGACGGCAAATGAATGTTGAAAAGGCGATGCGGGTCAAGCTAGACCGAAAACTTGAGTTGGGCGAACTAAGCATGAGGGGCTACGACCGCTGTCTGCGCCTAGCCTGGACACTTGCCGATCTATCCGGTGAGGAAAGGCCGAACGACCAACACATCAGCCAAGCCCTCTATTTACGCGGGCAAGATAACCCAATGGAGTTGACGTGCCCGACCTGAAAGTCAGTGAAAAGCAAATTCGCGAGATAGTGAGTGGACTTGCTGTGGGTGATGAAGATCACGAAGAGCTATTTGCTTCAATGACCTGGTCGGTGTGGTGTGAACCAGGTGACGGTTTCGCTGGTCTACTCACGCAGGGTCTAGGAGCCGTTGAAGCCCTGTTTTGTGAAATAAACGAAGTTCCGCCTGTTGAGGTGCGAAGTCGTTTGATCGATGCAGGCAGAGACGATGACTGGATCGAGAGCTTTGGCAACTTTGAATCTAATCTTTTGCAAGCTCGGGCCCGCTGGCAAAGTCGAAAGGCTCTCGCTCCCGTGCTAGCAGCCAGCAACGCACACAGGCAGTTATCCGGCAACGTGTTGACTTCGTCAAGTGCACTTTGGCCTGCTCAGCTAGCTGATTTGAAGTTTAATCAGCCGCTTGCGCTCTGGCTTAGGGGTTCGGTGCGGCATCTGCAAGCTGCCGGAGTTTCCATTGTCGGTTCGCGAAATGCCACTCGTTATGGCGAACGGGCGACAAACGACTTTGTGGGTGCTTTGGCTAAAGAGCATCTCTCGGTGATTTCTGGCGGGGCCTATGGAATAGATGCCATGGCACATCGCGCTGCGCTGGCACTAAAGATACCGACAATTGCAGTGCTAGCCGGCGGGCTAGATCGCCTTTATCCCACCGGAAATTCTTCGCTCCTAGAAAGAATTCAGGCTGAAGGGCTGCTGGTCAGCGAGATGGAGCCCGGGGTTGCGCCGAGTAAATGGCGATTTCTTCAGCGAAACCGCTTAATCGCCGCGCTAGGCGTGGCCACTGTCGTTGTAGAAGCGAACTGGCGGTCGGGCGCAATAAACACCGTCACGCATGCCCGGGCTTTAGACAGGCCGGTTGGTGCAGTGCCTGGTTCTATCGAGTCACCTACCTCGGCAGGTTGCAACCAGTTGATTCGGTCTCTAAAGGCTGAGTTGATAACCAGTGGTAAAGAGCTGATCCAGCTGGTTGGGCTAAATTTTGACGATGATGAGCGAATCGCAAGGGCTGGGCTTGGGCAGTTAGAGATTAGGGCGCTCGACTCAATTGGGTTTGATAATCCAAGCGAACGCGAGATCATTGCAGATTCAGGCCTGAGTGTGCACGAGTTGACCATGGCGCTTGGCGCCTTAGATCTCGAAGGTTTGATTGAGAGAGCCAACGGAGGCTGGAGGCGCAGACGAAGTACAGTTTGAAATATGTCCACAAAATTCGAGAGTGCGCTCGCCGCATATGGCGTGCATCTCGAGTCTGGGCGGGGATATTCAGCAAATACCGTCAAGGGTTATCTGTCGGATCTTCAGAATTTGCAAGCATTCTTGGCCGCCAAGCAGCTTCTTGATTTGTCAGACCTAAACCTCGAGTTGATTCGCGATTGGCTCTGGGTCGCCAACCAAAAGGGTCTGGCCAAGAGCTCGCTGGCTCGAAAGAGCGCGGCCGTGCGTTCTTTTACAGCATGGCTCTTCAAACACGGCATGATCGAAGTCGATTTCGGTTTGAGACTCAAATCGCCAAAGGCCACTCGAACACTTCCAAAGGTTGTCACGCGTGAAAGTTTGGCTCAAATTTTCGAGCATCTGACTGGCTTGGCGACAAACGACAACCCAAACGGCATGCGCGATCTCGCAGTGGTTGAACTGCTGTATGCAAGTGGCGCTCGAGTGAGTGAGTTGGTTGGTCTAGACATTGAATCAATTGACTTTGATCGAAATGTTATGAGGGTGCTTGGTAAAGGTTCAAAAGAACGAATGGTGCCTTTTGGTCAGCCCGCCCGCGATGCCTTAGCTGGCTGGCTGAGAGTTGCCCGCCCGCTTTATGCCAACGAAAAAAGTAAGAATGCGTTATTCATTAATTCGCGCGGGCAACGCATAGGTGTTCGTCAGGTCTATGCTCTGGTCTCGAAACTGCTTGAGAACACCACAACCGGGCTTGCCGGGCCACACGCGCTAAGGCACAGCGCAGCTACTCACCTTTTAGACGGGGGAGCAGATTTGCGCGCGGTGCAAGAGCTTTTGGGGCACGCGAGCCTTGGCACCACACAAATTTATACCCACGTATCAATCGATCGCCTTCGCGAGGGTTACAAAAACGCTCACCCGCGAGCATAGGGAAGCAGTCGGCTTGGGCTCAACCCGCCGATTAGCGCCAGAGGTGACAGGTAGCGACCGTCTTTGCGCAGTGAAAAATGCAGGCAAATGTCGAGAGTGCAGTGATTCGCGTATCCGGATGCGGGCTGGCAAACAAAGCCGATTGGTTCGCCTCGCTTCACCAGATCACCCTTGCTTAGCCGACTGCAGACCGGTTCAACCTCGCTAACGAACTTATTTGCATGTTCGATGCTCACCAGAGAGCGGTTAACCAAGCGACCCGAATAGAGAATTCGCCCATCGGCAGTCGCGAAAACCGGCTGTTCACCTAGCACTGCGTAATCGACACCACGATGGCCAGCCGAGTAGTCACTCGAGGGTTGCTTGAAATGCCGAACTAAACGAACGGGTGCATCGAGGGGCAGTTGCCAGGCTGTCGATGGTGAACTCAAAGCGAGTATCGAAATCATAATTGCGAGCGGCTTCAGAGGCATACATCAAGGTTCGCGAAAATCTTTATAGGCCAGATAATCATTGACAAATCGGTGGATAACTGGCGTTAGGGCTGTTATGATTTCAAGTAGCAACGGGTGTTTGAAAAAGCAGTCGTTGACTTCGCGTGTCGAATCAGATCCACGCTTCACTCAGTCCGAGATGATCTTGAATCATGTTTGGCGAAGCAGATCCGGCACCAGGTGTTTAGGGCAACCGCTCAAAACAGTCAACTGAGTGGCGCTTTCGCGCGCCAAAAAAGGAGAACTGCTCATGGCAGTCGTAACAATTCGCCAGCTGCTCGACAGCGGCGTTCACTTCGGGCACCAGACCCGTCGTTGGAACCCAAAGATGCGTCGCTTCATTCTGACCGACCGTTCAGGCATCTACATCATCGACCTTCAGCAGTCGCTAGCCTTCATCGACAAGGCATACGACTTCGTTAAGGAGACCGTTGCCCACGGTGGCAGCATCCTTTTCGTAGGTACCAAGAAGCAGGCCCAGGAGGCCATTGCTGAGCAGGCGCTTCGCGTAGGCCAGCCATACATCAACCAGCGTTGGTTGGGTGGTCTTTTGACCAACTTCCAGACCATCCAGAAGCGTTTGTCGCGTCTAAAAGAGCTTGAGGTCATGGACTTCTCGGGTGCTACCAAGACTGGCCTTACCAAGAAGGAGCTTCTAATCCTTCGCCGTGAGAAGGACAAGCTTGAGAAGGCTCTAGGCGGTATCCGCAACATAACCAAGACTCCATCAGCGATCTGGGTTGTTGACACCAACAAGGAGCACCTAGCCATCACCGAAGCTAAGAAGCTAGGTATTCCAGTTATCGGTATCCTCGACACCAACTGTGACCCAGATGAGGTCACCATTGGTATTCCTGGAAACGACGACGCAATTCGTTCAGTTCAGCTGCTAACCCGTGTTATCGCAGATGCAGTTGCTGAGGGTCTAATCGCTCGTCACGCAAAGCCAGAGGCAGCAGCTGAGCCTCTAGCCGAGTGGGAGCGCGAACTTCTAGAGCAGGGCAACGCAGCAGCAGCTGCAGCCGTTGCAGAGACCGTTGAGGCACCAGTTGAGGCTCCTGCCGAGGCTGTTGCAGTAGAGGAAGCAAAGTAATCATGGCTAACTACACCGCCGCAGATGTAAAGGCCCTGCGCGAGCGCAGTGGCGCCGGCATGATGGACTGCAAGGGTGCGCTTGATGAGGCCGATGGCAACATTGACAAGGCTCTTGAGGTTCTTCGTCTAAAGGGTCTAAAGGGCGTTACCAAGCGCGAAGGCCGCACCACCAGCAACGGTCTTATTGTTGCTCGTGTAAACGGTGGCGCCGGTTACCTAATCGAGCTCGCTTGCGAGACCGACTTTGTTGCCAAGGCTCCTAAGTTCATTGAACTAGCCGACAAGGTTGCAGATGCAGTTGCTGCTGCTGGCGCAGAGACCCTAGAGGCTGCACTTGCTGCAGACCTTGGTGGACAGACTGTTCTAGCCGCAATCAACGACGAAGCCGCAATCATGGGCGAGAAGGTTGAACTTCGCAAGGTTGCTTCTCTCAAGGATGCAGCTATCGACGCTTACCTTCACCGCACCAGCAAGGACTTGCCTCCTCAGGTAGGCGTTCTTGTTGCTTACTCGGGCAGCGACGCCGAGACCGCTCACGATGTTGCAGTGCACATCGCAGCATTCTCACCTAGCGTTCTGACTCGCGACGACGTTGACGCAGAGGTTGTTGCAACCGAGCGTCGTATCGCCGAAGAAACTGCACGCAATGAAGGCAAGCCAGAGGCTGCGCTTTCAAAGATCGTCGAAGGTCGAGTAACCGGATTCTTCAAGGAGAACGTTCTTCTTGAGCAGGACTTCGCAAAAGACACCAAGCAGACCGTTTCTAAGGTTCTTGAGAACGCAGGTCTAAAGGTTTCTGGCTTCGTACGCTTCCGCGTTGGTGCCTAAGAAATACCAAAAAGCAACAAAGGCTCGGTCGATTCGACCGGGCCTTTTTTGCTGCCTCGCCTAGGATAGAAGCAGTTCAAAACTCGATTCAGGAGGATCCAGTGCCACACAAAAAACGCCGTGTATTGCTCAAGCTTTCAGGTGAAGCATTCGGTGGTGGCACTCTAGGTGTGAACCCTGACATAGTTGCCGAAATGGCAAAAGAAATCGCCGAAGGTGCAAAGCACGCCGAGGTGGCGATCGTAGTTGGTGGCGGCAATTTCTTTCGTGGAGCGGAGCTTTCTCAGCGCGGAATGGATCGTTCGCGAGCCGACTACATGGGCATGCTCGGCACGGTTATGAATGCACTTGCCCTTCAAGACTTTCTTGAGCAAGCTGGCGTGAGCACACGTGTTCAATCTGCGATCAACATGGCCCAGGTCACCGAGGCATACATCCCGCTTCGTGCCGTGCGTCACCTCGAAAAGGGTCGCGTCGTAATTTTTGGCGCCGGAGCTGGCCTGCCATACTTCTCAACCGACACCGTGGCCGCTCAACGTGCGCTTGAAATTAAGGCCGACGAGGTTTTGGTTGCCAAGAACGGTGTTGACGGAGTTTATTCAGCAGACCCCAAGAAAGACCCGTCTGCGATCAAGCTCGAGTCGATCACCTACCAGGATGCCTTGGTGCAGGGGCTTAAGGTTGTCGATGCTACGGCATTCAGTCTGTGCATGGACAACAAGATGCCTATGCGCGTCTTTGGCATGCAGGGCGAAGGTAACGTTACTGACGCCATCATGGGTAAAAAAATCGGCACCTTCGTAACCGCCTAAAACTCGAGACCAAGCTTTTACAAAACAGGAGAAAATCGTGATTTCAGAGATCATCTCAACCACAACCGACAAGATGGCAAAAGCCGTTGAATCGGCCAAAGAAGACTTTGCGAATGTGCGCACCGGCCGCGCTAACCCGCAGCTGTTCCAAAAAGTTATGGTCGACTACTACGGCACGCCAACTCCGCTGGGGCAGCTCGGGCAGCTAGCCAACCCAGAAGCTCGCACCATCGTTATCACCCCTTATGACAAGGGCGCTCTAGCAGGAATCGAACGCGCAATTCGCGAGATGCCAAACCTAGACGCAAACCCTCAGAATGACGGCAACTTGATTCGAGTCACCCTTCCAGACCTGACTGAAGAACGTCGTCGTGACTACGTAAAGATCGTCAAGGGTAAGGCCGAGGATGCTCGAGTTTCGGTTCGCAACATTCGTCGTAAGGGAAACGATGACTTGGCGGCGCTGAAGAAGGACGGACTTGCCGGTGAGGATGACATCGCTCGTGCCGAAAAAGAACTTGATGCACTTACCAAGACCCACGTCGACGCAATCGACGACGCTCTAAAGCGTAAAGAAGCAGAACTTCTCGAGGTCTAATTGAGTCAGCAACAAGTCGCCACCGGAGGCCGAAGCCTCTCCAAGTCGATCATTGTCGGCTTGGCTCTCGGTGGCGTCTTTTTGCTATCGGTTCTGATTTACAAAGAGCTCTTCATGCTTCTAGCAGCCGCGGTTGCTGCCCTAGGCGCCTGGGAGCTATCAACGGCACTGCGAATTAAGGGCTGGTATGTTCCACGCGTGCCAGCGGTGGTTGGTGCAACCCTGATTATGCCGGCAACCTTCTACGGTGGTGCTGAGCTGCAGTGGTTGGTGGCCTTGGGAATCGTTGCAGCACTGATTCTTTGGCGCAGTGTCCACCTGCTTTGGGAGCGTCGTGAAGCTCCTTTTCAGGCCCTTCAGCACACCCTGCGCGACTTTGCCGCGTCGGCCTTCGTGGTTATTTATCTGCCACTCATGACAAGTTTCACCGTGCTATTGCTTCGCCGTGCCGATGGAGCACAGTGGGTTCTCACCCTTGTGGTAACCGTTGCCATGATCGACACTGCTGGTTACCTAGTTGGTCGCAAATTTGGTAAACACAAGCTTGCACCCGGAGTGAGCCCCAAGAAAACCTGGGAAGGCCTGCTCGCATCGATCACTGCAGGTACTGCTTCGGCAATGCTTTTTATGCATCACTCGTTCGGGGCCCCGTGGTGGTTGGGCTTGGTTTTGGCGGCCTCACTTCTGCTTTCGGCAGTCTTCGGCGACCTCGCTGAATCGCTTATCAAACGCGACCTCGGAGTCAAGGACATGAGTTCACTGCTTCCTGGGCATGGCGGCATGATGGACCGCCTCGATTCGATTCTTCCTTCGGCTTTGATTACCTACTTATTCACGCTGATCTTTTTCGCACAGTGAAATCAATAACAACTAGACCTGCGAGAATATCCCTGTGAGTTTCAGTTTTCCGAGAGCGGCCGCCAAGGCTAACGGGTATGTGCCAGAGCAAGTCGATGCCTTCATCGCTAAGGCTCGCGAGCAATATTCCAACCCGAATGGCGCTGTGCTCGAATCGAGTGACCTAAGAGCTACCGAATTCGACTTTGTTCACGGTGGATATTCAATTGGGGCGGTCGACTCAGCGCTCGATCGACTCGAAGATAGCTTCGCGAACCGTGAAATAGCGCGCCAACGAGCCAATGCGGGCAACGAGGCAGTAGCCGATCACTTAGCTCGAGTCGTCGAGATCATTCGTGGCAGACTAAGTCGCCCCGAAAGAAAAAAATTCGCTAGCACGGGATTCTTGTTGCGAGGTTATTCAAAAAAGCAGGTAGATCAGCTTTGCAACCAACTCTCAACTCATTTTGAAAGCGGTCAGGCCATCGCACTTGACGAAGTGCGTAGGGTCATCTTCAAGGCCACTCGGGGAGGCTATGTTGAAAGCCAAGTTGACGCGTTTATTGATCGAGTTATCGAAGCGTTGCACATCGAACGTAACAGCTAGACGCCTCACATCGGCAACATCTCTTGTGGCGCTCAGCCTAACCGTGGCCCTGGTTCCAATTGGCGGCGTCGCGAGCCAGCCCGAATCTGCAGTTGCCGCAACGCCAAAAACTGCGCTTGCAACGCTGAATGCCTTAGCGGTTAAGGGTCGAGCGCCAAAAACCGGATATGAACGAACGCTCTTTAGTGATGGCTGGGGTGATCAGGCGTGGGGATGTGACACTCGCAACTTCATCCTGAAGCGTGACCTAACCTCGATTGTCATGCGAGCAAATGAAACCTGCATAGTGGCCTCAGGGGTTCTTAAAGACCCATACACGCTCAAGACCATTAGTTTTGTTCGCGGTGTAAAAACCTCGCTGGCCGTGCAAATCGATCATGTCGTAGCAGTTAGCGACGCCTGGCAGAAGGGCGCTCAGCAAATCAGCCCACAACAGCGCTACAACTTTTACAACGACCCTCTCAACTTGCTTGCTGTCGATGGGCCTACCAACTCAGCCAAGGGCGATGGTGATGCTGCTACCTGGTTGCCACCGAATAAGGGTTTTAGATGCGCTTATGTTGCAAGGCAGGTGGCCGTCAAGGCAAAATACAAGCTTTGGGTGACCACCGCAGAGAAGGCAGCAATAGCCGGGGTGTTGTCAAAGTGCCCAAAGCAACCTTTGCCCACAAAATAGCCCTCGGGTAGACTTTCAAGGTTGCAACAAAGTAACGAACAAACATTGAGTAGAGGTTGGCAATGGGCAAACACGAGGCTTTGCGCCCGAGCTTGTCACGCCGCCTCGGCGAAAAAATCGACCAAAAACTTGAAGGCACAAAATTTAGTCGCCCAACTCTTCCAAAACTCAAAAAGCACGCCTTCCGGCCAGTCTGGGGCTTCCTTTTCTCGGTTGGTTTTGTTCTGGTCACCATCGTCGATCCTTATTCAGGAACCATGGCTAGCGCGAGCACCATCCAGATTTATGACACCGACAACGTTGACCCTGCAGAGACCTATGGCTACGCCAGCACACAGAAAATCTCGTTTGCACGCGGTGGTTTTAACATTGTCACCGGTTCGGATGCAGCGGCGATGTTCGTTGAAACTGCGATTGTGCCATCGCCAGGCACCGCAAAGGCCTACGCCTTCGAGCTTCTTAACACCTTGAAATTTGGCGAAGATCAGTACTCGTGTTTGGTGAAGCTCTGGGAGCGTGAATCAAACTGGCGAGTCAACGCGAAGAATAAAAGCTCCGGCGCCTACGGTATTCCTCAGTCGCTGCCTGGCGCCAAGATGGCAAGCGAAGGCCCAGACTGGCAGAGCAACCCCGAAACCCAGATTCGTTGGGGCGTGAAGTACATCAAGGGTCGATACGGCTCTCCCTGCGGCGCCTTGGCGCACTCTGACAAACTTGGCTGGTACTGATGCCACGCAGCAACCGCCCATCCAGGTCGAAAAAAGCCGTCGAGCCAATTGAGGACTTGAACCTCAACACCCTGAGAATGGGAGTTCGACGTTCTGAGTTCAAGCGCGGTGTCGAATACACGGTTCAAACCAGCATTGGTGCCAACGCCGAAGATACAAAAACATGGATGTGCCCGTATTGCAATCTGCAGATCTCAAAGGGCTTGAGTCACTTAGTGGCGTTTGATTCCATCAGGGGAGTGGAAACACGTAGGCACTTTCACACTGCCTGTTGGTCATCGTTTCAGGGTCCGCTGCTATGAGCCACGAGATTCGCTCAGACATTCAGCTTCCAGCCAAGCGTGAAGACATAACTCTAAGAACAGCAGACGGCCTGACTTTGGTTGGCGAACTGGCGATGCCGGTTTCTGGTAATCCGGTTGCCACCATAATTACCCTTCACCCGCTGCCCACGCACGGTGGATTTATGGATTCTCACATTCTTCGCAAGGCGGCCAATCGGTTGCCCGCGCTGGCAAACATCGCTGTTCTGAGGTTCAACACGCGCGGCACCTCATCGCCGCGTGGCACAAGTGATGGGCAGTTTGGCGAGGGGCTAACCGAGCGTCACGATGTTGAAGCTGCGGTCAGGTTTGCCAAGTCTCGCTCACTGCAGAACATATGGCTGCTTGGTTGGTCATTCGGCACCGAACTAACCCTCAAATACGGTCTGGAACATGACATTTCTGGTGCGATTTTGCTATCGCCACCGCTGCATCGCACTTCTGAGGATGAACTGCTGGCATGGGCTCGAAATCCAAAGCCGCTGTTTGCCTTGATTCCCGAACATGACGACTATCTAAAGCCCCTTGAGGCTGCTATTCGCTTTGCACCAATCCCGCACGTGAAATTGATCAATGTCGATGGAGCCAAGCATCTGTGGGTTGGCGAGGCGTCGACCAAGCGAGTCTTAGATGAAGTCGTTCAAATCATTAGCCCCGAAGCAAGCCCGCTGCCTGAGTTTTGGTCGGGCGAGCTGGCCTAGCCTCAATTTGAGAGGATTAGAGCGAGTCTTGACGAGGTACTAGCACCTGGCGAATGATCAACATGATCGAAGCCGCAACTGGAATAGCAACCAAAGCGCCAAGTACTCCGAGAATGGCTCCGCCGGCAAGGGCAGCAACCACAACCACGGCACCCGGAACAGAGACTGCTTTGCTCATTACCCGGGGGCTAATTACATATGCCTCCACCTGCATGTAGACCAGATAGTAAATCGCTGAGATAAGCGCGGCGGTGGGCGAAACGGTCAATGCAACGAGAGTGACAATCGCGGCACCGGTGATGGTTCCCACCAGAGGGATAAGTCCCAGCAAGAATGTGATCGCCGCGAGCACGAGAGCAAACGGAATACCGAGGATTGTCATCATTATGAAGGCAAGGATTGAGGCAATCAGGCCAATTGATACCTGACCCATAACGTAACGACCCACCGAAGTGGCAATTTGCTCTGCTAAATCGGCAAATTGGTTTCGCCGAGTAGCTGGAACCAGCGAGTAGATGAACTTTTTGAATCGCTCCATCGATGCCATGAAATAAAGGCTCAAAATGACGATGATGATTGCCCCGAAGAAACCATTAAAAATCGAGAGGCCAACCTGAAAAACGCCACCAAGCATAGAGGGCCAGTTGCTTGAGTTGCCAAGGAAAATGCCCAGATTGGTGAGTGCGTCTGTGATTGCACCGCCGAATTGACCGTCGATGCGTTGCACCCAGTCGAGATCGTTGAAACCCCTGATCAGGTCAGGCGCGGTTTTTACAAAATGAGCTGCCTGGCTGGCAATTG
>JBEGSA010000006.1:0-51498 GCA_041180145.1 Actinomycetota bacterium | reverse complement strand
ACGAAGAGTTACGCAACGAAACCACCGTTCTTCGTGAGCGCTATGCCGCTGGCGAGAGCCTCGATGACTTGCTTCCAGAAGCCTTCGCAGCCGTGCGCGAGGCATCAAAGCGCACCCTAGGAATGCGCCCCTACGACGTGCAGCTGATGGGTGGTGCCGCTCTTCACCTTGGCAACATCGCAGAAATGAAGACCGGTGAAGGAAAAACTCTGGTCGCAACCTTCCCTGCCTACCTAAACGCAATCGCGGGTCGTGGCGTTCACGTTGTCACAGTCAACGACTACCTCGCCAACTATCAGTCAGACCTAATGGGCCGTGTTTTCCGTGCCCTAGGCATGACCACCGGCTGCATCATTTCGGGCCAAGACCCAACAGTTCGCCGCGAGCAGTACCTAGCCGACATCACCTACGGCACCAACAACGAATTCGGTTTCGACTACCTTCGAGACAACATGGCATGGCAGCAAGCCGACCTGGTTCAACGAGGGCACTTCTTTGCCGTCGTCGATGAGGTTGACTCGATTCTCATCGACGAGGCCCGCACTCCGCTAATCATCTCGGGGCCGGCTTCTGGCGATGCAAACCGCTGGTTCGGCGAGTTCGCAAAGATCGCTGAAAAGCTCCAGCCGGTAATTGACTATGAAGTCGACGAAAAGAAGCGCACCGTAGGAATCCTTGAGCCTGGCATCGAAAAGGTAGAAGACTACCTGGGCATCGCTAACCTCTACGAATCAGAGAACACCCCGCTGATTTCGTTCCTGAACAACTCAATTCGTGCGAAGGCGCTTTTCAAGCGCGACAAAGACTATGTCGTGATGGATGGCGAAGTGCTAATCGTCGATGAGCACACCGGTCGAATTCTTGCTGGACGCCGCTATAACGAAGGCATTCACCAGGCGATTGAGGCCAAGGAGGGCGTTGAGGTCAAGGCCGAAAACCAAACCCTAGCCACCGTGACCCTGCAGAATTACTTCCGCCTTTACAACAAGCTCTCGGGCATGACCGGTACCGCCGAAACCGAGGCCGGCGAATTCATGAGCACTTACAAGTTGGGTGTTGTGCCAATCCCAACCAACAAGCCGATGATTCGAATCGACCAGCCCGACCTAATTTACAAAAATGAAGAGGTCAAGTTCGAGCAGGTCGTGGTTGACATTGCTGCCCGCCACGCCACCGGCCAGCCGGTTCTTGTGGGAACGACTTCGGTTGAGAAAAGCGAATACCTGTCGAAGCTTTTGGCTAAGGCCGGAGTTCGTCACGAGGTGCTGAACGCCAAGAACCACGCTCGTGAAGCGGCTATTGTCGCTCAAGCTGGTCGCTTGGGTGCGGTAACCGTAGCAACCAACATGGCCGGTCGTGGTACCGACGTGATGCTCGGTGGAAACGCTGAATTCTTGACCGTTGATGCCCTTCAAAAGCGTGGTTTGAACCCCGAAGAAAACCCTGAAGAATACGAAGCTGCTTGGGCCGACCAGTTCGCTGCAGTTAAGGCCGAGGTCGCTGCTGAAGCCGAGAAGGTTCTCGAAGTCGGCGGTCTTTATGTGCTGGGCACCGAGCGCCACGAATCTCGTCGAATCGACAACCAGCTTCGAGGTCGTGCCGGTCGCCAGGGCGACAAGGGAGAGTCACGCTTCTACCTTTCGCTAACCGATGACCTGATGCGCATGTTCAACTCTGGTGCTGCCAGCGCCATGATGAACCGGTCAGATGTTCCAGACGATATGGCTATTGAGTCCAAGATCGTCAGCCGTGCCATTGCTAGCGCTCAGAGTCAGGTAGAAGGTCGCAACGCCGAGATTCGCAAGAATGTTCTCAAGTATGACGACGTGCTAAACCGTCAGCGAGAGGCAATCTACAGCGACCGTCGCCACATTCTCGAGGGCGACAAGATTGACACCCGCGTCGAATCTTTCCTCGAAGACGCAATCGCGGCAATTGTCGATGCGCACATCTCAGACAATGCAGGAAACGACTGGGATCTAGAGGCGCTCTGGGCGGACCTGAAGGCCATTTACCCAATCGGGCTCGAAATTCAAGAGGTTTTGGCAGAGGCTGGCAACCGTTCACGTTTGACCAAGGCTTGGTTGACGCGCGAGTTGGTTAGCGACGCCCGAATCGCGTACGCAAAGCGCGAAGAGCAGATTGGTTCTGAGGGCATGCGTGAGTTAGAGCGTCGCGTGGTGCTGTCGGTAGTCGACCGCAAGTGGCGTGACCACCTCTACGAGATGGACTACCTAAAAGAGGGCATCGGCCTTCGTGCCATGGCGCAGCGTGACCCGTTGGTTGAATACCAGCGCGAGGGTTACACCATGTTCCAGCAGATGATGGGTGGAATCAAAGAAGAGTCAATCGGCTTCTTGTTCAATGTTGAGGTTCAGGTCGAATCTGCACCTGCGCCCGTTATTGATGCAGCTCAGCTGACCTATATCGCTCCAAACGAAGATGGTGCTGCCGAGGCACACGGTGCAAACGAGCGCCAGACTCAGGTTCCCCCGACCACCCCAACTCAGAAGCCTGAGCAGGGTGGCCAGGGTAGTTCGTTCTTCAAGAGCTAAAGAACGCTAACCTGGGTGGCTCGCCACCGAGAGTTGATTCCCTCGAGGCGAATCGTTACTGCACGTGTGCGATTCGATGAGTTCAGAAGGACCACCGATTCGATGACTCCGTCGCGCGGAGATGAGTTACGCACGTTCTGAATTGAGAATCGCTGAATCATGGCCTTTTTACCTAACAGCGCTCGTTGCTGCCTTGCTAGAGCCGATTTCTGAGCCAAGCGTTGATAAACCTCGTCGCTGAGCAATCTCGACAATTGATCGACCTGCCTTGAACCCGTGATCACGTCGATCACACCGGTGGCGATGGCTGTCAAACTTGGATTCGGGTCTGGCAGGTCGGCTGTTTTACTGCGTTGTTGACCGAAATATTCTTCGGCTTCGATCGGGTTTGAAACAACGTGCTTTTTCAAATTGCGGGGTTTGCGTGGTGCTCGTTTGGCTTTTGCCGGTTGGTCGTTTGCGCTTTCTGGTTCAGAATTGGGTGCCGTTGGTGACATTTCCCCCATCCCCTTTCACCTCCACAAGGAGGAAGATTGACGCTATGACCGATTCAATGACTGGTCAATAGAAATGTCGAAACTTGTGGATAACTTTTTGGACAATGTCTGAGGTCCTGAATAATTCAGGGGGTGAATTTTGACCACATTTTTGAAGATTTAGAGGCCGAGTTCGAGTCGGCCAGGGCTCGCGGCACTGCCTCATCTTTGCTCTTGCGTTGCAATTGTTTTCGGGTTCACCCAGCAGAGGGAAATCCAGAAATCCTCTTCGCGCCGATAATTGGGTCTGATTTCGTCGGGGGATTGGGTGATGGATTCGCCGCCTGGAGCCTCTACCCGGTATCGCAAATCCTTGAAATTGTGCCGCAAAATGATGGTGACCTCGAGCTGCCAAGGCTTAGAAAAATTGATCGCACGCTTTTGGAGCTTTTAGACAGTTTTGCAAAACCAATAGAGATGGTTTGGTACCCGCGGGTAAAAATGGCGGCACCAAGTCGAGGCATGCTGGTCGACATCGACTGTGGTTTCTTGATTGTTGAATCGGCCCGTGGTGCGGTTGCAATATCGCCAGATTCGGTCAAAAGATTTTCGGTAGGAGTTGTGGATAACTTGAGCGAAGAACCTGAAAGTTGACTTTGCTAGCAAGATGAAACTCAAACCCTCAAGGCGACCAAGCTCAGCCCGAGCAAAATACGCCGCGTTCGCTATCGCATTGATCTCACTCTCGATTACCGGCGTTTGGTTGACCATCGAGTCAAATGATCAGACGGCCGAATACCTGGTTGCTGCCGCGGCTTTGCCCGCCGGCAGCCCGGTTGGCGAGGCTTCAGTAGCCAAGATTTCGGCGAACCTGGGTCCATCGGCCGCCAACTACGTGCTCGAGGGTCAATTGCCAAAGGGCGCTTACTTGCTTGGGCCGGTTGTCGCAGGTCAATTGATTACGAAGAGCCAGTTAGCGAGCGCGGTTCTAGACAGTCGATCACCGGTTGTCATCGAGTCAAAAATGCCAATCGCCGCGGGCATCAAACCCGGCAGCTCGGTCGATGTTTGGGTGTCTAAACGCCTCGAAAACAACGCCTTTGCTGCACCAGTAGCAATTGTCTTGGCGGCCGAGGTTGCCCAGGTTATCGAGCCAAGTGGAATGTTTGCTTCTGCAGTGCCTTCGGTAGAGCTCTGGGTGCCATCGGCGGCGGTTTCCCCGATTCTGGCTGCAATCTCATCGCAAGATTCAATCTCACTGGTTTTGAGGCCTACCTTTGCAGACCAGTAGTGGAGCGTCCAAAACCGTTGCGGTTTGGGGTCCGGCAGGGTCTCCAGGAAAGTCAACCGTCGCACTAAATCTGGCCTGCGAGCTGGCACTTACGGGGGCCAGTGTCTTTCTGCTTGATTTAGACCTAGTGGCACCGAGCTTGGCGCAGATGCTTGGGCTGACGGAGCATCCGGCGGGGTTGGCAGCTGCCTGCCGGTTAGCCGCTCAAGGCCGTTTCGACATAGTTCAACTAGAGCGGCTTAGCGTGCGTGTGGCTGCGGGCAAGCAATCGGTGACCTTGATGACCGGCATTACCAGTTCGTCGCGGTGGCCAGAGGTCACCAACGAATCGCTGGTTGCAGTTCTTGAGCTTGCTTCACAGCATTTTGACTATTTGGTTCTCGACTTGGCGTCTTCGCTAGAACCGGGCCTCAGGCAATCGCACGAAGCCATCGAACGCAATCAGGCAACTGGTCTTGCCCTGTCACTCGCCGAGTTCGTGGTTGCCGTTTGCGGGGCCGACCCGGTTTCAATCGAGCGATTCCTGGCCAGTGAGCCGCTGGTTCGGCAATCGGCAGCTGGCGAGGTGCTCATACTTGTAAATCGACTTCGAAAGTCGGTGTTAGGCCCATCGGCCAAGACGCAAATCACCGAAACTTTGGCTCGATTGGCAAATCTGAGCGTGCACGCATTCGTGCCAGACGACCCGGCCGTCTGCGATCAGGCTTTGCTCGAGGCCATACCGTTGGCGTTATCCCGAAGATCATCTGGTGCCAAGCAGGCGATTGCCATGTTTACCCAAAATCACATTTTGGGCCAACGCAGTCGGTTAGACAAACGCGTGGCTAAACTCGGTTAGGTGTCGACACTTAGCGATCTAGTCAAGAAGCATGGCATTCCCAACCACGCCAACATCGAGTGGCTGCACCTGCTCACGGCCGACTGGCAGCTTATCGCCGACCTTGTCTTCGCCGACCTTGTGCTTTGGATTCCCACTCCGGATGGCAGTTTTGTTGCAGCTGGGCATGCTCGCCCCTCGAGTGCGGCCACGGTGTTTTATCGCGACATCAGTGGTGAGCCTGTTCGAAAAGAGTGGGCAGCTCAGATCACTCAAGCATTCACAACTGGTGAAACCGTCGACCTTCAGACGCCCGACACTTACGATGGCTTGCCCACGAGGCTCAGGGCTATTCCGGTTCGCCGCAAACTTTCTGCAAAGTCAGATGAGGTTACCCAACAGCCAATTGCGGTTGTCACGCGTCACACCAACCTTGCCGAGGCAAAGGCGCCCAACAAGTTGCAGCTCAACTACCTAAGTTGTGGAAACGATCTTCTCGAAATGATGGGTGACGGCACTTACCCCGATTTCAGCAATCAAACCGGTCCTCGTCGCGGTGCTCCGCGTGCCAACGATGGCCTGCTTCGCCTGGATGAAGATGGCGTTGTGGTGTTTGCCAGCCCAAACGGCCTCTCGGCATTCAACCGCCTGGGCATCACCGGCGAACTCGAGGGCAAGTCGCTTGCCGAGGCTGCCTCGAAGGTTTTAAAAACCCAGATTCAAACCGATGAAGGTTTGGCTTTGGTGGTTAGCGGCCGAGCCCCATGGCGAACCGACATGGAGTCGCGCAATGTGACACTTACCGTTAGAGCAATTCCGTTGCGCAAAAATGGCCAGCGAACCGGTGCCATCGTGCTTTGTCGCGACGCCACCGAACTTCGCCGTCAAGAACGTGAGCTAATCACCAAAGACGCCACCATTCGTGAAATTCACCACCGAGTGAAAAATAACCTGCAAACCGTTGCCAGCTTGTTGCGCATTCAGGCTCGTCGAAGCAAGAGTGAAGAAACCAAAGAGTCACTCGAGCAAGCGATGCGGCGAGTTTCTGCCATCGCTTTGGTGCACGACACTCTTTCAGAGGGCTTGAACCAGGATGTGAATTTCGACGAGGTCTTCGACCGCATTCTGATGCTGGCCACCGAAGTTGCCTCGAGCATGAACACCTCGGTGCGACCTTTGATCGACGGTAAATTTGGGCAGCTGCGCAGCGAAATTGCAACGCCACTTGCCGTGGCGCTCACCGAAGTGGTCACCAATGCCGTTGAGCATGGCCTGGCCGACCGCAGCGGTGTTGTTGCTGTTAACGCCGAGCGCAAGCAAAAGCAGCTGCTAATCACGGTTTCAGACAACGGCAAGGGTCTTACCGATGGCAAAGTTGGGGCGGGTCTTGGAACCCAGATAATTCGAACCCTGATTGAGGGCGAGCTTCGAGGAACCATTCACTGGTCATCGCCAAAAGAGGGTGGCGCACGGGTTGCCATTTCGATTCCGCTTTAGCCACTGATTTGAATTGGTCAGGAAATAAAAAACCCGTCACCGAGGTGACGGGTTTTCATGAAACTTCGTTTAGCCGGCGCGACGGGCACGAGCGTATTTGCGCTTAAGCGACTTGCGCTCATCTTCGCTTAGGCCGCCCCAAACGCCGGTGTCCTGGTTTTCTTTGATTGCATACTCAAGGCACTGGGTGGCAACGCCACATTCGCGACAAACAGATTTTGCCTGTTCGATTTGATCTACTGCAGGGCCTGTGTTTCCTACCGGAAAGAAAAGTTCTGGGTCTTCGGTTAGGCAACGAGATTCGTTGAGCCACTGCATATTCATACGCGAGGTATTCCTTTGTGTAGTCGGAAATTTTGGCGTTAAAGCCAAACGAGGAAAATAAATTCGAAGAGGTGATTTACGCTTGAAAAGCGGTTTCACAAGAACTTTTCCTAGTGAAAATCGTTTCACACCCAGTGCCATTTGGCAATACCCAAAATTTAGGAAAACCCATGAAAAACCTGAAAAAGCTGCCGACCGGTTTATTGACGGTGGTGGCAGTGGTAGCGCTAGAGGCAAGCGTGCTGGCCTATTTTGGCATTCAGCTTGGCCTGGGTATTTTGGGGGGCGAAAGCCGAGCGTTTACGACCGCAATCGCTCTTTTTGCGATGGTTGCGGCGGCGTCGGCCTGGCTCTTTTATGTTGCCCTAAGCCTTACTCGATCGAAACGTTGGGCTCGCAGCGCGGCCCTGTTTTGGCAACTTGTCATGCTGGCAATTGCATCCGGAAGTTTTACCGGCCAGTTCGGTTCTCAGGCAATCGGCTGGGCGCTGGTAGCACCTGCGGTTCTAGTGTTGATATTGGTGTTCACCAAGCCGGTCGTTGATTCGACGCTCGAGGGCGCCGACCCTGAAGATCGGGCTTAGATTGCCAGAAGCTTTCGCAGCATCACAACGTGACCGGTGGCCTTCACGTTGTAAAGAGCGAGAGTAATCACGCCGTTTTCGTCAATGGCGAATGTTGAGCGCAGCACGCCCGTGTACTCGCGACCGTAGAGCTTTTTGACTCCGTAAGCACCGTATGCCTTGTGCACCTCGAGCTCTGGATCGCTCAGCAGCGGAAAGTTGAGCTCTTGGTTGACCTCAAAGGTCTTAAGTTTTTTGACCGGGTCGGGTGAAATGCCCAGCACCGTGTAGCCGGCATCCTTGAAAGGGTTTAGGTTGTCATTGAAATCGCAGGCTTCTTTGGTGCAGCCAGGCGTAGAAGCGGCTGGAAAGAAGTAAAGAATGGTTTTCTTGCCCTTGAAGTCGGCGAGAGAAACGGATTTTCCGTCTTGGTCAAGAACGGTGAATGTCGGGGCGGTGTTGCCAACTTCTAGTTTCTGCAGTTCAGACATAACCAAAGTCTAGGGGAGTGCGCCACCGGTTCAGGAGGGTGTTCGCAACTAGCGAGCAAGCCATTTATGTAGAGATTATGACTGGCGTGACCGCCCAGAAAGTGCTAATGTTGTCTCTCGTTGCGCTGAAAAGCGCAGCTCGCACCTCTAGCTCAATCGGCAGAGCAACTGACTCTTAATCAGTGGGTTCTGGGTTCAAGTCCCAGGGGGTGCACTAAAAGCCTCCGAGTCTTATCAGCCGGGGGCTTTTTACTTTTGTGTGCAGCAGTTATGCAGACAAATTCGACTCCTGCGACCCTCTGCAAGTTCGCCATTTGCCGCGGCTAGACTAACGGGATGCTGTCTTTCATCCCTGGTTTTTTGCTTGGCCTTTCGCTGATCGTTGCAATTGGCGCACAGAATGCCTTCGTGATTCGCCAGGGGTTAACCAAACAGCACGTTTTCTTGGTGGTCGCAATCTGTGCCATTGCCGATGCAGCCCTGATCGCAGTCGGCATAGCCGGCCTTGGTGCCGTTCTACTTTCGCTTCCTTGGTTGCTTGAAATCATCCGGTGGTTCGGTGTGGTTTATCTCAGCTGGTTCGGCGTTCGCTCAATCATGTCGGCGTTCAAAAATGAATCCATGGATGCCTCTGGTGGCCAAAGTCTTTCTAAAAGCAAAGTGGTTGCCGCGGTCTTGGGATTTACGCTCTTGAACCCTCACGTCTACCTAGATACGGTGATTTTGGTTGGCAGCGTTGGCAATCAGTTTGGCGAAGACCGTTGGTACTTTGGCGCGGGGGCCATGTTGGCCAGCCTGGTTTGGTTCACTGGTCTAGGTTTTGGTGCTCGAGCTGCCTCGGGCCTAATGTCTAAGCCGATTTTCTGGCGAGTGCTCGACACCATCATTGCCGTCGTAATGTTCGCAATCGCAGGCATGCTGGCTTTCTACAAGTTCTAAACTTGAGCCATGTCTGACAACAACGTTGTAGCACCCAGTCTTAGCGCGCTTCGCCGCCGCCACAGCTCGAAGTGGCGTCGTTTTGCAGCCGATGTTCTGCCAATGCACGTTGCCGAGATGGATTTTCAAATCGCCGAATCGATTCGAAACGTAATCGTCGAAATGGCTCAGACTTCAGACCTTGGTTATCTTGGCCCGGTGCCAGAGGTGGCCGAAGCGTTTGCCGGTTTTGCTAAGCGTCGTTGGAACTGGACAGTAGACACCACGCAGGTGAAAATGGCCACCGATGTTGGTGTTGCAGCTGTGGAAATTTTTAGAACGCTCGGCAACCCCGGTGACAAGGTGGTCGTAAACCCACCGGTTTATGGAAGCTTTTATCACTGGATCGAAGAGGCCAAACTCGAGCAAGTTGATGTGCCTTTGGTTCGCACCAACCAAACCTGGCAACTTGATCTAAATGCTCTCGAGGCCGCCTTTGCCGATGGCGCAAAGTTCTATTTGCTGTGCCACCCTCACAACCCGGTGGGCAAAATCTATAGCCTCGAGGAACTGCAGGCGATTGCCAAACTCGCCGAAAAATATGGCGTGACCGTGGTCAGCGACGAGATTCACGCGCCGCTAACCTATGCCGGCGAAACCTTTGTGCCATTTCTAAACGCGGGCGAAGCCGCCGCGAAGACCGGCATCATCATCACCTCGTCTAGCAAAGCCTGGAACACCGCTGGTCTGAAAGCCGCGATTCTGATTAGCCAGGATGCCGCCATGGCCGAAAAGTTGGCAAAATTGCAGCCAGACATGCACTGGCGCACTTCGCTGATTGGCGCTTTTGCCATGGCTGAGGCTTTCACAAACGGATTAACCTGGATCGACTCGGCCGTGAGCACCATCGAAGCAAACTTTGCCTTCATGAGCGCAAAGGTTGCCGAAAAGTTGCCATCGGTTGTCGTGGCCCAGCCACAGAATAGCTACCTAGCTTGGTGGGATGTCAGCGCTCTAAATCTTGGCGAAAACCCAGCGGCAACTATCTTGGCCAAGGCCAAGGTTGCGGTTGTGCCGGGAACCGATTTGGGTGCGAACTACGGCCAATACATTCGCTTCAACTTTGGTACCAGTCAGGCAAACATCGAAGCCGCAATCGACGCAATCGCAGCAATAAAGCGCTAGACAACGGTCATTATGCAGGTCGAGTTTTCGGGTGAGTTAATCGAGTGGCGCGGCCCAGCACCTTTCTATTGGGTTGCCGTGCCTGAACAAGAATCACAAGAAATCAAAGAGATTGCCGCCATGCTCACCTACGGCTGGGGAGTCATTCCGGTTGAGGTAACCATCAAACACAAAACCTGGACTACCTCGTTGATGCCCAAAGATGGCCGCTATCTGGTGCCAATTCGCAATGATGTGCGTCTGCCGCTAAAGCTTTCACTGGGCGACAGTCTCGAAATCGCTCTCGACTTCGGTAAATAAGAAACCCGCCAACCTTCGGTCAGCGGGTTCTCATTGAGTTTGTCTACATAACCTTTAGCGCGTTCAGTAGGTCCTTGATCAGGTCATCCTTGTGCTCGATGCCGACAGATAGTCGAACCGTGCTTGGCGTAATGCCCATCTCGGCCTGAACCTCGACCGACAAACGGCGGTGAGTGGTCGATGACGGGTGAGTGATGAGAGACTTCGAGTCGCCGAGGTTGTTCGAAATGTCGATTACCTCTAGGGCATTCATGAACTTGAAAACCGACGCCTCATCTGCTTTGAACTCGATAGCCACGGTGGTGCCACCAGCCTTCATTTGCTTCATTGCCAGCTTGTGCTGCGGGTGTGACTTGAGGCCCGGGTAAACCACACGCTTCACGGCCTTGTGGCCTTCGAGCGCCTCGGCTATCGCAAGCGCGTTTTCGGCCATGCGCTCAACTCGCATAGTCATGGTCTCAAGCGACTTGAGCATCACCCAAGCGTTGAACGAAGCCATCGATGGGCCGGTGTGGCGAACAAATGGCAACACGGTTTCTTTGATGTACTTCGCGGTGCCAACGATTGCGCCACCCAGCACGCGGCCCTGGCCATCGATGTGCTTGGTTGCCGAATACATCACCACGTCGGCGCCAAGCTCAAGCGGTTTCTGCAAAACCGGTGATGCCATAACGTTGTCCACCACCACGGTTGCGCCAACCTTGTGGGCTAGGTCGCTGACCATGCGAATGTCGGTGATCTCCATCAGTGGGTTGCTTGGGCTCTCGATGAAAACCACGGCAGTTGGCTCATTTAGAGCTTTTGCCCACCCCTCAGGCGTGTTTTCTTCAACCAAAACGGTGTTTACGCCCCACTTTGGCAAAATCTCGGTGAGCACCACATAGCAAGAACTGAACATTGCGGCGTAGGCAACAACCCGGTCGCCGGCCTTCACGATTGAGGCAACCGAGGCAAACATTGCAGCCATGCCGGTAGCGGTTGCAAAGGCAGCTTCGCCGCCTTCTAGCAGCGCAAGGCGATTTTCAAACATCGCCACGGTTGGGTTCGAGAAACGGCTATACAAAAAGTGGTCGGTTTCATCCTTGAAAGCCGCAGCAGCTTGCTCGGCGTTGTCGTAGGTGAAACCCGAGTTTAGAAACAGCGCTTCGCTGGTCTCGCCAAAGCCGGTTCGGGCAAGCGCGCCACGCACTGCAACTGTGTCTGGGTGCAACTGCCAGTCGGGCTGAGCATTGTCGGTTACTGGGTGATGCCCCCATGGGCGAGTGCGCTTGGTCATTAGGCGATTTTATCAGTGTCGCCAACCGCCGAGATAGCCTCGGTCAATGCAGTTGCCGCATGGCTCAAATCTTCTTCGGTGGTGTTGTGGCTGAAACTAAATCGCACTGCGGTGCGCGCAGTGTCGGCATCAAAGCCAATCGCGGTCAAAACGTGCGAGGGTTCGTCGCTGCCGGCAGCGCATGCCGAACCGCTAGACACAATCACGTCGCGCCGCTCAAGTTCGAGCAAAATTGCCTCGCCGCTCAGACCTTCAAAGCAAAAAGACGCAATACTGGGCAGGCGATCGACAGGGTGACCAGTGGGTATAGCCATCGGGGCATCTTGCAAAACCGCACGGATGAAACCATCGCGCAATTGGCTCACTCGTGCCGATTCGGAGGCTAGGTCGGGGAGGGCTTCAATTGCCGTTGCGAGGGCAACCGCCCAGGCTACGTTTTCGGTGCCAGATCTGCGCCCGCCCTCTTGTCCGCCACCGTGCATCAGTGGTTCAACGCCTAGGCGACCGCGAATAAATACCGCACCCGAACCCTTGGGAGCGCCAATTTTGTGCCCCGAAATCGTAATCGCATCGACCTGAGAGGTGTCGACTCGAATGTCTAGCCAGCCGGCAGCCTGCACGGCATCCGTGTGAAAAGCTGCCCCAAACTCGTGAGCGATTGCAGCAAGATCGGCGATCGCGTGCACGGTGCCGATTTCGTTGTTCGCGGTCATCAAGGTGACCAAAGTTGTGTCTGCGCGAAGGGCAGCGCGCAGGTCGGCTGGATCGATTGCCCCAACCAGATCAACCGGAAGCCAGGTGATTTCGAAGTCGTGCACCCGCGATAAATATTCGAGTGTTTCAAGAACCGCCTCGTGTTCGGTTCTAGCACTGATGATGTGTTTGCCGCGGGCATTGGCTAGGGCCAAACCGGTGATCGCAAGATTGTTGCCCTCGGTTCCACCAGAGGTGAATGTGATCTCGCTTACTCTGCAACCAAGCCAATCGGCTATGCGAGCGCGGGCATCTTCGAGAGCCTCTTTTGCTCGGGCACCAAGCTCGTGGACACTCGATGGGTTGCCAAACTCGCTGGTTAGCCAGAGCCAGGCAGCCTGAAGTGCGGCCGGGTTCACCGGGGTGGTTGCAGCGTTGTCTAGATAAATCATTCGATTGTCAGGTCTAGGCCAAGGTCTAGTGCTCTGGCGCTGTGAGTAAGCGCGCCAACCGAAATTATGTCAACACCGGTCTTGGCGATCTCGGCAACGGTTTCGAGGTTCACGCCACCCGATGCCTCAACCAAGCACCTGCCGCCTACCTGTGCAACGCCTTCGCGAAGATCGGCAAGGCTGAAGTTGTCGAGCATGATTATGTCGACATCGGCTGCCAGCACCGGTGCAATTTGATCTAGTCGATCGACCTCAACCTCTAGCTTCATGCCTGCCGGCAGCTCACTCTTCACGCGCTTCAGCTCGGTGGTCAAATCTTTGCCACCCGCGGTCAATACGGCAAGGTGGTTGTCTTTGGCCATCACCATATCGCTCAGGCTAAATCTGTGGTTGCGACCGCCGCCATCGAGCACCGCCTGTCGCTCAAAGGCGCGCAGGTTTGGTGTGGTTTTGCGAGTGTCGAGGATGTTTGCACTCGTGCCCTCAACCTTGGCAACATACTGCGCCGTCAGGGTGGCGATGCCGCACATTCGCTGGGTAAAGTTCAGGCCAATGCGCTCGGCGGTTAGAACCGCGCGAGCCGAACCTTTGATGGTCGCAAGTTTTTGCCCGGCCACAAAGTGGTCGCCGTCGTTAATGTGCATTTCGACCTGAACGCTTGGGTCGGTGAGCTTGAATGCCGCAATAAAAACCGCAGTGCCACTGAAAACGCCGGCTTCGCGGGCAGCCAGAACGGCGGTCGCGGTTGCGCTTTCGGGAATCAAGTGCTGTGAGGTCACGTCGCCGTTCGGTGCGTCTTCGTGAAGGGCGGCGCCAACAACATCGGTGATTATTTTTTCGGTAAGCATTAGCGCGCCTTTCGAACGATGGTGATTGGGCGGGCCATCGATGGGTTGGTTGCCGGAAAGTCAAGTCGAAAGTGACCGCCGCGAGATTCTTCACGGGCCAATGCGGCCTCGGTTACGGCACGTGAAAGCAGCAACAGGTTGGCGTCTTCCCAGTCGGTGAACAAGCGGTTTGCTTCGTCAGCCGAACGCCACTTGACTAGTTCCTTTCGCGTAGCAACCAACTTAGATTCCGTCCTGACCAGGCCCACGTTGTCCCACATCAGAGTTTGCAATTCAACCCGGTCAACCACGTTCAGCGCCTTCGCGGGTTGTGCGCGATCAGCCTCGGCTTCTAGTTCAATCTCGGCCAGCAGTCCCTGCTCTTTCCAGCGCACGCTGGCTGCTTCTGTTGGCCACTCTTGCTCGAGCACTTCGACTGCGCGGCGCGAGAACACGATCGACTCGAGCAACGAGTTCGAGGCCAATCGGTTTGCCCCGTGGGCGCCGGTGCAGGCAACCTCGCCAACGGCAAATAGCCCACGTATGCTGGTGCGCCCCCAGGTGTCAGTTGCGACTCCACCCATCCAATAGTGGGCAGCGGGGGTGACCGGAATCGGGTTCTTGCCCCAGTCGAGGCCGTATGAGCGGGTGGTCTTACTGATGCTTGGAAAGCGTTTAGTCAAAAATTCGGTGCCAAGACCGGTTGCATCGAGAAGCACCGGTTGGCCGCCCTGGGCGCGCATTTCGGCCTGAATGGCCCGGGCCACCACATCTCTGGGAGCTAGCTCTGCAGCGGGGTGAAGTTTTTGCATAAAGCGCTCACCGCGATTGTTGACTAGCACAGCGCCATCACCACGAACTGCCTCAGAGATCAAAAAGCTGCCTGGTACGGCAAGAGCGGTTGGGTGGAATTGATAGAACTCAACGTCTGCCAGTTCTGCTCCGGCTCTGAAGGCTGCCGCAACGCCGTCTCCCGTGGTCACCGATGGGTTAGTGGTGTGTCGGTAAAGCTGCCCAGCGCCACCGCTTGCCAGAATCACAGAGTCGGCCTCGACAAAGTGCCGTCCAGAGGCATCGAGCAAGTGAACTCCGCGCACCGCGCTGTTCTCTACTTCGAAGTCGACAACAAAGGTGTGTTCGAAAATTTGGGTGGCGGTCGTTCGAACTGCGTCAACCAGAGCATTACTGATGTCGGCACCGGTGGTGTCGCCGCCAGCGTGCAAAATTCGGGCGTGTGAGTGCGCGGCTTCGAGGCCGAGCGCAAAATCGGTGCCCTTGCGATCAAACTCGACGCCAAAGTTCACCAGGTCGTTGATGCGGTTGGGGCCTTCGGTGCAAAGCACATCCACGGCTGGTTTGTAGCAATAGTCGGCGCCAGCTGCCAAAGTGTCGGCAACGTGCTCTGCAATCGAATCGTCGGTTGAGGTAACAGCAGCGATGCCGCCCTGGGCGTAGTGGGTGTTGCTCTCGGCAAGATTGGCCTTGGTCACCAGAGTCACCTGATGGGTGCGGCTAGCCTCAACCGCGGCGATCAAACCGGCGATGCCGCTGCCAATTACAACGAGTTTCTTCATGACTGCTTTCTAGAGTGGCTTTGCTGCCAACATGCGCTCGAGAGCGATTTTCGCGTTTGCGGTTACGGCTGCATCAACCGAAATCTGGTTCACAACCTCACCGGCAACCAGGCGCTCAAGCACCCAAGCCAGATATCCGGGGTGAATTCGATACATGGTCGAGCAAGGGCAAACCACTGGGTCTAGGCAAAAGATGTTGTGCTGCGGATACTCGGCGGCCAGGCGCTGCACCATGTTGATCTCGGTGCCGATGGCAAAAGTTGTTGGCTCAGTGGCTGCCGCAACTGCCTTGCGAATGTAGTCGGTCGAGCCGGCCTCATCCGCTGCGTCAACAACCTCCATAGGGCACTCTGGGTGAACTATCACGCGAACACCTGGGAACTCGGCGCGAGCCTTTTCGATCTGACCAACATTGAAGCGCTTGTGAACCGAGCAGAAGCCGTTCCAAAGCACAACCTTGGCGTCGGTAAGGGTTTCGGCAGTGTTGCCACCGAGCGGCTTGCGGCCATGCCAGAGCGGCATCAAATCGGTGCTGATGCCCATCGCCTTAGCCGTGTTGCGGCCGAGGTGCTGATCAGGAAAAAACAGCACCCGCTGCCCGCGCTCGAAGGCCCACTTCAAAACAATCGCCGCGTTAGAAGACGTGCAAACAATGCCGCCGTGCTCGCCGCAGAACGCCTTGAGTGCCGCAGATGAATTCATATAGGTGACTGGAATCACCGGAACACGACCCTGCTCATCTGGCTCGGTGCCATAAAGTTCCTCGAGTTGTTCCCAGCACTCGGTGACCGAGTCGATGTCGGCCATGTCGGCCATCGAACATCCGGCGGCCAGGTTAGGCAGAATCACGGCTTGATTTGGCTCTGAGAGGATATCGGCAGTTTCGGCCATGAAGTGCACACCGCAGAACACAATGGCCTCGGCCTCGGTGTGTGCTTTGGCTGCATTAGCTAGTTGAAACGAGTCGCCAAGGTAATCCGCGTGAATCACAATCTCTTCGCGCTGATAGAAGTGACCAAGAATGACAACTTTGTCGCCAAGGGTCGCTTTAGCCGCGATGATGCGAGCGTTCAGCTCGGCTTCTGTCGCTGTCTTGTATTCCGCCGGCAGCGCGCCCTGCCGCGGTGATCCGGTAGGAATTAGGTCACTACTTGAAGCGCCAGGACCATAGGCTACTGGGCCTCCATCGAACTCCCAAGGGCCGTCGGCAAGCGACGGGCTGCAGGTCGAGTCGTTTGACTTGCCCTTGACGATTAGCTGGATGCGTTCGTTCACCGATGCTGTGGTCATTTGGTTTCTCCTGTTGCGGTGTTTGTTGCTCGATAAAGCTGTGGTGGGCGGTGGCGTGTGCCAGCAAGGCGCTCGCCGGTTGGTTCAACGATTCCATCGCCCTCGACCATGCGCCTAAAGTTGCCCGGGTCTAGCTCGCGGCCAAGAACGGCCTCATAAACTTCGCGCAACTGTGCCAGAGTGAAGGTTTCGGCCAAAAAACTGTGCGCAATTCGGGCATAGGCCAGTTTGTTGCGAAGTCGGCCCAGGGCATAGTCAACAATTTGGTTGTGATCAAAAGCTAGCTGTGGCAACTGGTCGGCTTCAAACCACCGGATGTTTTCGCTCTCGATGGCCGCAGCCGCTTCATCGCTGCCCACCAGCGCCCAATAAACAACCGAAACAACTCGATCGGCAAGATTACTGCCGGGGGAGCGGTCAAGGCTTCCGAAAGCATAGAGTTGTTCCAGATATCGAGGTTCGAGGCCGGTGGTCTCAAGAAGGTTGCGCGAGGCGGCCTGACTCAGATCTTCGGTGATGTTGAGAGGTCCGCCAGGCAAAGCCCACTGGCCATCAAATGGAGCACGGATGCGGCGAACAAGGGGAAGGGTGACTTTGAGTTTGCCTTCGGCATCTGGGCGCAGGGTGAAGATCACTGTAGAAACGGCAAGGTTGGGTGCCACTAACGCCGATTGCGTTGATTCGGTCACGAAGCCTGCTGTCTACTAAAAGTAAAAATGACACTAAGTACTAATTATCTTAGTGTCATTTTGACTTTAAGCGCAAACTTTGCAGCGCTCATTAGGGATTCGAAGGTTAGTCTTCGCCGATGTCTTCGTTCCAAAGGGCGTCGTTCGCCTCGATGAACTCGCGCATGATTTCGATCAGGCCAGGGTCATTCATCACGTGTACCTCGGCACCGTGTTCGGCGACCCAATCTTGGCCACCCATAAAGTTTTTGTCGTCACCAACGAGCACTCGGCCGATGCCAAACTGGCGAATCAAGCCCGAGCAGTACCAGCAAGGAGAAAGGCTGGTTGCCAGTGTGACCTTCTTATAGCTGCGCTGGCGACCGGCGTTTCGAAAGGCGCTGGTCTCGCCGTGCATTGATGCATCGCCGTCTTGAACGCGGCGGTTGCGGCCACTGCCAAGCAGACGGCCTTCTTCGTCGAATAGTGCAGCCCCAATTGGGATTCCACCTTCGGCTAAACCGAGATGTGCCTCGGCAATGGCAACCTGGAGTTTCTCTTCGTCTGTTGCGAAGATTTGTCCAACTTTGAATTCCATTGCCGAGGCCTCTCGTTTAGGGGTTAGTGATTAGTTCTTTTTGTTTAGCAGCTTGTATAGCAAGAAGTAGATCACTGCTGCTGATACAAAGCCAACGCCTGCTGTCCAGTCGCCGTTCTCAGCGCCCGGGCCGGTTAGCAGACCATAGAACTGCACGGTAGGCATTTCTGCCTTTGCGAACAACAGAACTGAAACCACTGTCACAAGCACGAAGGTGATTGGGCCAGCGATGTTTGAGTGCTTGGTCTCTTCGCGTACCAACTTGTCGATGTCTTGACCTTTGCGTAGCAAACGGTCAACAACCAGGATGGCAACCCAAGGAGCCAACCAGTAACCAACGGTTAGTAGGAATAGCTCGAATAGGAAACGGAAGTTGTCTTCAACCGCAAAGTATGAAAGACCGCCACCGATAACACCAGCTAGAACAACCATGATTGCGCGGCGGGTCTTGAAGCCTAGCTTCACGCCTGCTGCGATGAATGACATGGTGCCTGAGTAGATGTTTAGAACGTTGGCCGAAACCGAACCAACCGCGATACCAATGAGGGTTAGCACAGCCAACCAGCCAGGAAGCACTGCGGTGAACGCGCTGGTAGGAAGACCCTCGCCAACAACACCGCTCCAAGCAATTGCACCAACCGACATCAGAAGGGTAGTGGCAGTGAAGTTTCCTAGACCGGCAGCAAGTCCGACGGCCTTAGGTGAGCTGTTTGCAGGTAGGTAGCGGGTGAAGTCCGCTGCGAATGGTGTCCAGCCTTGGGTGTAGCCGTATGCAAGTGCAACACCAACGCTGAATGCGCCCCACTTGAAGTCGGTTCCGACACTGACGTCGAACTTGCCCATCGAAATGATGATCACGCTGACAATCGCAAAAACGATTGCCAGGTAGAAGAATGCGTAACGTTCGAACTTCTGGATGAAGTTGTGGCCGATGAAGGCTGCGACAACCTGAACCAAGATGATGATTGTCACCGACACAGCAACCGGAAGGTTGGTGAGCGAGGTGAGAGCAAACGCGCCCGAGGTGGTGTTAACCGCGAACCAGCCGATGCCGGCAACAAGAGTTGAGGTGGTGGCCGGAATTGCGTTTCCGCGAAGACCGAATGCGGTGCGACCTAGAACCATCTGAGGCACGCCGTGGCGTGGACCCCAACTGCTGAACCAACCGTGGGTAACGGCAGCAAGAGCGTTACCTAGGGCGACTGCAAGAATTGCCTGCCACACGTTTAGACCAGCAAAAACAGCTAGTGCGCCAATAAAGATAGTTGCGAACTCGAGGTTCGGGGATGACCAAACGGTGAACAAGTGCCACGGTTTGCCATGACGCTCACCCGAAGGAATCGGGAGAATGTCGTTGGTTTCGATTGCAGTTGAGGATGCCTTTGCAGAGCCTGAGTTGTTTTGTGTCATAGCGACAATCTAGTGGTGAACAGCAGGTGAACAACGCCATTTCGTTGACGTTTTGTGTAGTTTTACCTAACTGAAATGAAGTTTTTTGCGACCGGAATTGTAGATATCGCACAAACAGTAATCTTGAAGGCATCATGACCTACCAGGATGAGCTACTCGCGCCTCTGCTAAACGACGAGGATGCCTTGATCGCCGCACTGAGCATGGTCTTTGAGGCTCGCGATGTGGAAACGATCAAAACCGTGGTTGGCGTTGCAGATTTCCCCACCCAAGCTCGACTCGAAAACGTCGGCTTCCAACCAGGTCGCCAATTCAGCCAGGGCAAGCTTCGGTTTCTTCGCATGTCTTGTGACCGCTATGACTTCATCCGAGCTCTTGCCGAGCGCAAGATGGCCGAGCATATCGATTTAGAAGAATGGCAGTTTGGTTTCGACAGTGCCAAACGCCGGGCTGGACTATGCAACTACACCTCGAAGACCATTACCATCTCGAGATATCTTGCCGACATTCACACCATCGACGAAACCATGCAGGTGGTGCTGCACGAGGTAGCGCATGCGATGTGCGGCAAGAAAGCCGGCCACACCAAAACCTGGCTCAATACTGCTAAGTCGATTGGCTATCGAGCCGAAAAATTCACCGGCAAAGAGATCGCCGAAGAAACTGCAACCTGGATCGGCACCTGTCGCGGCGGCCACACGCATTATCGTTATCGCCAACCGAGCAGGCCGTTGAGCTGCGCTCTTTGCGGCAAGGGTTTCTCGAGGGCAAACCTGATTCACTGGCAACACCGAGATCAACTCGCCGGCTAACTGAGCTTTAGCGGGTCAGCGCGAACCAGATTACGATCATGGTCACAACGAAGCCCGCGAAAAAGTTGAGCCAGATGAATCGCTTCCAACCGCGGTTTGCTTCTTCACAGTTTTCGTCTGTGATTCCAAGATGCGGCGCAACGATTGCTAAATACGGCACTGCCGCGATGGCCGATAGAGCAGCCGGCATACCGGTGAAAAGCACCAGGATGCCCGCCCCTGCGTAGGCAAGGAATGCAAACCAAACGGTTGCCCTCGCTCCAATCACGGTGGCAATCGAAGAGATGCCGCCTTCGCGGTCGGCCTTGACATCTTGAACTGCACCGAAGGCATGCGAGGCCATGCCCCATAGGGTGAAGGCAAGGGCCATGAACATTAGCTTCGGTTCAAGAAGGTTTGCGCCCGCAAGCGATGCGCCAATTAGCATCGGGCCGACAAAATGGCTGGCCGAAGTGATCGAGTCGAGAAACGGCTTTTCTTTGAAGCGAAGGCCCTTGGCGCTGTAGGCAACCACGGTGAACAAAATCACCGTTGTCCAAATGTTCGAACTCAAGTTTCCATAAACATAAAGATGCAGAACAAACGGCAACGACGAAATGACTGCAGCCCAGATGGTGAGCCTGTGCCACTTCGGTGCAAGCAGAGCGCCTTCGATTCCACCCTTGCGAGGGTTGCGCAAGTCTGACTCATAGTCAAAAACATCGTTGATGCCATACATAAGTAGGTTGTAGGGCCCCAAAAAGAAAATGGTTCCGATTATCCAGTTGAGATCGATCTGACCGGCAACCAACCAATAGGCGACCGCGAAAGGGTAGGCGGTGTTGATCCACGAAACCGGTCGCGACGACCAGAAGAGTTGCTTAATCGCTTCGATCATTTTTGCCTCTTGGTTAGTTCGGCCATAATCGAAAGCAGCAGGGGCGCTGCCAACGCGTAGGCAAAGTCTTCGATTGGTGCAAAACCAATCTTGATGCCCATGATGAGCGCTTCGTCGTAAGCCACGATTCCGGTGCCAACGATTACATTGTCAAAAATAGCGGTCAACGCCACCAGAGCGGCAGTCGCGAGACCGATGGCTTTCCAGGGGAGGCGCTTGACCATAAGCAACCCTGCAATTACAACAGTGCCCAAGAAAAGTGAGTTCAGCACAAGGTAAGTCATCTGCGCACCAACCGCCCGAAAGCTTTCAACAAGAGCAGGCCGGTGTAGCTGAGAACTATAAGGAAAAAGATTTCTTCGATTGGTAGTTCGTTCGAAATCGTGATTCCGGTCAGGTGAGTCGCGCCTCCTCTGAAAAAGATTCCCAGAGCAATGCCTGCAAGATCCCAAATCAGAAAGAAGGCAACGCTCAAGATCAGCAGGCAGCGATACGCCTTGTTCTTACCAAGGGCCAACTTGTATTTGAAATCCAGGGTCGCCAAACCGGCAATAGAAATCAGCAGCGCACCCAGATACAAAAAACTCAACGCAGACCCTTCCACCCGTTCTCGCCAACAGGCTTAATTTCGTGCTTGATCGGGCCAGCGCTGCGGTCATCGACCAAACGCTTATAAACAAGTTCGGCGCCTATGAGGCACATCGGTAATCCGATGCCAGGAATGCTGTGGTGCCCCGCATAGTAAAGACCCTCAACCTTTTTGCTCTTGTTGGCTGGTCTAAAAAACGCGCTCTGCTTCAGGGTGTGAGCCATGCCAAGGGCAGTGCCAGACCAAGCATTTAGATCGTTTACAAAGTCAGCCGGGCCCATGGTGCGACGAACCACGATGCGCTCGGCAAGGTCAGGAATCTCGCACCAGTCTGAGATTTGCTGAATGATTCGGTCGGCCGCAGCCTCGAAGGCTGCATCGCCGTTGCCGTCGATGCCACCCGAGCCAAGCTCAGGGTCGGCTGCAATCGGAACCAATACGAACAGGTTCTCGTAGCCCTCGGGAGCAACGCTCGAGTCGGTGATGCTTGGTGCGCAGATGTAAAGCGATGCTGGATCTGGAATCACGCTGGTTGCGCCCTGTTTGCGTTTTTCACTTGGCGTGCGAAAGACCTCTTTGAAGTTTTTGGCCCAGTCGTCTGAATACAAAAGCGTGTGGTGGTTCAGCTGTGGCAAGCGACCTTTGACACCTAAGAACAGCAACATTGCCGATGGGCCTGGAACTTTGTCTTTCCACCATGACTCTGGCAAGGTCTGATATTTCGGTTCGAGCAATTGAGTCTCAACGTGGTGAAGGTCGGCGTTGCCCACAACAACGTCGGCTCCATAGAAAACGTCGCCCACCGAAACGCCAGCCACGTGGCCATCATCGGTGGTCTCAATCTTGGTGACACGTGAGTTGACGTGTATTTCGACACCGTGTCTCTTGGCGATTCGTTCGACGGCCTCGATGATCGTGTAGAAGCCACCCATCGGGTAGAACACACCAACGTTCATGTCGACGTGGGTCATGAGGTGATACATGCTTGGGGTGTCGTAAGGCGAAGCGCCAAGGAACACCGCAGGAAAATTCAGAATCTTACGCAGGCGGGCATCTTTGACATGTTGGCCGGCGAACTTGTCGAGTGGGGTCAGCAGGTGCTTGATGAAGCGACCGGCTCGAGTCAAAACCTCAGGGTGAACAAACGACTTTGCGTTCTGAAAGTTCGTGTAAAGAAAGTGCTTGATCGAAAGCTTGTAGGCATCTTCGGCCGAATCGATGTAATCCTGAAGTCGCTGACCCGCTCCGGGTTCAATCGCTTCAAACAGGACCTTGTTGTCTTCGAGGTTCTGGCGAATGATGAGCTTGTCGCCGTGGCCCTCGTTGCGAGTTTGGTATGCCGGGTCAAGACGAACCAGGTCAAGTTCGGCGACAGCCGTGGTGCCCATGAGCTTGAAGAACTGGTCAAATGCATCGGGCATCAAATACCACGATGGCCCCATGTCGAACTTGAAGCCGTCCTTCTCCCATATGTAGGCGCGGCCGCCAACCTTTTCGCGGGCCTCAAGCACCGTCACCTTCATGCCGGCCTTGGCCAAAAGTGCTGCCGTCGACAATCCTGCGATGCCGCCGCCGATTACTACTGCCTTTTTCTGGGTCATTTCGGGTTTACTCCAAGCAATGCCTTAAGAAGAATCCAGAGCTTCACTGAATTCGGAACGCTGATTCTGGTTTCAATCAATTTTTCGGCCGAGGTGTTCCTGATTCGGTCATTGAGAGCTGCAAAAAACATTTGGGCTGCGGCGACGGCCTTGCGCGAGCTCGAAGGCAGAAGCGGCAAGGTTTTTGCTGACACCAAAAGGTCTGCTTCGATGTCTGCGATTAGCTCAGCTTTTTGCGCCTCGTTGAAGTTTGTTACCGTGACCTTAGGAAAGTATGAGCGACCAAGTTTCTTGAAGTCAGCGGCCAGGTCTCGCAAGAAATTCACTTTTTGAAATGCGGCGCCCAGGGCCCTTGCCCCGGAAACCATGGTTTGGTGATCTGCGGCCGTGTAATCCCGACCGGCAACAAAGGCCTTCAAGCACATCAGGCCGACAACCTCGGCCGAGCCATAAACGTAGGTGTCAAAGCTCTCTTGGTCATGCTCCTGTTGGTGCAAATCCATGCGCATCGATGTAAAAAATGGCTCGATAATGTCGCGCTCGATGCCAACCTGGCGGGCCGTGTGAGCAAAAGCGTGAACCACGAGGTTGGTGCTGAATCCCTCGGCTAGTGCGAGATAGGTTTCGGCCTCTAGTTCATCAAGAAGGACCTCGGGTTCGCGGTGCTTTGACCTGATGCCATCGAGGGCCTCCGCAGCTGCACCATCGACAATTTCATCGGCAACTCGAACTAGGGCATATATGTTGCGCACCTGCTGGCGAACCGATTTTCCTAGCAGTTTTGAGGCCCAACCAAACGAAGTCGAGTAGGCATCGATAATCTCGGCAGAGGCGCGCTCAGCAGCCAACGTATAAAGCGCTAGAGATGTGGTCTGACCCACGCTGGTTGACATGCTCACACCCCTAACTTACCTCGACAGACAGGCAAATAGAGCCGGTTTGAGGCACCTTCGGGAATGAACCCCATCACCCCGATGTTTTGTTTCTCACCAAGGCAACTTTCGACTTTCGACAAAGAGGGAAAGAATCATGCAAAAAGAAGCAAACTCGGTTTGGGATGTAGTGGGCGCAGCGCTTCTTGCGATGGCTATTCCAATCTTCATTTTCATCGGCCTCGGCATGGCCGCGATTTTCGGCAAGTTCTAGAAAAATCGAGGCTCATCGGGCCGCTGCGAAAGATAGACTTGAGCCTATGTCTGTAGATATCAAGCCGCGTTCACGCGCAGTCACCGATGGAATTGAAAAGACCGCCTCGCGAGGCATGCTTCGTGCCGTTGGCATGGGCGACGAAGACTGGGTAAAACCTCAGATCGGTGTAGCCAGCTCATGGAGCGAAGTTACCCCTTGCAACCTTTCGCTCGACCGCTTGGCCGATGCCGCAAAGCAGGGTGTTCACGCAGGCGGCGGCTACCCGCTTGAATTCGGAACCATCTCGGTTTCTGACGGCATTTCTATGGGCCACGAAGGCATGCACTTCTCACTCGTTTCGCGCGAAGTAATTGCCGACTCGGTCGAGGTCGTAATGCAGGCCGAGCGTCTAGACGGTTCGGTTCTTCTGGCCGGCTGTGACAAATCGCTTCCGGGCATGCTGATGGCAGCTGCTCGCCTCGACCTTTCATCCGTGTTCTTGTATGCCGGTTCGATCATGCCCGGCTGGGTGAAGCTCGAAGATGGCAGCGAGAAGCAGGTCACCATCATCGACGCCTTCGAGGCGGTTGGTGCTTGCAAGGCCGGCAAGATGTCTGAAGAAGATCTAACTCGCATTGAAAAGGCGATCTGCCCTGGAGAGGGCGCTTGTGGTGGCATGTACACCGCAAACACCATGGCTTCAGCTGCAGAAGCACTGGGCATGAGCTTGCCTGGTTCGGCTGCGCCACCGGCTGCAGACCGTCGCCGCGACAACTGGGCACACCGCTCGGGCGAGGCAGTGGTTAACCTTCTTCGCCTCGGCATTACCGCGCGCGACATTTTGACCAAGAAGGCATTCGAGAACGCAATCGCCGTAACGGTTGCTTTCGGTGGTTCAACCAACGCTGTACTTCACCTCTTGGCTATCGCCCGCGAGGCCGAGGTTGACCTAACCCTTGATGACTTCAACCGCATCGCTGACAAGGTTCCACACCTGGGCGATCTAAAGCCTTTCGGTCAATACGTTATGACCGATGTCGACCGCATCGGCGGCGTTCCGGTCATGATGAAGGCTCTGCTCGACGCAGGTTTGCTGCACGGTGACGCACTCACCGTTACCGGCAAAACTGTTGCCGAGAACTTGGCTTCGGTAAACACCCCAGACCCAGATGGCAAGATCATTCGCGCCATCAACAACCCAATTCACAAGACCGGCGGCATTGCCATCTTGCGCGGTTCGATGGCTCCAGATGGTGCCGTGGTTAAGACTGCTGGTTTCGACCTCGAAGAATTCACCGGCCCAGCCCGGGTTTTTGAGCGCGAGCGCGAAGCCATGGATGCTCTTACCGAAGGCAAGATCTCGGCAGGTGACGTGGTCGTAATTCGCTACGAAGGCCCCAAGGGTGGCCCTGGAATGCGCGAGATGCTGGCCATTACCGCAGCCATTAAGGGTGCAGGTTTGGGCAAGGATGTTCTACTATTGACTGACGGACGATTCTCAGGCGGCACAACCGGCCTTTGCATCGGACACATTGCACCAGAGGCCACCGATGGTGGACCAATTGCTCTGGTTCGCGATGGCGACTTAATTCGAGTCAACATCGCTTCTCGATCGCTCGAACTACTCGTTGAGCCTGAAGAGTTGGCTGCACGCAAGCAAGATTGGCAGCCTCTTCCACCGCGTTACACCCGCGGCGTTCTCGCGAAATATTCGAAGCTAGTGCACTCTGCAGCAGAGGGCGCGTACTGCGGCTAATTCGCTAAAGCAAAAATCACTTGGTTCTTGCACGCAAAAGCTAACGAGAGAAGTATTCAATGACTAACGAGGTCCTTACCGGAGCCCAGGCGATTGTTCGCAGCCTGGAGATGCTCGGTATCGAAGACGTCTTTGGTTTGCCTGGTGGCGCAATTTTGCCTACCTACGACCCACTGATGGATTCAAAAAAGATTCGCCACATTTTGGTTCGCCACGAGCAGGGTGCTGGTCACGCTGCCGAAGGTTATGCATCGGCATCTGGCAAGCTCGGGGTTTGCATCGCAACCTCTGGCCCAGGAGCCACCAACCTGGTGACCGCAATCGCCGATGCCTACATGGACTCGGTTCCGCTTTTGGCAATCACCGGACAGGTCGGCTCAAAGCTGATCGGCACCGATGCCTTCCAAGAAGCAGACATCGTAGGCATCACCATGCCTATCACCAAGCACTCATTTTTGGTCACTCGCCCCGAAGACATCCCTGAGGTTATGGCGGCAGCCGTAATGATCGCAACCACCGGCCGACCTGGCCCGGTTTTGGTTGACGTAACCAAAGATGCCCAGCAGGGCAAGGCAGAGTTTGTTTGGCCGCCAAAGGTTGACCTGCCAGGCTACAAGCCAGTCACCAAGCCACACGGCAAGCAGATTCAGGCCGCGGCTCAGCTAATCAAAGAGGCTAAGCGCCCGGTTCTTTACGTTGGTGGCGGCGTGGTTCGCGCTGGTGCTCACAAAGAGTTGTTCAAGCTTGCCGAGCTAATTGGCGCACCGGTGGTTACCACTTTGATGGCCCGCGGCGCGTTTCCCGATTCGCACAAGCAAAACCTAGGTATGCCTGGCATGCACGGGACCGTTCCAGCGGTTACCGCGCTGCAGAAGAGCGACCTTCTCATCACCCTGGGCGCTCGTTTCGACGACCGCGTTACCGGTGACGTAAAGGGCTTTGCAACCGGCGCCAAGGTTATTCACGTCGACATCGACCCTGCCGAAATCGGCAAGATTCGTTTTGCTGATGTGCCAATAGTCGGCGATGCTCGCGAGGTAATCGACGAACTCAACCAAGAGCTAAAGTCGACCATCGGCAAGGGCGATCTAGACATCGCAGAGTGGTGGGTTTTCCTAAACGGTTTGCTAGAGCGCTACCCGCTTGGCTACACCCCGGCAAATGATGGAAAACTTTCACCGCAGCACGTGATCACCCGAATCGGTGAGCTGTCTGGCCCAGAGGCCATTTATGCAGCCGGTGTTGGTCAGCACCAGATGTGGTCGGCTCAGTTCATCAAGTATGAGCGTCCAAACGCCTGGCTAAACTCTGGCGGCGCTGGCACCATGGGCTACTCGGTTCCTGCAGCAATGGGCGCCAAGGTAGGTCAGCCAGACCGCGTGGTTTGGGCGATCGACGGCGACGGCTGTTTCCAGATGACCAACCAAGAGTTGGCAACCTGTGCAATCAACAACATTCCAATCAAGGTTGCGATTATCAACAACTCGTCGCTTGGCATGGTTCGTCAGTGGCAGACCTTGTTCTACAACGAGCGCTACTCGAACACCGACCTAAACACCGGCACCGACACCATCATGATTCCTGACTTCGTCAAGTTGGCAGACGCTTACGGCTGCTTGGCCATCCGTGTCGAAAAAGAAGAAGACATCGACAAGGCGATCAAGTTGGCTCTAGAAACCAACGACCGACCAGTTGTCATCGACTTCATTGTTAGCCGCGATGCCATGGTTTGGCCGATGGTTGCCGCTGGTCTAACCAACGATGAGGTTCAATATGCTCGCGATGCAGCGCCTATCTGGGATGGAGTGGAGTAGAAAATGTCAAAGCACGTACTTTCACTCGTAGTCGAGGACAAGCCTGGAATCTTGACCCGCGTTGCAGCATTGTTTGCACGCCGCGGGTTTAACATCGAATCGCTAGCCGTTGGCACCAGCGAGGTCGAGGGTCTCTCGCGCATGACCGTTGTGGTCAATGTTGAGGGCGCTCCGTTAGAGCAGGTCACCAAGCAGCTCAACAAGTTGATCAACGTAATCAAGATCGTTGAGCTAGAAGCCGACCAGGCAGTGCAGCGTGACCACATGTTGATCAAGGTCAAAACCGACTCAACAACTCGCTCTGCAGTGCTCGAGGCAGTAACCTTGTTCCGTGCGCGCGTTATCGACGTTGTGAGCGATGCACTGATCATCGAGGTCACCGGCGACACTGCAAAGTGCGCAGCCTTCATCAAAGTTCTCGAACCTTTCGGCATCAAAGAATTGGTGCAGTCGGGTGTCTTGGCTATGGGCCGCGGCTCGAAATCAATCACCGAAAAGGTGCTCAAGTAAAAGCTTCGAATGGGTTTTCCCATTCGGTAGAACCAACAAAAACCAAATCGCTTTCTAAATAAAGAAAACAAGGAGATACAAAGTGGCTGAAATCTTTTATGACAAGGATGCAGACCTTTCGATCATTCAGGGTCGCAAAGTTGCAGTTCTTGGTTACGGCTCACAGGGTCACGCTCACTCGCTAAACCTGAAGGATTCAGGCGTAGACGTAGTAGTAGGTCTACCTGCGACCTCAAAGTCAAAGGCAAAGGCTGAAGAGGCTGGCCTAAAGGTGCTAACTCCAGCTGAGGCTTCAGCCTGGGCCGACGTAATCGTCGTTCTTGCACCAGACCCACGCCAGCGCGACCTATACAACCAGGACATCGAGCCAAACCTTTCAGCGGGCAAGGCACTTGTTTTCGGTCACGGTTTCGCAATCCGTTACGGCTACATCACCGCTCCAGAGGGCGTTGACGTGTTCCTAGTTGCCCCAAAGGGCCCAGGCCACTTGGTTCGTCGCGAGTACGAAGGCGGTCGTGGTGTTCCAAACCTAATCGCAGTTCACCAGGACGCAACCGGAAACGCATTCGACCTAGGACTTTCATACTCGAAGGCAATCGGTGGAACCCGTGCGGGCACCATCAAGACCACCTTCTCAGAAGAGACCGAGACCGACTTGTTCGGTGAGCAGGCCGTTCTATGTGGTGGCGCTTCACAGCTGATCCAGTACGGTTTCGAGACCCTAACCGAAGCTGGTTACCAGCCTGAGGTTGCTTACTTCGAGGTTCTTCACGAGCTAAAGCTCATCGTTGACCTTATGTACGAGGGTGGCATTGCAAAGCAGCGTTGGTCAGTTTCTGACACCGCTGAGTACGGTGACTACATCTCAGGCCCACGCGTCATTGGTCCAGAGGTAAAAGACCGCATGCGCGACGTGCTAACCGACATCCAAGACGGCACCTTTGCTCGTCGTTTCGTTGCAGACCAGGATGCAGGTGCTCCAGAGTTCCTAGCGCTACGCGCCAAGGGCGAGGCTCACCCAATCGAGGCAGTTGGCCGCACCCTGCGCAAGTTGTTCTCATGGATCAAGAACTCAGACGACTACCAGGAAGGCAACGCAGCTCGCTAATTCGAGCGCGTTCCTTAGGGATCGTAGAAGACCCCGCATCGAAAGGTGCGGGGTTTTTCTTTGCTCGGTGCGGCGTGGGTTGAGGAGTCTCGAGCCTTAGTTAATGGCCTAAGCGATTAGCTGAAGTTCGACCAGCGGGTTTTGCTTTATCTCACGCACGAAGTCTGACTCCCCGCGCTGCCATTCCAAGGCCGATGCAAACTGAACGTTTACCTCGCGACCAAGTAGGTCTTCGGCTCGTGCCGCGGCCCGAGAGGCTTCGATGCGGCTGACATTGCCGATCAACAAAATGTCAACTTCTTTGGGTGCAGCCGCTGTTTGGCGAGAGAGTCTGGCGGCCCAAACTCCGAATAAATAAGCGTGTTCGATGCCGTCTAGACCAACTAACAGCGGTGGCAGCACGGCCGCTGGCCCATAACTAAAGGCAACAATCTGACTCACCGAATCGAACAGCAGGTGCGCTTTGTTTGCTTGGATGAACCTTGCCCGGCCCGAGGTTTTTTGAATGACAAGTTGCCCATCGAGCAGGCGATCAACCTCGCGCATCGCGGTTGGCAGGCTGGTTCCGGCAAATTCGGCCAGGTGGCTGATCGAGAAAAGTTCATTGGGGTTCATGAAAAGTTCAGCCAAAATCAGGCCCTGGGCATCGCTTTTGAGCAGGGGAGACAGCTTTGCTGCGGCAACTTTCATACGGCTTATTGTAAGTGCTGTTTATTGAAAATTACTAGGGCGATTTTTGCCTGCACGGGTTCTAAACTGGTTAAGGTTGCCGAATCTCGGCACCCACAAACCACGAGGATGTAGCAATGACTAAGCCAGTTGTTCTAATTGCCGAAGAGCTTTCACCAGCGACCGTAGAGGCGCTTGGCCCAGACTTTGACGTAGTTAACGTTGACGGAACCGACCGCCCAGCGCTTCTGGCAGCACTTGCCAAGGCAGATGCCATCTTGGTTCGCTCGGCAACCCAGGTTGACGCTGAGGCAATCGCCGCAGCGCCAAAGCTGAAGGTCGTTGCTCGTGCCGGTGTTGGTCTAGACAACGTTGACATCAAAGCCGCCACCGCGGCCGGTGTGATGGTTGTAAACGCACCAACCTCAAACGTGATTTCGGCGGCAGAGCTTGCAATCTCACAGATGCTTGGCCTTGCTCGTCACATTCCCGACGCAAACCACTCACTAAAGGCTGGCGAATGGAAGCGTTCGCAGTTCACCGGAACCGAGCTTTACGAGAAGACCGTGGGCATCGTTGGCCTCGGCCGCATCGGTGGTTTGGTTGCCCAGCGTCTAGCTGGTTTTGGAGTCGAGCTAATCGGTTACGACCCATACATCACCCCTGCCCGCGCAGAGCAGATGGGCGTGAAGCTCGCCACTCTCGACGAGGTCATGCAGCAATCAGACTTCATCACCATTCACATTCCTAAGACCCCTGAGACCACCGGCATGATCTCGACCGCTCAGTTTGCTATGGCCAAGCCAAACCTTCGCATCGTCAACTGCTCACGAGGTGGAATCATCGATGAGGACGCACTATTCACCGCGCTAAGCACCAACCAGATTGCCGGTGCCGGTCTTGACGTATTCGTTCAGGAGCCGCCAAAGGGCAACCCGCTGCTTGGCCTAAAAAACATCCTGGTCACCCCGCACCTGGGTGCATCGACCGATGAGGCCCAAGAGAAGGCCGGCATCTCGGTTGCTAAGTCTGTTCGACTAGCGCTTGCCGGCGACCTAGTGCCAGATGCCGTAAACGTTGCCGGCGGAAACATCGACGCTTCGGTGAAGCCGGGAATCAATCTAATCGAAAAGCTTGGCCAGGTTCTGTTCGGCCTTTCGGGCGGCAACGTCACCGCAATCGAAGTTGAGATTCGCGGCGAGATCGCCGTGCACGACGTTTCGGTTCTAAAGCTTGCCGGACTTAAGGGTTTCTTCCAGAACGCGGTTACCGAGCAGGTTTCATACGTGAACGCACCTTTGATGGCCGACCAGCGCGGCATCGATGTCAAACTCACCGTCGACACCAACTCAGATGAGTACCGCAACGTGACCACCATCAAGGCAACCCTTGCCGATGGCACCACCGCTTCGGTTTCGGGCACCGTAATCGGCCCGAAGCTGCACCAGAAGATCACCAACATCAACGGTTACGACGTTGAGTTGGCTATTGCCGAGCACCTCGTGCTTATGGTTTACGGAGACCGCCCAGGCATCGTGGCTATCTATGGCAAGGCGTTCGCAGATGCCGGCATCAACATTGCCGCCATGCAGATCGCCCGTCAGCAAAAGGGTGGCAAGGCGCTTTCAGTCATCACCGTCGACTCACCGGTTGAAGCTGGCGTTCTTGAGAACGTTCGTGTTGCAATCGAGGCCGACGTTATGAAGGCGATCGACATCAACGCCTAAGCACCTGTCATTTTTCAAATCCTAGAATTTGAATGACAAAAACCCGCCTCGATTTCGAGGCGGGTTTTTTGCTGGCCGAGGCCGAAACTAATTCTTAGAGGCTTGGTTCGTATGAAACTTCGCGACCAGAGCTGATCCAACCCATCGTGCCGTTGGCCACCGAAACGGCGTCATAGCCCTGGCTCAAAAGATAGTCGGCGCCTGACTGGCTGCGAGCTCCAGAGCGGCAAACTACAAAAATCTTTTCACCCTTGGGAATCAGGTGAAACTTGTCAGGCAACTGACCAAGCGGAATGTGGTGCACACCAGGCACGTGGCCGTCGGCAAACTCGTCGTCTTCGCGCACATCAAGCACCCAGGCGCCGGTTTCTAGCTCTAGGGCTAGGTCTGAAATTGTGATCTCGTCGGCCATCAAAGGGTCCTTTCAAAAAGAGGCATTACATTTCAAGTATGGATTCTTCTTACTGGGACGCAAAATTCGACACCGACGACTACATCTACACCACCGTTGTGAATCGCTTCGTCAAGGAATATTGCGAACCGCTGATTGCTGCTCAACCCCAGGGCAAAATGATTGACCTTGCCGGGGGAGAGGGCAGAAACGCCATCTGGTTTAGCGAGCAAGGTTGGCAATCTGAGAACATCGACTGGTCGCGAAAGGCCCTATCCAAGTCGTTAAAGCTTGCCGAAGAGCGCGGCGTTGCCGAACTTCACTTTGCGCACGTTGCCGATGCCACCGGCTTTGAATCGGTGCTGACCCCGGTCGACATCGGTGTGATTGCCTACCTACAGGTGCCACAGGCCGATCTCGCCGATGCAATCGACACGCTGACCGACAACATCCGTGTTGGTGGCCACCTGCTTGGGGTGTGGCACGCGCGTGAAAACCTTGGCGGGGGTTATGGCGGCCCACAGAACCCCGATGTTTTGCCAACCGTCGAAAGTCTGAAGGAAATTTGCGCCGATCTGCCGCTCGAAATTGAGGTTGCGACAAACCGTGAGGGCCAAGTGCAAACCAAAGATGGCCTGAAGCCCTCGATCACAGTCGTTCTTTTGGCCAAACGCCTCTAAACCGCCCAAAAACAGGCGGGCGATGCGAGTAAAGTTGAGAGCAATCAACAGCACTTGGGAGCATCATTTTGACGCGTGAATACAAAATCGCAGTAATCGGCGGCGACGGCATTGGCCCAGAAGTCACCAGCATCGCCCTCGAGGCAATCAACCGGGCAACCGTGGGTTCTGGCGTCAGCTTCAAGACCACCGAGTTCGACCTTGGTGCTCGTCGCTATTTGGCCACCGGCGAAACGCTTGGCGATGCCGACATGGATGCCCTCAAGCAGAACGACGCAATTCTTTTGGGCGCCATCGGCGACCCGCGAGTGCCATCGGGTGTGCTCGAGCGTCAGTTGCTTCTTAAACTGCGTTTCTCATTTGACCACTACGTAAACCTTCGCCCCACCAAGCTTTACCCTGGCGTGGTTAGCCCGCTTGCCGACCCGGGCAAGGTTGATTTTGTTGTAGTTCGAGAAGGCACCGAAGGGCCATACGTGGGCAACGGTGGTGCAATTCGTGTTGGTACCCCAGCAGAGGTTGCCAACGAGGTTTCGGTTAACACCGCTTTTGGTGTTGAGCGCTTGGTTCGGTATGCATTCGAGCTTGCTTCAACCCGAGACCGCAAGAAAGTCACGCTAGTGCACAAGCACAACGTTTTGGTTCACGCCGGTTGGTTGTGGCAGCGCACCGTCAACAAGGTTGCCGAAGAATTCCCTGGCATCAACCACGACTACTTGCACATCGATGCCGCAACCATCTTCATGGTGACCGACCCAGAGCGCTTCGATGTCATCGTGACTGATAACCTATTCGGAGACATCATCACAGATCTAGCTGCCGCAATCGGTGGCGGCATTGGGCTCGGAGCCTCTGGAAACATCAATCCAGACGGAACCTTCCCGAGTATGTTCGAACCGGTACATGGTTCGGCCCCCGACATTGCAGGCAAAAACCTTGCCGACCCAACCGCGGCTATTCTGTCGGCCGCACTGTTGCTCAACCACCTAAAAAACCCGGTTGCCGCAGCTCGAATCGAAAATGCCGTTGCAGCCGACCTGGCCAACCGCGGCACCAAAAAGCGTTCAACCACCGAGGTTGCCGAGAGTATTTTCGCTCTCCTATAAGCCCAATTTAGGTTTCAAGAAAGAAGCAGATCATGGCCGATCTAGAGTTCAAAGTAACCCGCAACTCAAACCCGCTGCCCGCGGCCGAGCGTGAAGAAATTCTCAAGGCTCCGGTTTTCGGTGCCAAGTTAACCGATCACCAGGTGGTTTGCGTCTGGGAGAAAGACAAGGGCTGGGTTTCGGCTGAGGTTCTTCCTTACGGCCCAATCATGATGGCTCCATCGGCTGCCGTCTTGCACTACGGCCAAGAGATATTCGAAGGCATCAAGGCATACCGTCACCAGGACGGTTCAATCTGGACTTTCCGCCCAGAGGCTAACGCCAAGCGCCTGCAGCTCTCGGCTCGCCGCATGGCCTTGCCTGAAGTGCCGGTTGAGTTGTTCGTTGAATCGCTTAAGCAGCTGATTGCCGTTGACGGCGCTTGGGTTCCAGAGCCCGTAAACGAAAAGACCCTCTACATTCGTCCGTTCGAAATCGCTGCCGAAGACTTTCTAGGTGTGCGCGCTGCCCAGCGCGCCGAATACCGCGTGATTGCTTCTCCGGTTGGTCCATATTTCACCGGTGGGCTAAAGCCGGTTACTATCTGGATTGCCCTTGATTCTTCGCGTGCCGGAAAGCATGGCACCGGCGAGGCCAAGACCGGCGGCAACTATGCGGCATCGCTTTTGGCGCAGACTGAAGGCTACGAAAACGGTTGCTCGCAGGTAATGTTCCTCGATGCCGAATCGGCAACCTACATCGAAGAGCTTGGCGGTATGAACCTCTTCTTCGTCTACAAAGACGGTCACGTTGCCACGCCGTCACTCGACGGCACCATTCTTCGGGGCATCACCCGTGACTCGGTTTGCACACTGATTCGTGACCGCGGCATCAACCTAGAAGAGCGCAAAATCACCTTGGATGAAGTTCGAGCTGGCATTAACTCCGGCGAGATTGTCGAGGTTTTTGCCTGTGGCACCGCTGCCGTGATTACACCGATTGGCCAGTTCAAGAGCAGGCTCGAGACTATTGGCTCTGCAGATTCAGAGCCTGGCGAGCTAACCGCTAGCTTGCGCGCCGAACTTACCGGCATTCAATATGGCACCGTTGCCGACCGCCACAACTGGCTAGTCAAGCTTTCTGACTAATGCGCGTAGCTCGATTTAGCCTGAACGGCGAACCTCGCTTTGGCATCGTCGATGGCCCTGAGCTCGTGGTGCTTGCCGGTCATCCGTTGGTTGCCGGTTATGAGACCACCGGCGATCGAGTGCCGATCAAAGAGGTCAAGTTGCTTGCGCCAAGTATTCCATCGAAGGTGGTTTGCGTTGGCAAAAATTATGCCGACCACGTCGCCGAGATGAACCTGTCTACCGAGGCCGAGCCGACCCTCTTCTTGAAGCCATCATCATCGATTGTTGGCCCGGGTGACGCAATCGTTTTGCCGGCCCAGAGCCAGCAGGTCGACCTTGAGGTTGAATTGGCAATCGTTATGGGGCAGATTGCCAAAAACGTAACCGAGGCCGATGCGCTCAACTACGTTTGGGGCTACACCGTGGCTAACGACGTAACCGCGCGTGACCTTCAGTTCAGTGACGACCAGTGGGCTCGATCAAAATCTTTTGACAGCTTCTGCCCGCTAGGCCCTTGGATCGAAACCGAGTTTGTGCCTGAAGACCAGGTTCTCGAAAGCCGTGTTGACGGCGAAGTTCGACAGAACTCGACGCTGACCCACATGCTGCACAACGTGCCAAAAATCATCAGCTACATCAGCAAAAACATGACTCTATTGCCTGGCGACGTTGTGCTCACCGGCACCCCGGCAGGCATCTCACCGATTCTTGCGGGCCAGATTGTTGAGTGCGAAATCGAAGGCATCGGCACGCTGGTCAACCCGGTCGTCTAAACCCCACTCGCGGTGGGTCGTTTAGACTTGTGCATTATGTCTTCTGCAATCACCGCACCTTTTTCAACCGCAACCGGCGCCGATGTTAAGGTGCGTTTTTGCCCTTCGCCAACCGGCACCCCGCACGTTGGTTTGATTCGCACCGCGCTGTTCAACTGGGCCTACGCGCGTCACACCGGTGGTTCTTTTCTGTTTCGCATTGAAGACACCGATGCCGAGCGTGACAGCGAAGAATCTTTCGACATGATTCTCGATGCCCTTGGTTGGCTTGGTTTGAACTGGGATGAGGGCGTGAACGTTGGCGGCCCGGCCGAGCCATACCGCCAGAGCGAGCGCAGCCACATTTATCTCGAAGTAATCGAAAAGCTGAAGGCATCCGGGCACATCTATGAAAGCTATTTGACCGGCGAAGAGATCGACGAGCGCAACAAAGCCGCTGGTCGTGCGGTTCAGCTGGGCTATGACAACTCTGAACGTGACCTTAGCGAAGAACAGCGCGCAGCGTATCGCGCCGAGGGCCGCAGCCCAGCACTTCGCCTTCGGGTGCCAGAGGTTGACATCACCTTCACCGACCTGGTTCGCGGCGACATAACCTTCCCTGCGGGCTCGTTCCCAGACTTCGTAGTTGTTCGCCCCAATGGCCAGCCGCTATATACCTTGGTCAACCCGGTCGACGACGCTCTTATGGGCGTGACCCATGTGCTTCGCGGCGAGGACCTGTTGTCGTCAACCCCGCGCCAGATCGCACTTTACAACGCTATGTATGAAGCCGGCATCACCAAGTTCATCCCACAGTTTGGCCACTTGCCATACGTAATGGGCGAGGGCAACAAAAAGCTTTCCAAGCGCGACCCAGAGTCGAATCTGTTTCACCACCGCGACCGAGGCTTTATTCCAGAGGGTCTGCTCAATTACTTGGCCCTGTTGGGCTGGGGCTTGAGCGCCGACCAAGATATTTTCACCCTCGATGAGCTTGCCGCCGCATTTGACGTGAAGAACGTGAACCCGAACCCGGCTCGCTTTGACCTAAAGAAGGCTGAGGCGATCAACGCTTCTCACATTCGCCTGCTTTCGGCCGATGAGTTTAAGGCACGCCTCATGCCATACCTGCAGAGCGCCGGCATTGTTGGCGCACAGCTAACCGCTGAGCAAGAGCAAATTCTGACCGCTGCTGCACCCCTAATTCAAGAGCGGCTTCAGGTTCTAAGTGAGGCGCCGGCTCTGCTCGGATTCTTGTTTGTCACTGCCGATCAGATTGTTGTCGAGGATGACGCGAAGGCAGGTATGCCAGAGAACCTGGTTGAGGTTCTAGATGCTTCGATCGCGGCTCTTGATGCGATTGCAGATCAAAACTTCAAGACCGAAAAGGTTCAGGCTGCTCTTCAGGCTGCACTAATCGATGGCATGGGTCTAAAGCCTCGCCTGGCATTCGGCCCTTTGCGCACCGGCATATCTGGCCGCCGCATCTCGCCGCCGCTGTTTGAATCGATGGAAATTCTAGGCAAAGCAGAGACCATCGCCCGCCTCAAGGCGTTTGCTCAGACCGCCTAACAAGGCTAAGATTGAGAGTCGAGCCCTCGGGCTCTAAGCCAAATTGGGATATGGTGTAATTGGCAACACGAAGGTTTCTGGTTCCTTTGTTCTAGGTTCGAGTCCTGGTATCCCAGCTTTGAAAACGGTCCGATTTATCGGGCCGTTTTCGCTTTAACTTCAGAATTTGTTGGGCTCAACTGCGAGACCCGGCGGGCCTAGACCGAGGTGGTCTCACCAGGTTTCAAGAATTCAAAGGTTCCGCCCCCGGCTTCGGTAACGGCCTGTATGCGACCGTTATTCATCTGGTGTCCGAGGTCGCTCAGGTGAACATTGTGGGTCGCCATTGAGCGCTTTGGCTTCACAGCGGCAACAAAATCCATTACCTCGCTGATTTTTAGCCAGGGAGCCGAAGATGGGCAGGCCAACAACTCGACTGGGCAGTCTGGTTGAGTGAAACTGTCGCCTGGGTAGTAGAGCTTTGAGTTGACCATCACCCCGCAGTTTTGAATCAGCGGGATCGAGCGGTGAATCTCGGCGTGCATATCGCCAAAGAACTCTAGAGTGAAGGCTCCGAACTGATAGAAATCGCCGTGGTGCACCGCCACTGTGTCGAAGGTTGGGCGTGACTCGGCAAGGCGTTTTTGCACTTCATCCGTGCCATAAATTTTTAGGTCTGGGTTCAAAGCCACGATTCGGTCTAGCTGTTCTTCGAAGCAGTGGTCGTCGTGCATGTGCGTTAGCACAATGGCAAGCACGCCGGTTTGATCTTCGACCGGACGCGTGTAGACACCTGGGTCGATAATGACTTTTTCGCCCGATTCTTCGAGAATCAAACACGCGTGCTCAAGCTTTGTTATCTGCATGAGTTCATTCTGCCAAGAATGTGCGCAAATGCGCTGGCGGCTAAGATTTGAGGGTGCTAGACGACATTGAAGAACTGTTCACCGGGGCCATTGACCTGCCCGGCGACGAGTCTAGTCACAAGGCTAAGGGGCGTCGTGCAGCCGAAATCGACCCGACCGAGGTCAGCGATCACTTTCTAACCAGAGTGCTAAACATCTGGTATTTGCGAACCGCCGGGCTGTTGATTTTCGTGGGCTTCGGAATTATTCAGAACCTTTCGGGAGCGATCAAGAACTCCAGCCGCGACATGACTGGATTCTGGTGGCAGTTGGGCATCATGGCGGTTGTGCTTGGCGTGAGCGCATGGTTTGAACCTCGACTATTAGCGGCGGTGCAGTTGCCATTCTCGGGCCGCAAGCTCGAAGAGCACGTGCAAGAGGCGCTTGACCAAGCCGAAAACCAAAAGACTCTGCTGCAGATTCGCGCCGAGCGAGCTGCCGGCCCGATTTACTTCATCTCGGTGGCCGTGGCCTTGGCGGTCACCGGCATCAGCCTGATCGTGGGAAGCGCCTCGATAACCGAAAACGTGATGCGATTCGCCGCAGTTTTGCTTGTGGTTAGCCCGGCAGCATTCTCGCTGGCGGTGGGAATCATCAGCCAAACCGTTTTGGGCAGATTGGCCGGGGCTGGCACTCTGGTCAAAAACCGTGCTGCGTTTGAAAGAATGGCCGAGATCGACGTGGTCGTTTTTGACAAGAGCGGCACTCTAACCACCGATGAACGAACCTTTGTCTCAGCGCTTCTGGCGCACGGCTCTAGTCTTCACTCAACCGAAGACCTGATTACCCTTGCCGCCGCCCTTGAAGTGCCTTCGCAGCATTCGCTTGGCAAGGCGATTGTCGCCGAAGCAGCTCGCCGTGGGCTCAACCTGCCGAACATCATCGACTTTAGAACCATCCCCGGGCAGGGCGTTACCGGACTTCTCGAAAACACCACCATCATTCTTGGTGGCCCGGTGTTGCTGACTTCGCGAAACATCGAGATCGACGTAAGCGACCTAGTGCGCGCCGACACCGCAAACCAAAACGGCAACACCGTATTGTTCTTGGTTCGTGAAGGCGAACTTCTGGGAACAATTGAGATTGCCGACGTGGTTCGACCAACCGCCAAGAAGGCAATTTTTGGACTGCAGCTTTTGCGAAAGCGCGTGGCTATTTTGACAGCCGATGCCACTGGTGTGGCCGGCAAGTTGGCGAACGAACTCGAGGTGACCGAGGTTCTTGCCGAGGTTTTGCCCCACCAGAAGGCTGCGGCAATCGAGTCGCTCCAGGCCGATTCCTCAAAGGTTGCCATGGTCGGCAACGCTCGCGAGGATGCCCCAGCGCTTGCCGCGGCAGACGTTTCTATAGCCATCGACGCTGGTGTCGAAGACATTGAAACTGAAAACGATATCTTGATCAACGGGCAAGACCCTGCGGCGGTAACCAATTTGGTGAAGTTGGCCGTGCGCGCGAAAAAGAAGACCGCGCAAAACGTGGCAGTGGCCTTCGGCGCAAATGTGGGTGGAATTTTGCTCGCCTCGGGCTTGCTTTCGCCAGTCGGCATAGTTTTGGCTCCGGTTGGCGCTGTAATTCTTTCTTGCTTCGCGTCACTCTTTGTAATCAACAACGCCAGATTGCTGCGTCGCTAACCATGAATCTTGGGCTGATTATCAACCCTGCCGCGGGCGGCGGCTCGGCGCTTACGGCCGGCGGGCAGGCCCGCCAGGTGTTTGAGCAGGCTGGAATCTCAGTGCTAGACCTTTCTGGTGATTCTGTAATTGAAGCAAAGGCAAAGGCGCAGGATGCGATTCTCAAGAATCAAATTGATTGCCTGGTGGTTGTTGGCGGCGACGGAATCTTGCATCTGGGTGTGAATCTCTGCGCTGGCACCAACTTGCCACTTGGCCTGATTGCCTCTGGCACGGGTAACGATGCAGCCCGAACTCTCGGGCTACCGGTCGGCGACGCGATTTCGGCAGCCAACCTGATTGTTTCTAGACTTGCCAGCCCGAAAAATATAGATGTCGTGAAAGCCCAAACCACAGTCGGCTCATTTTGGTTCATCGGCAGCATTTCGGCCGGCTTCGATGCTCTGGTAGCTCGCCGCGCAAACCGAATGAAGTGGCCTAAGGGGCCAGCTAAGTACACCATCGCGATGCTGCTCGAACTAGCCTCTTTCAGGGCAATTCACTTCGATGCCGAAATCGACGGTCAGGCTCGTAGTTTTGAAGCCATGCTTTGCGCGGCTTGCAATACCAAGGGTTTCGGGGGAGGGCTTCTAGTGGCGCCAGAAGCGCGGGTCGACGATGGTTTGCTCGACCTCTTCATAGTGCACAAAATCAGTCGCCTCGAACTGATCAAGGTTTATCCAAAGGCCTACACCGGGGCGCACATTGGTCACCCGGCTGTCGAGATTGTTCGGGCCAGCAAGGTAAAACTTAGCTCTGGCGCCATGCCAGCATTTGCAGATGGAGAATCGGTCGGCAGCTCGCCAATCGAGGCCGAGGTTGTGCCTGGCGCCTTGCGAATGTTCTGTAATTAGTGAGGCTCGAACGCACTCCGACCGGGTGTCAAAGCCCGACTAGCGGCTTCGACCCAGATGTGGCATAATCGAGAGGTTGCAAAAAACGGTCCCATCGTTTAGCGGCCTAGGACACCGCCCTCTCACGGCGGCAGCAGGGGTTCAAATCCCCTTGGGATCACGAATCTCCCCATCGATGACTTGTCTCGGTGGGGAGTTTTATTTAAGCCGTGAGATGCCCGCAAAGATCACAATCAAAGTGACGGGTATGAAGGCAGCAGCATTGACACCACCAAAGGTGAATGCGGTCAGTATCGAACCGGCCACTGCGCCACCAAAGGCTCCCGATAGGTTCATCAACGAGTCGCTGAGGCCCTGCACATTAGTCTTTTGATCTACTGGCAGGCTGGTTGCCAAAAGCGCAGAGCCCGCAACGGTTGACGCCGACCAGCCAAGGCCAAGCAAAAACAGGCCGATGGTCACCATGGTGCGATCGTGTTGCCCGAAGCCCGCCACAATCAATGCGGCCACATAAATGCCCTGCCCAATCAGCACGGTTTGAACCTTGCCAAGCTTGTCGGTTAGCCAGCCGAAAATCGGGCTGAAGGCATACATGCCGGCAATGTGAAGGCTGATGGTGAATCCCACAATCACCAAGTTCGCACCCATTTCGTGCTGCATGTGCACCGGTGTCATGGCCATAACAGAAACCATCACCATGTGGCTGAGGGCAATCGCCGCAACAGCAAAAGCCGCAATCGGGTGCTGCTTCAAAGTGGTGAATGCGCTGCCAAATGAAACCTTGGGCTTGATTTTGCCGTCGAGAGCGTTGAGTTGCTTGGCTACCAAAAGTGGGTCTGGGCGAAGGCCTAACCAAAACACAGATGTGGCCAACAGCTGTGCCGTTATGGTGAACACGAATGGACCGGTCATAGTGGGCAGGCCAAGCCAGTGGCCAACGATTTCACCGGGGCCAAAAAGGTTCGGTCCGACTACCGCGCCAACGGTGGTCGCCCAAACCACTAGAGAAAGGTCTCGACCGGCAGACTTGGTGGTAGGCAGGTCAGTCGCCGCAAAGCGAGCCTGAAGCCCGGTTGCAGAGCCGGCTCCCAAGAAGAAAAGCGCTACCAAAAGCAGTGGAAAGAAATGAATGCTGGCGGCGGTGATAACCAGGGTCGCGCCCAGAATGGCAAGACCGGCACCCGTTGCCAGCGAGATTCGGCGGCCCCTGGCAAAAGCGAGTCGCGCCAATGGAACCGCCCAGATTGCTGCGCCTAGCGTGCTGAAAGTTGCGGCTGCTCCGGCCCAAGCTGCCGAGCCCGATAGGTCGGCGGCCAAGAGAGAGCCAATCGAAAGAGTCGAACCTAAACCAAAGCCCGAAAGCACCTGCCCAGCGGTTAGAACCCTGATGGTTTTGCGCTGAAGAAACTCGATGCCGTTATCGCTCATTTTGCCAGCCTAGCCGACCAAGGCAATCTGACAACTCAGGCTCAAAGCCCATAAAACGGGTAAACTTTAGGTTCAATCTTTTTGAGGTGTATGCATGACAAATAAGCCGTTGACTCTTGCTGAAAAGGTCTGGAACGACCATTTGGTCACCAAGGGTGAAAATGGTTCACCAGACCTGCTCTACATCGACCTTCACCTGGTTCACGAGGTCACCAGTCCGCAGGCCTTTGACGGCTTGCGTTTGGCCGGTCGCCCGGTTCGACGTCTTGATTTGACCATTGCCACCGAAGATCACAACACCCCAACCTGGGATATCGACAAGCCAATTGCCGACGTAACCAGCCGCACCCAGATCAACGCATTGCGAACCAACGCCGAGGAATTCGGCGTTCGCATTCATTCGCTCGGCGACAAAGAGCAGGGCATCGTGCACGTGGTTGGCCCGCAGCTTGGTCTGACCATGCCAGGCATCACCGTAGTATGCGGCGACTCACACACTTCAACCCACGGCGCATTCGGGGCCTTGGCTATGGGTATCGGCACCTCTGAGGTTGAGCACGTGCTGGCTACCCAGACCCTTCCGTTGAAGGCATTCAAGACCATGGCAATCAACGTCGAAGGCACTCTGCGCCCGGGCGTTACCGCCAAAGACATCATCCTTGCGGTAATTGCCAAGATTGGAACCGGTGGCGGCCAGGGCTATGTGCTCGAATATCGCGGCAGTGCTATTCGCGCGCTTTCAATGGAAGCCCGAATGACCATCTGCAACATGTCTATCGAAGCCGGTGCGCGCGCTGGAATGGTTGCTCCCGACCAGACCACCTACGACTACCTCAAGGGTCGTCCGCACGCACCAGAGGGTGCAGACTGGGATGCCGCCGTCGCATACTGGAACACCCTTCCGACTGACGAGGGTGCAACCTTCGACGCCGAGGTTTTCCTAGACGCCAACACCCTCGACCCATTTGTAACCTGGGGAACAAACCCGGGCCAGGGAATCAGCTTGAACGATCGGGTTCCGAGCCCAGATGACTTCAGTGACCCCAACGACAAGGCAGCCGCAATTCGTGCTCTTGAATACATGGATCTAACCCCGGGAACTCGCATGAAGGACATATCGGTGAACACCGTGTTCTTGGGTTCTTGCACCAACAGTCGCATCGAAGACTTGCGTGCGGCAGCAGCAATCATCGAAGGCAAAAAGAAGGCCGATGGAGTGCGTTTCATGGTCGTGCCTGGTTCGGCGCGAGTGCGCTTGCAAGCCGAGGCCGAGGGCCTTGACAAGATTTTCAAAGACTTCGGAGCAGAGTGGAGATTCGCCGGATGCTCTATGTGTTTGGGCATGAACCCAGACCAGTTGGCGCCGGGTGAGCGTTCCGCTTCAACTTCAAACCGCAACTTCGAGGGCCGTCAGGGTAAGGGTTCTAGAACTCACCTGGTTTCGCCTTTGGTTGCCGCCGCGACTGCTATTCGCGGAACACTTTCAGCGCCTGCCGACTTGGAGTCAAACTAATGGAAAAGTTCGAAGTATTTACTGGCGTCGGCGCACCGCTACGACGCAGCAATGTGGACACCGACCAGATCATTCCTGCGGTCTACCTGAAGCGAATCAGCAAGACTGGTTTTGAAGATGCCCTATTCGCCGCTTGGCGCAATGACCCCGAGTTTGTGCTCAACCAGGCGCCATACAAGAATGCCCAGGTTTTGGTTGCTGGCCCCGACTTTGGCACCGGTTCAAGCCGCGAGCACGCTGTCTGGGCGCTTCGCGACTATGGCTTCAAGTGTGTGTTGTCGAGCAAATTTGCCGACATCTTCAGAGGAAACTCAGGCAAGCAGGGGCTAATCGCCGGCGAAATCAGCGAAGCCGACACCGAAGCGCTTTGGGCGGCGCTCGAGGCTAACCCGGGAGCACAGATAACCGTGAATTTGGTCGAGCAGACCGCCACGATTGGCGACCTCTCGGTTCACTTCGGCATTGACGAATACACTAAGTGGCGTCTGCTAGAAGGTCTCGATGACATCGGGCTAACCCTGCGTGACGAACAAGCAATTTCAGATTTCGAAGCCAAGCGTCCTAGCTGGATGCCCAAGACACTTCCGGCGAAGCACTAAGGAGACCCATGAGTCAGATCACCGTTCACGGTGGCAAGCCACTTGTCGGTCGGGTTGACGTAAAGGGTGCAAAAAACCTGGTCACCAAGGCCATGGTTGCCGCACTTCTTGGCGAGACACCAAGCATTCTTAAAGACGTTCCGTTCATCAGCGACGTAGAGATTGTTTCTCGATTGCTGCAGCTTCACGGCGTAGCAATCCAGCACAGCGCCGATGGGGTTATGACCCTTGATCCAACGCAGGTTTCATCGGCTCGAATGGCCGATATCGATGCCCACGCCGGCTCGTCTCGAATTCCAATTCTTTTCTGTGGGCCACTGCTTCACCGCCTAGGAGAAGCCTTTATTCCAGGTCTTGGTGGTTGCCACATTGGCGACCGACCAATCGACTTTCACTTCGAGGTTCTTCGCAACTTTGGTGCGGTGATCGAAGAGCTTGAAAACGGCACCCGTCTGTCAGCGCCGAAGGGTTTGCACGGCGCAAAAATCAAGTTGCCTTACCCATCGGTCGGCGCAACCGAGCAGGTTCTGCTGACTGCAACTCGTGCTCAGGGACTAACCGAGCTTTCGGGTGCGGCAATCGAACCCGAGATCATGGACCTGATTGCCATCTTGCAGAAGATGGGTGCAATCATCTCGGTCGACACCGACCGCGTGATTCGCATCGAGGGTGTAAAAGAGCTCAAGGGTTACACCCACAGGGCAATTTTCGACCGCAACGAGGCAGCGTCTTGGGCCTGTGCAGCTTTGGCAACCAACGGCGACATCTTTGTTGGCGGAGCCCGTCAGCAAGACATGACCACCTTCTTGAACGTGTTCAGAAAGGTTGGCGGTGCCTTTGAAATCGAAGATGACGGCATTCGTTTTTATCACCCGGGCGGCGATCTAAAGCCGGTCGTGCTTGAAACCGACGTGCACCCTGGGTTTATGACCGACTGGCAGCAGCCGCTTGTTGTTGCGCTAACCCAGGCCAAGGGGCTTTCGATTATTCACGAGACCGTTTATGAAAACCGGTTCGGCTTTACCGATGCTTTGGTTCAAATGGGCGCCCAGATTCAGATCTACAAAGAGTGCCTCGGTGGAACCGCCTGCCGGTTCGGCCAGCGCAACTTCAACCACTCGGCTGTCATCTCTGGACCAACTGAACTTCACGCAGCAGACATCCGTGTGCCCGACCTTCGCGGTGGCTTTAGCCACATGGTCGCCGCTTTGGCCGCCAAGGGCACGTCGAATGTCACCAACGTTCAGTTGATTTCGCGAGGTTATGAGCACTTCTTGCAGAAGCTCACCGACCTTGGCGCCGACTTCACCTTCTCTGAGTAGGCATTCGCAAATGGCCAAGAAATCGAAGAGCGAATACCTCAAGATGCCAAAAATCAACCCGCGCGAACACCACTTAGTGTTGGCTCTGATTGCTTCGGTCTTGATTCCGCTGGTTCGACTATTGTTCAAAACCCGCGCAACCGGAGTCGAAAAGTTGCCTAAAAAGGGCGCTTACGTTTTGGTGGCCAACCACGTAACTAACGTCGACGCACTTGCCGTTGCCTATTTCGTCTATGTGATTCTCAAGCGTGCCCCACACTTTTTGGCAAAGGGCAGCCTCTTCAAAGTTCCTTTTATCGGCAGTTGCCTACGTGCGGCCGGCCAGATTCCGGTTTATCGCGGAGGCCAGCGTAACGACGAACAGCTTCGTGCCGCCCACGCCTTCTTGGACGCGGGCCACACAATCGCCATCTTTCCCGAGGGCACGTTGACCCGTGACCCAAACCTGTGGCCGATGCGCGGCAAGACCGGCGCGGTTCGCCTGGCACTTGAAACCAACGTGCCGGTGTACCCAATTGCGCACTGGGGCAGCGAGCAGATTTTGCCACAGTACGGCAGCAAGTTTCGCCCAGGATTTTGGAAGCCGGTCGACATCGTGGTCGGTGACGAGATCGATCTGAGTCGCTTCAGGGGCAAGAAACTAACCTCGGCCGAGGTGCACCAAGCCACCGAAATCGTCATGAGCGAAATTACTCATCTGGTCGAACGCCTTCGTGGGCAGATTGCCCCTCGCGAACTTTGGGACCCAATTCGAGCCGGTCAGACCGAAACCGGAAACTTCAACAAAAAGGAAGGAAAGTAAGCATGACCAAGATTGCTGTAATGGGCGCTGGTAGCTGGGGCACCACATTTGCCAAAGTCCTTTCTGATAACGAAGACAACCGGGTGATGCTTTGGGCCAGACGTGAAGATGTGGTCGAAGAGATCAACAATTCTCAGCGCAACGGCGACTACCTTCCGGGCGTGAGACTGCCTAAAACGCTTCGCGCTTCGGCCGACATCGGCGAGGTTCTAGACGGGGCTTCGCTCGTTTTCTTGGCCGTGCCATCTCAAACTCTGCGCGGAAATCTAGAGCAGTGGTCTTCGCTTCTTCCCAAGGATGCCATTCTGGTTAGCCTAATGAAGGGTGTTGAAAAAGATACCGGACTTCGAATGAGCGAAGTTATTTCTCAGGCGACCGGCTTTGCGCAAGACCAAATCGCTGTGGTTTCTGGCCCGAACCTCTCGCTCGAAATCGCCGCCGAGCAGCCCGCTGCCTCGGTTGCCGCATCTAGCAGCAGTGCCACAGCAGCCAAGGTGGCTCAGGCATCGACCAACAACTACTTCACCACCTTTACCAACAAAGACGTAATCGGAACCGAGTTCGGTGGCATTCTCAAGAATCTCATCGCGGTGGCAATCGGCATTGTGAATGGTGTTGGCTACGGCGAAAATACCAAGGCCTCGATCATGACGCGAGGTCTTGCCGAGATCTCGAGGTTTGCTGTCGCCTACGGTGCCAAGCCAACCACTATGGTCGGCTTGGCTGGCCTAGGAGACCTAATCGCAACCTCTGAGTCGCCGCTATCGCGCAACCACCAGGCCGGTGAGATGCTCGGCAAGGGTTACACCCTTCGAGAGGTCCTGAAGCGCATGTCTCAGACTGCCGAGGGCTTGTCATCGGTGGCTCCGATTCTTCAGCTTGCCGAAGCCAAGGGTGTTTCGATGCCGATTGTTGAGCAGGTGCAAATGGTGCTGCAGGGCAAAATGAACCCTCGCGACATCGCCCCGCACTTGACTCACGAAACCGACGGTCCCCAGGGCGAATAATGGCAAAACTCAAAGTCGTTCTGTTATTCGGTGGTCGCTCCAGCGAGCATTCAATCTCATGTGCAACCGCCGCGGGCGTCATGGGCGCTATCGACCGCAGCAAATACGACTTGATTCCGGTAGGCATCACCCAAAGCGGTTTGTTTGTTCCGGCTGACGATGATGCCCAAAAGTGGGCGCTTCGCAAGGGCGAACTGGCCACGGTGCAAGACCAGGGCGCTCGAATCGAATTTGCCATGGATGGCAGCCGCAACGTGACTCGAGTAAATCTCGATGGCACTCGCGCCTCACTCGGTGCCGCCGACGTTGTTTTTCCGGTTCTTCATGGTCCATTCGGAGAAGACGGCACCATGCAGGGCCTACTCGAGTTGATCGGTGTGCCTTACGTGGGCAATGGCGTTTTGGCCTCGGCGGCAGGCATGGACAAAGAATTCACGAAGGCACTCTTTCTAGCCGCCGGGGTTCCGGTTACCCCGCACGTTGTGATTCGAGAGCAAGACTGGATGAACGACCCCGAGTCTGCGCTCGAATCGGTTCGCAGCCTAGGCCCGTTGCCGCTTTTCGTGAAGCCAGCTAGAGCCGGTTCATCGGTTGGGGTCTCGAAGGTGAAAGACATGGCCGAGTTCGGTGCCGCCGTCGCTCTGGCGTTTCAGAATGACAATAAATTGGTTGTCGAGCGTGGCTTGGTCGGCCGCGAGGTCGAGTGTGCTGCGCTGTCTTCGCGCAGTGGCCGAGTGCGCATTTCGGTGGCTGGCGAAATCGTGGTTAAGGGTCGAGAGTTTTATGACTTCGATGCCAAATACCAAGATGAAGATTCTGTCGATTTGATCATTCCGGCCGAACTTAGCGCCGACGAGCTTGCCGAAATGCAGTCGATTGCTCGAAAGGCTTTCGAAGCACTAGGTTGCGAAGGCCTGGCGCGAGTCGACTTCTTCTTGACTGCCGACGGTTTCTTTGTAAACGAAATCAACACCATGCCAGGTTTTACGCCGCTGTCGATGTTCCCATCACTTTGGCAGGCGTCTGGAATTGCCTACCCGGATTTGATTGACGAACTGATTCAGCTAGCCCTAACTGCGCATCGCTAGCAGCAATCGGTTAGGGCGTGCAGCGTTTGCTGGCGGCAACATTTTGAACCGCACCGGCAAGGCTTTCGAGAGCGGTCACGCCAGCCATTTGCTCTGAGTCAACGACAACTTCGGTCGCTGGTTTGGTGCCAAAGGTGACGAAGCGATACTTGGGTTTAGCCGAATCATCGACCAACCAATCGATGTCGCCCGCGGTCACGCAGGTGAGAGTGCTGGCTTCAACCGGCTCAAGACCGCAGCGCAACAAAACGGCGGCGGGGTTGCCCCAGGCTGCGGTGGATTGCGCATTGGTTACTCGTTTTTGCGATTCGCCAACTAGATCGGGCAGTCTCACAATGATTTCAGCGCAACCCGGGTCGTTGGCCAACGGAGCGGCTTCGATGTTCACCGTTGGGGTGCAGGCGGTTAAGGCTGCGGCCAAAACTGAGGCTGTTACCAAGGCAATCAATTTCGAATTTCTCATTGAGTCAAGGCTACTCGACAGCTCGCAGTCATGCCGAGTGGAAAAGCTCGACCTGACCAAAAGCAGGGTAGTTTTGAAGCGTGAACACTGCAGAAACCATCGCCTCAATTGGTGAAAACGAGAGCCTAAAACGAACCATCTCGCGCCTCAACGCCTCTAGCAGCGCATTGGTTGGGCCGGGCGATGACTCTGCGGTCATTAGTGCTCCAGACGGTCGTTTCGTGGTAACGACCGACACTCTGGTTGAGGGCCACGACTTCAAGCTCGAATGGTCTTCGGGTTATGACCTTGGCTGGAAGGCCGTTGCGTCAAACATCGCCGACGTTGCCGCAATGGGCGCTGTTCCGACTTCGTTGGTGGTTGCCGTGACCGCGCCGGGCCACACTCCGGTCAGCTGGCTCGAAGCTTTTGCCGATGGGCTCAGGGCGGCTTGCGAAAATTTGGCACCCGGATGTGGTGTTGTCGGGGGAGACCTTGCGGCAAGCAATCAAATCGTGATTTCGGTGGCCGCTCATGGCTCGCTCGAGGGCCGAGAGCCAATTTTGCGCTCGGGAGCCCAAGTTGGTGACATTGTCGCCGTGGCGGGCACCCTGGGCCGCGCGGCGGCTGGTCTAACCCTTTTGCAAAGCGGCAACGTCGATGCCGTTTCGGCATACGACGAACTCGTCAATTTGCAGCTTCGGCCAAACCCGCCGATCAAGGCTGGGGTGGCGGCGGCTCAAGCCGGCGCCACGGCGATGCTCGACTTATCTGATGGGCTCGCCAAAGATGCAACTCGCATAGCCAAGGCCTCTGACGTAACCCTGCAGCTAGACCCTCTACAACTTCAGGGTTTCGAAGCAGTGCTCGAAGAAGCCGCTATGGCTATCGCCTTTGATGCCAAGATTTGGGTGATTGGCGGCGGCGAAGATCACTCGCTTCTGGCAACTTTTCCCTCGGATGCGGTTTTGCCGCGTGCCTTCAAACCCATCGGCTTAGTGGTTCCCGCCGGGCCATCACCGGTGATGCTGGGCGCTCAGCCTTTGCCCGAATCTGGTTGGGATTCGGTTCGAGGTTAAAGAAAAACGCCCCCGATAACTCGGAGGCGTTTCAAGCTTTCTTAGCCGTGCAGCAGTGTGTTGAGCACGATGCCGACCCCTTGGCGTGGCAGCACTTCAACGCGACCGTTGACCGAGTTGCGACGGAACAGCAGGTTGGCTACACCCGAAAGTTCTGACGCCTTTACCGAGCGAGGTTCGCCACCATCGACGATTGTGACTTTGGTGCCCGCGGTCACATACAGGCCCGCTTCGACGACCGAGTCGTCACCAATCGAAATTCCTACGCCGGCATTAGCGCCAAGCAGTGCTCGAGCGCCGATAACAACGCGCTCTTTGCCGCCACCAGAGAGTGTGCCCATGATCGACGCACCACCACCGATGTCGCTGCCGTCACCAACCACAACGCCCTGCGAGATGCGACCCTCAACCATCGATGAACCAAGGGTTCCCGCGTTGAAGTTCACGAAACCTTCGTGCATGATTGTGGTGCCTGGGCTCAGGTGAGCACCAAGGCGAACCCTCGACGCATCGGCAATTCGAACCTTGCGCGGGGTCACGTAGTCAACCAGGCGGGGGAATTTGTCGATCGCGTAAACGCTGATGCCTTGACGGGCTAGAGCCGGGCGCAGCTCATCCAAGTCATCTAGAGCGATTGGGCCCACGTTGGTGAACGCGACGATTGGCAGATTAGGAATCAATCCCTCGAGGTTGATGCTGTTTGGTTTTACCAGAAGAGTCGAAAGCAAGTGCAGGCGAAGATAGGCATCGGCCGTGCCAGAAACCGGTTGGGTCAGGTCGAGCTGAGTGCGAATCGCTTCGATTTTGACTCGGCGTCGGTCATCAACTCCGATCAGAGCGTCATGCTCTGGAGCTAGAGATGAACCATTATCTTCACCGAGGGCCGGGTTTGGGTACCAAACGTCGAGCACGGTGCCGTCGTGTGAAATCGTGGCGAGGCCTAGGCCCCACGCTTTTGAATCGATAAAGCCTGCTTGAGTCATGAGAATAAGGTTACAAGTTAGGCTCGATACATGGCGCCCGTAACCCTAAATCTCGAAGCCGATGTTGTTGAGCTGACCCGTCAGATCTGCGACATCGAGTCTGTGTCTGGCAATGAAACCGAACTTGCCGATGCGATTCACGCAGCTCTCAGCGCATACTCCCACCTCGAGGTTTTACGCGACGGCGATGCGGTTGTTGCGCGCACGAATCTTGGTCGCGGTGCGCGAGTAGTCATCGCGGGCCACATCGATACCGTTCCAGTTGCCAACAATCTTCCGGTCAAATTTCTGCCTATGGAGCGCGAGCAGGTGCTTTGGGGGCGCGGAACCGTTGACATGAAGGCTGGTGTCGCCGTTCAGCTGAAACTGGCTGCCACGCTTGCCGAACCAAATACCGACGTCACCTGGATCTTCTACGACC